>DATNOR010000186.1:0-64974 GCA_035601235.1 Gemmatimonadales bacterium
TCGTGTCGTGCTGTCTCCTGACCGAATCCCTCATCGCGCAGGGCCTGCCGCGCGCTCGTCCCGAGGATGTGGGCCTCTCGGCCGCCGCGCTGGAGCGCATCGCGCCAACCCTGCAATCCGCTGTGGACTCCGGACAGTTTCCCGGCCTGCTCGCCGTAGTCGCCCGGCACGGCAAGCTGGCGTACGTCGCGTCCGTCGGCTGGATGGATGTGGAACACCGCCGCCCCATGAGCCCGGACGCGGTGTTTCGCATCTACTCCTTGACCAAGCCGATCGCCAGCGCAGCCGTCATGCAGCTGTACGAGCGCGGCAAGCTGCGCCTCGACGACCAGGTCTCGAAATACATTCCCGCGTTCGCGGGCGTGAAGGTCTACGCTGGCGGCGGCGCCGCGACGCCCGTGCTGCACGATCCCGAGCGGCCTATGACCCTGGCCGATCTGCTCACTCACACCTCGGGCCTGACGTACGGCTTCATCGGCAACACGCCGGCGGATTCGATCTATCGCCGCGCGGGCCTCAACGACCCCCACTGGACTCTCGCCCAGCTGTCCGACAGCCTGGCGCACCTCCCGCTGGCATTCTCACCAGGGTCACGGTGGAATTACGGCTACTCCATCGATGTCCTCGCCCGGGTCCTCGAGGTCGTGTCGGGCATGCCGTTCGATCGCTACCTCGACAGCGCCCTGCTCCGGCCGCTCGGCATGTCGATGACCGCCTTCCACGTCACGCCCGCGATGGAGGGGCATGTGACGACGGCGTACATGCGTGGACCCGATGGGAAACTGCAGGCGACCGCGCCCGCGATCGCACCGGAGTTTACGTCCGAGGGGAGGATGCTCTCCGGCGGTGGCGGCCTGCTCTCGACGGCTAGCGACTACCTCCGCTTCGCCCAAATGCTCCTGAACGGCGGTGAGCTGGACGGGCACCGGGTGCTCGAGCGCGAGACCGTGGCCCTGATGATGCAGAACCACCTGCCGCCCGTGCTTACGCCGATCCCCCCGATCACCGCCGACTGGCCTCCCGGCAGGAACGGCTTCGGGTACGGAGGCGCCGTGCGCGTGGATTCGGACACCACGGTCCCCGGATCACCAGGCACGTTCCGCTGGGCGGGAGCGGCGTCGACCTTTTTCTGGGTCGATCCCCGAGCCGATCTGGTGGCAATGGTGTGGACGCAGCACCTCCCGCCCGCGTGGTCGCTGGACGCGCGGTTCCAGCGCCTGGTGTACGCGAGCGTGAAGGGGAAGTGAGCATCACCCGAGCCGCCCTCGGCCTGCTGCTCGCCGTGGGTCCGCTCGCGGCCCAGACCACGCCGCTCGACGCCTTTCGCGGCAACATCGCGGCCATTCATTCCCGCAACCGCGCCGCCTATCTCTCGCACTACCTCCATACCCCCGCACTCGCGCGCGTCGGCCCCGACGGTCTGCGCCAGGGCTATGACTCCTTTGCCGCGGGGGTCGGTACCGCGTGGCCGGATACGCTCGTGGCCACGCAGTTGCGCATCGTTCCGGTCACGCCGGACGTCGCCTACGGCGTCTACCGCTACCGCGCCGTGGACTCGACCGGCGGCGTACGCGGCGTGAGCGAGCGCGTCTTCGTTCACACGCCCGCGGGGTGGAAGATCGCCGTCACGACCGCGTTTCCCACGCCGGACGCGACGCCGCCGCCCTTGGCGATCGTCGGGGCGACGCTCCTGGACGGCAGCGGCGCCGCCCCGGTGCGCGATGCCGTAGTCGTGACGCGCAACGGGCGCATTGCCTGCGCGGGGGCTCGCTCCAGTTGTCCCGTTCCCGCCGACGCCGACACGCTGCGCGCCGCCGGCAAGTGGATCGTCCCGGGCCTGATCGACACCCACGTGCATTTCTCCCAGACCGGGTGGGTGGACGGGCGACCCGACGCCCTCGACCTGCGGGCCACCTATGCGTACGAGACGGTGGAGGCTGAGCTGCACCGGCGGCCGGAGCGATTCTTTCGCTCCTACCTGTGCAGCGGCGTCACCTCGGTGTTCGACGTCGGCGGCTACCCCTGGACGCTCGACCTCCAGCAACGCACCGCGCGCTCGACCACTGCACCGCGCGTCGTGGCCGCCGGGCCGCTGCTCTCGACCATCGACCCCTGGCTCAACCTGCCCGATCAACGCCAGTTCGTTTACATGGCGGACGAGGCCACGGTGCGTCAGGCGGTCCGCGCCCACAAGGCGTGGGGCGCCGCGGCCATCAAAGTGTGGTACATCATGCCGCCCCAGCCGCCGGACAGCGCGCGCATGTCGGCGCTGGTGCATGCCGCCGGCGACGAAGCCCGCAAGGTCGGGCTGCCGCTGATCGTCCACGCCACCGGCCTGTGGGAGGCGAAGGACGCGCTCCGCGCCGGGGCGCGTGTCCTGGTGCACTCGGTGTGGTCCGGGCCGGTGGACGACGAGTTTCTCGCGCTCGCCCGTCGCGCGGGGGCGATCTATGTGCCCACGCTCACCGTGCTGGACGGCTATGGCCAGGTGACGGCGCGCCACTTCCTGCCCGACCGCGGGGCGCTGCGGTGCGTCGATCGCGCTACGCGCGCCAAGGCGTTCGCCACTGATACGGTCGCGCTCGCACAGCGCCCGCCGCCGTCGCTGCGCCAGCGGCTCGGCCGCATCGTCCGCTCCCTTGCGCCCGGACTCGGCAGCACCCGGCGCCACGACCAGGGCGCCCTGAACCTGAAGCGGGTGTTCGACGCCGGTATCCCCGTGGCGCTCGGAACCGACGCCGGGAACCCGCTCACGCTGCACGGCGCGTCGGTGTTCCGGGAGCTCGAGGCGATGCAGGCGTCGGGGCTCGCACCGCGTGATGTGCTCGTCGCCGCGACGCGCAACGCCGCGCGGGCGCTCGACCTCGACAGCACGGGGACGGTCACCGGCGGCGCCGTGGCCGACCTGCTCGTCCTGGACGCCGACCCGCTCACCGACATTCGGCATCTGCGCGACATCGCCCTCGTCATTCACCGGGGCGAGGCGTACACCCGGCGCGAGCTGGAATACCCGTAGCGCAGACGCGAAACCGGCGGCAACTTTCCCGCGAGCATCGCTCGTCACCGTTCCTTCTTGCACACGAGGTTCTGCCCCGCATGCACACGATCGCCCGCGCGCTCGTTGCGTCCGCCCTCGGCGCGCTGCTCCTCGCCGCCGCTCCTTCCCCCACCGCCGACCTGCGCGGCTACTCCACCGACGCGGCGAAGGCCGAGCGGGACTGGGAGGCCAAGCTCCGCGCTGTCCCGTCGCCCGACTCGTTGCGCGAGTACATGCGCCGCCTCTCGGCGCGGCCGCACCACGTCGGCTCGCCGTACGACAAGGACAACGCCGAGTGGATCCTCGCCAAGTTCAAGGGCTTCGGGTTGGACGCGCGGATCGAGACGTTCGACGTGCTGTTCCCCACGCCCAAGGAGCGCGTCGTGGAGCTGGTGGCACCCACGAAGTTCGTCGCCAAGCTGCAGGAGCCCCCGGTCGTGGGCGACCCCACCTCGAGTCAGCAGGCGGAGCAGCTGCCGACCTACAACGCCTACTCGATCGACGGCGACGTCACCGCCCCGCTGGTGTACGTGAATTACGGCGTGCCGGCGGATTATGAGCAGCTCGAGCGCATGGGCATCTCCGTCAAGGGCGCCATCGTGATCGCGCGCTATTTCGGATCGTGGCGCGGCATCAAGCCCAAGGTGGCGGCCGAGCACGGGGCCGTGGGCTGCATCATCTACTCCGATCCGCGGGAGGATGGGTACGCCCATGGCGAGGTGTACCCGCAGGGTCCGTGGCGGCCCAAGGACGGCGTGCAGCGCGGCAGCGTGATGGACATGCCGCTCTATCCCGGCGATCCGCTCACCCCCGGGATCGGGGCGACCAAGGACGCCAAGCGCCTGGCGGTGAGTGAAGCCCCCACGATCACCAAGATTCCCGTGCTGCCGATTTCCTACGGCGACGCGCAGCCGCTGCTGGCGGCGCTGCGCGGTCGCGTGGCGCCGGCCGAGTGGCGCGGCGCCCTCGGCATCACCTACCGCCTCGGTCCCGGGCCCGCCCGCGTGCATCTGCGGGTCAAGTCCGACTGGAATCTCAAGCCCCTGTACGACGTGATCGCGCGCATCCCAGGCGCGGTCGCGCCGGACGAGTGGGTGGTCCGCGGCAATCATCACGACGCCTGGGTGAACGGCGCGGAAGATCCGATCTCGGGACTGGTGCCGCTGCTGGAAGAGGCGCGCGCCTACGGGCAGCTCCTCAAGCAGGGCTGGAAGCCGCGCCGCACCATCATCTACGCCGCCTGGGACGGCGAGGAGCCGGCGTTGCTCGGCTCGACCGAGTGGGTCGAGGCCCATGCCGACGAGCTGGCCGCCAAGGCCGTCGCGTACCTGAACAGCGACACCAACAACCGCGGGTACCTGAACATCGGCGGCTCGCACTCGCTCGAGAATTTCATCAACGACGTGGCGCGCGATATCGAAGATCCCGAAACCAAGCTCACCGTATGGAAGCGGGCCCAGCTCCGTGCCATTGCCGACGCGACCTCCGCGGACGCCCGCCAGGAAGCGCGCCAGCGTGCCGACCTGCGCATCGACGCCCTCGGGTCCGGGTCGGATTTCACGCCGTTCCTGCAGCACGTCGGCGTCGCCACGTTGAACCTCGGCTACGGCGGGGAGGGCGGCGGCGGGATCTATCATTCGATCTACGATGACTTCAAGTGGTTCACCACCTTCGACGACACGTCGTTCGTGTACGGGCGCGCCCTGGCCCAGACCGTGGGCACCGCGGTGTTGCGCCTGGCCGACGCCGAAGTCCTGCCCTATCAATTCACCGGGCTGGCCGAGACGGTGGCGAAGTACACCAAAGAGGTGGAGAAGCTCGCGAAGGACAAGCAGGACGAGATCCGCGAGCGGACCCGCGAGCTCGACGAGGGCCTGTTCACGGCCACCGCCGATCCGCGCGAGCCCGACGTGCCCCCGGCGCGCGAGGCGCTGCCGCCGTTTCTCAACTTCGCGCCGCTCGACAACGCGACCGACGCGCTGACACGCGTGGCCGAGCGCTACGAGAAAGCCCTGGGGCGCGCTCAGGCCAACGGCGGCGCGGCGCTGGCCAAGCCGGACGTGCAGGCCGTGAACGCCACCCTGCTCCGCTCGGAACGGGCGCTGACGACCGCAGCCGGACTGCCGCGCCGGCCGTGGTATCGTCACGCGGTCTATGCGCCAGGCTTCTACACGGGCTACGGCGTGAAAACACTTCCAGGCGTGCGCGAGGCGATCGAGCAGAAAAACTGGTCCGAGGGCGACGCGCAAATCGAAGCCGCCGGCAAGGCGCTCCAGGCCACCGCTGACGTGATCGGGCGTGCGGCCGAGCAGCTGGAGAAGGCGGCGCCGTGAGGGTTGACTGACAGTCGTCCCCGTCGCCAGTTTGCTGGGCACGAGGTACGCGGAGGAGCGCATGCAGAGCCGCAGTCGCACCGTGGCGTTCAGCGCCATCCTGTTGTTGCCCGTCGCCACGTACGCCCCGGTCGATCGACACCCGCAGACGGCCGCGCAACCCGGCGCGTCGTACACCTACCAGGGCACCGTGCGCGCCTTCACGGCGAAGACGGGATCACTCGAGCTGATAACCGGCGTCGGCATGGCCTTGCGCATCGTACAGATCAGCGTCGCGCCGGCGGCTCACGCCGGCGGCGGAACCGCCGCCCGCCTCGCGGGCCTCGAGTTCAAGCCCGGAGACGTGGTGCGGGTCGAGGGCCACCGCACCGGCGCGGGACTCGTCGCGGACCGCATCGAGAAGATCGAGGTGCCGAAGCCGTGACCCGGCAGCGGGTCGCGGCTCTCTTCCTGCTCTTGCTCGCTGGCTGCGCCAAGCCGGTGAAGCCGGGCGACCCCGTGCCCGGCCTCACGCGCGACCAACGCGACCGCTTCGCCCGCGGCAAGGTGGTGTTCGACAGCACGTTCACCCCGGCGACCGGGCTCGGGCCGCTCTTCAACTCGACCGGGTGCGGCGAGTGCCATGAGGACCCCGCGGCGGGCGGGCGCGGCGACGAAATCGAGGTGCACGCCACCGCGTTCCACGCCCCCGCCTGCGATCCCCTGGTGCAGGAAGGCGGACCGGTGGTGCAGCAGCACACCACGCCGGCCCTCAAACAGGCGCTCGGGATCGACAGCGAGCCCTTCCCCCCGTCCGCCACGGCCCGTGCTCACCGCACCTCGCCCGTGGTGTTCGGCCGGGGACTGCTCGATCTCGTCCCGGACTCGGCCATCCTTTCGTACGCCGACCCGGACGACCGGAATCACGACGGCATCCGGGGGCGCCCGGGGCGCTCGCTGGACGGGCGGATCGGTCGCTTCGGCCGCAAGGCCTTGGTTCCCACGTTGCGCGAGTTCAACGCCGGCGCGTTCCCCACCGAGACGGGGGTGACCGACCCCGAGCAGCCTACCGAAGAGAACATCGGCGGCAAGCCCATCCCGCCCGGCGTCGATCCGGTGGCCGAGCCCGAGATCACACAGGAGGGGCTCGCTCTGGCGGACGATTTCGTGCGTTTCCTGGGCGCCCCCACGCCCGCCAAGCTGGGCAAGGACGGGCGGCGCGGGCGCGACCTGTTCTCGCAGATCGGCTGCGCCTCCTGCCACATCCCGACGCTGCGCACGGGGGCGAGCCCCATTGCGGCGCTCGCCTACCGCGAGTTCCCCGCCTACACCGACTTGCTGCTCCACGATATGGGAGCGGAGCTGGCCGACATCTGCCTCGGCAGCGCGACCCCCCGGGATTTCCGCACCGAGCCCCTGCTCGATCTGCGCGACGCCAAGACCTTCCTGCATGACGGACAGGCCGCCACCCTGGAGCAGGCCGTCGAGCGCCACGGCGGGGAAGCCGCGGGCGTCCGCGACCGCTTCAAGGCCCTCCCCGTCGCGGACCGGAACGCCATCGTCGCGTTTCTCAAGTCCCTTTAAAGAGGAATCCGGGGACTGCCGGGGGACTTGATGAAGGCGGGCCGGTGTGATTAGCATCACTCCGCCCATACACACATTCGCTGGTCGGTATGCCTCTCCTCTCAGTCGAAGGCGTTTCCAAGCGGTTCGACGGCGTGACGGCCGTCGACCAGGTCTCGTTCGCCGTGGACCGCGGTCAGGTGGTGGGATTCCTTGGCCCGAACGGGGCCGGGAAATCCACGACCATGCGGATGATCACCCAGTACTACGAGCCGGACACGGGTGGCATCAAGCTCGACGGCGTACCGCTCGCCGACGTGGGGCGCCAGGCGAAGCGCCGCATCGGCTACCTCGCTGAGAACAATCCATTGTATGGCGACATGCTGGTGTGCGATTACCTGGGCTTCATCGCCGACCTGCGGGAGCTCGCCGGTGTCGGGCGCCGCCAAGCGCTCGACGAGGCGGTCACCGGCACGGGCATCGAGACGGTGTACTACCGGCCCATCGGCGAGTTGTCGAAGGGGTACCGCCAGCGGGTGGGCCTCGCGCAAGCGATCCTGCACCGCCCCGATCTGCTGGTCCTGGACGAGCCCACCGAAGGGCTCGACCCCAACCAGCGCCTGGAGATCCGCAGGCTGATCGGCGCGCTCGGCAAGGACCGCACCGTGATCCTGTCGACGCACGTGCTCCCGGAGGTGCAGCACACCTGCTCGCGCCTGCTCATCATCAGCCGCGGTAAGATCGTGGCCGACGGACCCGTGGAGCGGCTCATCCAGCAGGCGGAAGGGGCGGTCGAGATCGCCGTCGAGGCCGCCGGCACGGGCGTCGCGGAAGCGCTGGGCCAGCTCCCCGGGGTGCGCCGGGTGAGTCCGGCAGGCCCGGCCACGAATGGCCGAGTGGCGGTGACGCTCACCGCCGATCGCTCCACCGACCTGCGGCCCGAGATCTTCGGACTCGCCAAGGCCCGCGGCTGGACGCTGTACGAGCTGCATCAGGCGGCCGGCCGCCTCGAGGACCTGTTCCACCAGCTCACGAGTCAGCCACCTGACGAGTCAGGCGGAGCGGTGACGTGAGCCCGATCCGTACCATCGCGCGACGCGAGCTGAAGGCGTTGTTCGACCAGCCGATCGCCTACATCCTGCTCGTCGTGTTCACCGGGGTGAACGCGCTGCTGTTCTTCCGCGAGGCGGAGGTCTACAACATCGCCTCCTTGCGGCCGATGCTCGACTTCCTTCCCTGGCTGCTGCTGTTCCTGGTCCCGGCCGTGACGATGCGGGCCCTGGCGGAGGACCTGCGCTCGGGCACCCTCGAGGTTGTGCTGGCGCAGCCGATCACTGAGCTCGAGCTGCTGCTCGGCAAGTACTTCGGTCAGCTGCTGTTCCTGCTCATCGCCCTCGCGATCACCCTCACGGTCCCGCTCGGCCTCGCGCTCGGGACCGCACCGGAGCTCGGCATCATCGTGGCCCAGTACGTGGGAGCGGCCCTGCTCGTCGCGGGATTGGCGGCCGTGGGCGTGTGGGCGTCGAGCGTGAGTCAGAACCAGATCACGGCATTCATCGTCGGCGTCTTCGTGATGTTCCTGCTGATCTTCGTTGGACTGGACCAGTTGCTCGTGGGATTGCCGCCCCGCCTGGGCGCCATCGCCGGCGCGCTGGGCGTGCTGTCGCATTTCAGCCAGATCGCCCGCGGTGTGATCGACCTGCGCGACGCCGTCTACTTCGTGACGCTCGCGGCCCTGTTCCTCGTGCTCGCGTACTTCGCGCTGCTCTCGCGCAAACTCACCGCGCGCGGCGAGGCGCTCAAGCGCCTCCGCCTGGGCACGGTGCTGCTCGCGCTGGCCGTCATCGTCGTGAACCTGCTCGGCGGAAACATCGGCGGCCGGATCGACCTGACGCCCGGCCGGGCCTTCACGCTCGCACCGGCCACCCGGCTGCTGCTGCGCACCCTGCCGGATCTCGTCACCATCAAGCTGTTCGCCTCGAGCGCCCTGCCCAAGGAGATCGAGTCCACCCGGCGCGACGTGGACGACTTGCTGCGCGACTACCGCGCGGCGGGGCGCGGCAAGGTGAAACTCGTCATCGAGGACCCGGCGGCGGATAGCGCCGCCATGCGCGAGGCCCGCTCGAGCGGCATCCCCCCGGTGCAGTTCAACGTCCTGGGACAGGGCGAGCTGCAGGTAAAAGAAGGGTATCTGGGCCTGGCAGTCCGGTACGCCGACGCCGTCAAGACCATCCCCTTCATCCAGCAGACCAACGACCTCGAGTACCGCCTCACGTCGGACATCCAGGCGCTCACGCATCCCGAGCGGTCCAAGGTCGCCTTCGGTGAGATCAGCGACGCCGCCGCGGCGCGCGGCCGCCGCAGCTTCGAGGAGCTGCGCGAGCAGCTCGGCGCGAACCACACGGTCACCACGTTCGCGCTCACCGACACGACCATCGCGCCCGATGTGAAGGTGCTCGCCGTCGCCGGCACGCCCGACTCGCTCATTCCCGCCCAGCTCGAGCGGCTGCACGCGTTCCTCGATCGCGGCGGCAGCCTGCTCGTGATGGCGGGCGGCATGACCCTCTCCGACCAGGGGCCGCTCGCGATGTCGCGGCGTGTGGGCTGGAACGAGCTGCTCAAACCCTACGGCCTCTCGATCGCGTCGGACATGGTGTACGACCTTGCGTCCAACACGCAGGTGGGGATCCCGGCGCAGTTCGGCCAGGTGCTCGTCCCTTATCCGTTCTGGCTGCGGGCGCTCAGCACCGGCCGCTCGCCGGTGAACGCGGACCTGGGACCGGTGATGCTACCCTGGGCGAGCCAGATCGACACGGTCAAGGGCGCGGCGAGCGTGACGCCGCTCCTCGTGACCAGCCGGGCGGCGGGCGTGCAGGAGGCCACCGCCTTCATCCAGCCGGGCAGCCCGCTGAGCCGCGATAGCCTGCGCTCCCGAGTCGTCGCGGCGCTCGCGGCGCTCCAACCGGCCACGTCCGGCGGCGCGCCGCGCGGTCGCGTCGTGGTGATCGGCAGTGGCGACTTCGCGAGCGACCGCTACGCCCGCAATTCGCCGACCAACATCGTGCTGGTGCAGAACGCGATCGACTGGCTGTCCCAGGACGACGCCCTGATCGCGATCCGCTCCAAGGACCGATCCCCGCCGCCGCTGGTGTTCTCGAGCAGCGTGGCGCGCGGCTCCGCGAAGTACGGTAATCTCATCGGCGTCCCGGTACTGCTGATGGCGGCCGGGATCGGGCGGCTGCTGCGCCGGCGCCGGACCACCCGGCGGGTGTATCGACCGCTCGCCGCCGAGGGAGCGGCGGCATGAGCGCCAAGCAGCTGAAGATGGTCGCCCTCGGCCTCGCCGTGCTGCTGCTGCTGTGGGGCGGGAGCGAGCTCTTCTCGCGCGGCTCGGACACGGTCACCGGGTCGCTCGCCTTCCCGCCGCTCGCGCCAGCGGATGTCGACTCGATCGCGTTGCTGCACGGCAGCGACTCGGTGGTGCTCGCGAAGCAGTCGGCGACGGCGTGGACCGTGAACGGTCACCGCGCCGTGGCGGCGGACGTCACGGCCCTGCTCCAGGCCCTCAAAGACACCGTCCGTCCCGAGGTCGTAGCGCAGGATGTCTCGTCGTTCGCGCGCCTCCAGGTGGACAGCGCCGGGGGCCACTGGCTGTGGGTGTTCCGCGGTGGCAAACCCGTGGTCCAGGTGATCGTCGGCGGGCGCGGCAGCGATTACCAAAGCGTCTACTTGCGCCGCCCGGGCGACGCGCGCGTCTATCTGTGGCGCGGCACGCTCGTCGGGATGGCCGAGCGGCGCGCCGACGACTGGCGTGACAAGCGGATCGCCGCCCTCGTGCCCGACAGCATCAGCGCGCTGGACGTGGAGCGCGGGAAGGACCGCTATGCCGTGAGGCGCTCGGCCAGGACCTGGACGATCAACGGCCGCGCCGCCGATTCGGTGGCCGTTCACCGCTATCTCGATCGGCTCAAGTCCATCGCGGCCGCGGGGTTCGCGACACCCAAGGAAGTGGACTCGACCAAGACGCTCCGTCCTCAGCGCCGCCTCAGCGTGCGCGGGAGTGGCGGCCTGCTCCTGTCGCTCACGTTCGACTCCACCGCGACCGGCTTTGTGGTGCGCCACCTCGGCGGCGTGGGCGGCGAGGGGACCACCGTGTACCGCATGAACACCTGGGACGTGGACGGCGTCACGCCCGCCAGCCGCTCGCTCGAGCCCGCCAAGCCGAAATAGCACGAGTCCAACCCCTTGGCTTGGTGCAGTTTGCTTTCTATTTTGCAGGGCTCACATGGCGGACCTTTCGCTCTCGCGGAGCCAGCTGTTGCTGCTCGCCGGGACGGCCAACCGGCCGCTCGCCGAGGAGATGGCCAAGCACTTGGGGCAGCCGCTGTGTGCGGTGACGATCCGGCGGTTCGCCGACGGGGAGATTTTCGTCAAGATCGACGAGAACGTGCGCGGCCGGGATGTGTTCATCATCCAGCCGACCAACCCCCCGGCGGAGAATTGGGTCGAATTGCTGTTTCTGATCGACGCGGCGCGCCGGGCGAGCGCGGCGCGCACCACGGCGGTGCTGCCGTACTTCGGCTACGCCCGCCAGGACCGGAAGGATCAGCCGCGCGTGGCGATCAGCGCCAAGCTGATGGCGAACCTGATCACGCACGCCGGGGCGGATCGGGTGCTGGGAATGGACTTCCATTCCCACCAGCTGCAGGGGTTCTTCGACATCCCGGTGGACCACCTGTATGCGGCGCCCGTGTTCGTGAGCTACTTCCGGCAGAAGCAGCTGCACGATCCGGTCGTGGTGGCGCCCGACGTCGGGTCCGCCAAGATGGCCCGTGGATTCGCGAAGCGCCTGAACGCGTCGCTGGCGATCATCGACAAGCGGCGCCCCTCGGCGAACGTGGCCGAGGTCGTCAACGTAGTCGGCGACGTGGCCGACAAAGATTGCCTCGTCCCCGACGACATGATCGACACGGCGGGGACGGTCACCGAGGCGGCGGCGGCGCTGCAGCGGCTGGGCGCGCGCAAGATCTACGCGTTCGCGACCCACGCCCTGCTGTCGGGTCCGGCAGTGGAGCGGCTGCGCGCGTCGTGTATCGATGAGGTCGTCGTGGCGAACACGATTCGGATCCCCGAAGAGCGCCACTTCGAGAGACTGAAGGTGCTGTCGATCGCGGGCCTGATAGCCAAGGCCATCGGGTATGAGCACAGCAATCAATCGGTGAGCTCGCTGTTCGACTGATCGTGCAACCTGCAACGTATAACGGGTAACTGACTCCATGGCCCAGACCATCTCTCTCGCGGCGAGCCCCCGGCAGGCGACCGGCAAGGGTGGCGCCCGCCAGGCCCGCTTCCGCGGCAAGGTCCCCGCGGTGATCTACGGGCACGGACGCGATACCCAGTCGCTCGAGCTCGAGGCCAAAGCGCTCGAGAAAGCCCTCACCGGAGTCGAGCCCGCGAGCACCATCGTCGAGCTGGCGGTGGAGGGCAAGGCGGCGGTGAAGACGCTGATCCGCGAGATCCAGCGGCACCCCCTGCGGCCCGACATCATCCACGTGGATTTTTACGAGATCCACGCCACCGAGAAGGTCAAGCTCAAGGTCCCCGTGCACCTCGTGGGCAACCCCGACGGCGTGCGCAACGCCGGCGGCGTGCTCGACCAGGTCACTCGCGAGGTGGAGATCGAGGTCCTGCCCGAGAACATCCCCGATCGGGTCGAGCTCGACGTCACCGCGCTGAAGATCGGCGACTCGCTGCACGTGCGAGAGTTGACCATCCCCAACGCCAAGATCCTCACCGACGCGAACCTCACGATCGCGACGGTGGTGCCGCCGCGCGCCGAGGAAGTGGCGGCGCCCAGCCCCGAGGCCGCGACCGAGGTGGCCGAGCCCGAGCTGATCCGCAAGGTGCGCGAAGGAGAAGAGGAAGAGGGCGAGGGAGCGGCCGAGGGCGCCGCGCCCGCCAAGCCCGAAGCCAAGGGTGGGGCGGGAGGGGGGGCGGCGGCAGCCCCGGCCAAGCCCGAGAAGGCGGAGAAGCCCAAGGGCGGCAAAGAGAGCTGACGTTTGCGCGCCGTGGTCGGCCTCGGCAACCCGGGGCCAGAGTACGCGGCGACGCGGCACAATGCGGGCTTCTGGCTGGCCGACGCGCTCGTCGCGCACTGGGGGTTCCCCCCGTTCCGCCGCGGCGAGCGCGCTCGTTTCACCGAGGGTGAGGTGGACGGCGTGCCGGTCCGCATCCTCAAGCCCACGACCTACATGAACTCGAGCGGCGCCGCCCTCGCCTCGCTGCGCGCCAATCCGGCCTTCAACCCGGCGCGTGACCTGCTCATCCTCGTGGACGACTTTCAGATCCCCTGCGGCACGTTCCGGCTGCGGGGCGAGGGGTCGTCGGGCGGCCACAACGGCCTCAAGAGCATCGAGGCGGCGCTGCAGTCGCAAGCCTACCCGCGCCTGCGGATCGGCGTGGGCCCGCTCCCCGAGGGCGTGAGCGATTGGTCCGAGTACGTGCTCGCGCCGTTCGATCCTGAGCAGCTCGAGCAGCTCGAGACGCTCGAGCCCGAGCTGATCGCGGCAGTCGAGCAAGGGCTACGCACGTGACGACATGCTGCGTCTCGGCATAGTCGGTCTTCCCAACGTCGGTAAGTCGACGCTCTTCAACGCGCTCACCTCGTCCAGGGCCGCGGCGGCGGAGAACTATCCGTTTTGCACCGTCGAGCCCAACGTCGGGGTGGTCGAAGTCCCCGACCCGCGGCTGGAGCAGCTGAACGCGCTCGTCAAGCCCAAAAAGAAGGTCCCCGCGGTGGTCGAGTTCGTGGACATCGCCGGGCTCGTCCGAGGCGCGTCCCAGGGCGAGGGCCTGGGCAATCAGTTCCTGTCCCACATCCGCGAGGTGGACGCCGTCGTCCATGTGATCCGCTGCTTCGACGATCCCGACGTGGTGCACGTGATGGGCCCGGTGGATCCGGTGCGCGACCACGACGTGATCACCAGCGAGCTGGCCCTGGCCGATCTCGCGGTGGTGGAGCGGCGGCTCGACAAGACCCGCAAGACCGCGCGGGCGGGTGACAAGGAGGCGCAGGCGGAGCTGGCGGTGCTCGAGCGCGTGATGGCGGAGCTGAACGCAGGTCGGGGCGCGCGCGAGGCCGGCGAGAGCGAGGAGGCCGTCCGCTTCCTGCGACAGCTCGGCCTGCTCACGGCGAAGCCGATCCTGTACGCGGCCAACGTCAACGAGCCGGACCTGGCCGCGGGCGGCGGACCCTGGCTCGACAAGCTGCGCGCCGCGGTCCAGGCGCACCACGAAGAAGCGGAGATCGTGCTGTTCTCCGCCAAGCTCGAGGCCGAGCTGGGCGAGCTGGCGGGGGACGAGCGGCGTGAGTATCTCGCGAGCGCCGGCGTGACGGAGCCGGGGCTCGACCGCCTGATTCACGCCGGGTACCGGTTGCTCGGACTGCAGACGTTCTTCACGGTGGGCGAGAACGAAGTCCGCGCCTGGACCATGCATCGGGGCGACACCGCGTTCGCGGCCGCGGGAGAGATCCACTCCGATTTCCAGCGCGGTTTCATCCGGGCCGAGACCGTGGCGTTCGCGGACTTCGTGCGGGCGGGGTCCTACAAGGCGGCCCGGGAGCAGGGCCTGGTGCGCAGCGAGGGCCGGGATTACGTGGTCAAAGACGGCGACATCCTGCTGTTCCGGTTCAACGTGTAGGGAACGAGCGGGGAAAACGTCAGCAGATGAACCCGCGAATCGCGAGCATCGGCCCCGTATCAGGCCGCCGCCACCGAATCCAACCCTCCGCCGTACGCTGCGGCGCGGTCCCGCACCATTCGCCCGGCCAATGCACGCGCACCCTCATCCAGTCTCCGTCGATCTCGAGGGGAGCGACGCTGTACTCGGGCACGGTGCCGACCCTCCCTTCGAGCCACGCGAGCACGGCGCTGGTGTCGTCACGCGCGCCGCGCAGCGGATGTCGCCCGAGCTCCCGGAAGTACGTCGGCACGTCCTGATGCAGAAAGTGGTCCTCCCACCGTGTGACCGCCAACAGGATGTCTCCCAGCGCAAGGTATGAGCGGTGCGTCCAAACGGTTCCGTCGTCGTCCGGCGTCGGGGGCGCGTAACGGAACCGGAGCCATCCGTCGTCACGCAGCACCAGGACCGGAAGGGCGGTGCCCTCGGACGACGTGCCGATCCACCCGCCGACCGTCCATTCGCCCCAGCTCCAGCGCGGCGCGCCCCGCCGCGCCATCCACCCACGCGCCAGCCACCCCGCGACGGGCGTGTCCGGTCCGTCGTACACGGGCACGATCACGTTGCCGAGCCATTCAAAGCCGCTGAAATTGTTGACACCATCCGCGCCGGGCGCGAGGTATCCTACGCCGAGTGTGGAATCCCGGAAGGACCGATCAACGCTCGGCGCGCGAGGGAGCGGGCGCGGCGGCGGCGGCGCGGTCAAACTGTCGGGGAAGCGGGCGAGCGAGCCCCACGGGTCGAGCGACGCGCGGCAGCGTTCGAGGATACGGGCGGCCTGGAGAGAGGGATCGTCGAGCTGCGGCGCGTGAAACACGGTTGCCGCATCGGCGGCGGCGGTCTGGGCCGGTAGATCGGGGATGTCGTTCTCCACCGAGCCCCGGCCCGCGTCGAAGTCGACCAGAATGATCGTGCGGCCGGCCGTGTAGCCGTACCGGTCCTCGTAATAGCGCCGTACCACACCGGCGCTGTCCGTGGCGACTTGAATCGTCCAGAACCGACGGTTTTCACCGTCACGCCGCCACACGACCGCCCGATACCCGCGTGCGCTCCAATAGAAATCCTCGCGGCACCGCCCCCCGGTATCGACATCAGCGCGCACCCGGGGTCGAAACTCCGACAGCGCGAGCGCAGCAGGGGAAAGGCCCGGGAGGGCGATCCTATCTTGGATGACGCTGTGCCCGGGCTCCCTGCTCGGTCCGCGACAGGCGCCGAGCAGAAACGCCGGCACGGTGAGTCGGGCGAGCAGCCGTCGCATCAGTACCGGCTCCACAACAGCACGGCCCCACAGCCCCCGCCGAAGCCGGTCTGGAACTCGATGGGCACGTCGAACCCGCGCTTGTACACCTCGACCCCGGCGAGCTCGTCGACCCGTATCGTCTCGAGGAAATCGGCCGGCAGCTGCATCCCGTCGAGGAACAGCGTGAGGACGCAGCGCCGCCACAGCTCTCCACCGATGGGCAGGCAGGGTCCGATGCCGCACCGGACTTGCACCCCCGATTCACTCATCAGGCTCCGGAGCGAAAGCCCGCTGCGGCGCTCGAGGTCGGCCAACGTGTAGAACCGGCCGAAGCGCCACTTCTTGCGGTCGTAGAACCCGGCCAGGCTGCGGTCGGCGCGCCAGCTGCGTGCCTCGACCACGATCGGGCTCAACTCCACCGCGTCGACGTCGAGCAGCACCGACAGCGCCAGTGTCTTGCCGCGCTTCAGCGTGACCTCGCTGTCGTACGACAGGCTGTCGCGGTAGAGGATGCGGAGCGTCTGCCGTCCGGGCGGCAGGCCGGCAAGGGCGAAAACCCCGGCGCTATCGCTCACGCCGAACGCACGGGCCCCGCGCACGGCGACCATTACGCCGGGGATGGGGAGGCCATTGGTGGACGACCGCGCCGTGCCCACGATCCGGGCGGTCGTGTCGCGCTGGGCCTGCCCCGGCAAACGGGACGCGCCCACGCACAGGATGAGCAGGCTGCTCAGTGCAGCGGGCTTCACACACCGGAATCTACTGCGGGAAGCGGCTTACGGCGCGCTGGAACCGCCCTGGAGGGGGTTGCCCCGCTGGAGCCGCGGCGCGACCTGTTGCGGGTCCGGCTCGATCAGCCGCACCTGCTGTTGGGCCATGTCGCGGCTGATCCAGACCACGCGGTCACCGCACATGATGGCGTCCACCGGATAGGGCTGGCGGCCGAACGACTGGGCATCCGACGTGGCCACCTGCGTGCCCGGGAAGAAGTACCAGCAGCGCTCGCCACTGGGGTGACTGTGAATCACCCCCACGGTCCCCGTCCAGCCGGCGTCTTCACACGTCTGTTTCGGCACGACGCGCGTCTCCGTGGACTGCTTCGGATCCACGTCGGCGGGCGCGATGCGATGCACGATCACGGCGTTCCCGTGCATCTCACCGATCATGCAGCCCATGAACTCGGTCGGAAAGGACCGATACTGCAGCATCAAGTAGCGGCGCGCCTGCTCGGACAGCACCAGCGCCCGCGCGTGCGAAACCCGCGTCGCCGCAACGGCGCTGAAGCGCGCAGGCTCCGGCTGCAGCGCCAACAGGGTGATCAACCCTGCTGCCGCCCCGACGGCGCGTGTGGCGCGCGCGCGAAGCCAGAGACCCGCTGCTTGCATGCGTCGCTTCCTGGTGCGTGTTCGTCATCGTAGTAAAGCAAGAGCGGTGCCAATTCGCGCTCAACACCGCGCCCCGTCGCAACTCCTTATCGAAAGGATGATTGAGCGGGGCGTCGCGTATCGTGATGGTCGTCACACCGTGTCGCCGCGGCCTCAAAAACCCCGCATTGCGCGACGGCATACGTGAGCGACATCACGCGCGCGACGCGCCCTTCCACACCCGGCGCCGCGGTTCTATCTTTCCGCCTGTTGCGATCCCTACTCGGCGCGGCACCTGCGTCGGGTCGCCTATGACCAAAGGGAGGTGGCATGGCTCGTCGCTACGAGACCGTCTACATCTTCGATCCCGCACTGGAAGAGCCCGCGATCAGCGAAAAGCTGGAGCGGTTTCACGCCCTCCTCACCAAAGACGCTAAGGGCACCATTACCAACGTCGCGCAGTGGGGCAAGCGTTCCCTCGCGTTCCCCATCAAGAAGAAAGACTCCGGCTACTATGTGGTCGCACAGTACGAGACCGCGGGGGCGCTGCTCCCCGAGTACGAGCGGGCCGTGAAGCTCGACGAGGGCGTGCTGCGGTTCCTCGTGGTCGTGTCCGAAGGCCTGCCGGCCAAGCCCGCGGCCGCTCCCGCGGTCATCGCGGCCGACGTCGTGGACGAGATCGAGGAGGACGACGCATGAGACGGCCCGCCAAGACGTGTCCCGTGTGCGAGTCCGGGGTGCGGGTGCTCGACTACAAGGACGACCGCACGCTCGGCCGCTTCCTGACCGAGCGCGGCAAGATTCTCCCCAGCCGGCTGTCGGGCATGTGCGCGCGGCACCAGCGCCAGCTCGCCACCGCGATCAAGCGCGCGCGCCAACTGGCGCTGCTGCCCTACATCAAGGGATACGTCGGCTGACGGTGGGGCGCTGGCTCGGCCTCGTGGCGCTGTCGTTCGCCGCGCTGCGGCTGGCGGCGCGACCGGGATCGCGGGCCCAGTGGCTCGTGCTGGCCGGCGCCGCCGGAGCCGGCGTGGCGCTGCTGCTCGGGCCCGCGGCCGGATTGCTGGGCGCCCTGGACCGGGCCTGGATCGTGCTGGTGTCGGTAGCGTTCGCCGCCGGCGTCGCCGCACGCCCGGCCGGCGCGCGCTTCTGGCCGCTCGCGCTGCGGGCGTGTCTCTACACGGCGGCCGGTGTGGCGATCCTCGGGCCGCTCACCGTGGGACCGTCGGTGTGGCAGGAAGCCCACTGGGAGGCGACGCGCGACGCGAGCGGCGCCATGCGGCGCGTGATCGAGGTCGCCCCGGGCCTGTACCCGGCGTTCGAGCCCACGGTGCGGCTGCTCGCGGCCGGCTGGCCCGTGTGGCTCGTGCTCGAGACGCTCGTCGCACTCGCGCTCGCCTGGCGGGCCACGCGGGCGTTGGCGCGCACGCCGCTCGCCGCCCCGGCGTGAACCTTTTCCGCGTAATTCTTTCTTAAGGAACGCGAACCATGGAAGTGATTCTGCGTGAAGCCGTGCAGCACCTGGGCACCGCGGGCGACGTCGTGAAGGTCAAGGACGGCTACGCCCGCAACTACCTGCTGCCGAAGGGACTCGCCTACCCGGCCACCGAGGCGAACAAGAAGAAGATCGCGTACGAGGCGGAGCGGATCGCGCGGCAGCGCGCCGACGAGAAGAGCGCCGCCGAGACCGAGGCCACGCGCATCGCCGAGGTCCGGCTCAGCTTCGCCGTCAAGGTCGGCGAGGAGGACAAGCTGTACGGCTCGGTCACGGCGGGCGACGTGCAGCGCAAGCTCGAGGAGCTCGGGATCAAGGTGGACAAGCGCAAGGTCGATCTCCCCGAGCCGATCCGCGAGCTGGGCGAGTTCCGCGTCGGCATCAAGCTGCACCCCGACGTGCGTCCCGAAATCCAGGTGACGGTAGTCAAGGAATAGCCGCCCGCTCAACGTCCGGACGAGGATGGCCATACTACTGATATGCGGGCGCGGGATGCTCACGGGCGGACGGAACAAACACGCGCTCGGGGCGCTATGACTAGCAGGCGCAGCGGGCGCCCCGCGGGGCGCCCCGGTGGCGATGCGCTGGCGGCGCTGCGGCGCGTGACGGCGGCCCTCGTCGACCGCAAGGGCATCGACCTGATGGTGCTCGACCTGCGTGGCTTGACGGCCGCCGCAGATTTCTTCGTGATCGTGTCGGGAACATCGGATGCGCACGTGCGGGGGATGGCGGAGCACCTGATGACCGCGCTCGAGCCGCGCGGCATCGTGCCGCATCACGTGGAAGGCCTGGGACAGGGGCGGTGGGTGCTGCTCGACTACGTGGATTTCGTGGTGCACGTTTTTCATCCGGAATTGCGGGAGTTCTATCAGCTCGAGCGCCTGTGGGGTGACGCCCCGGTGCTCGCGGCGGGCGCACCCGAGGGCGGGTCGAAAGGATGATGGTCATGCGACGCATCGGTGGGATCGTGGCGGCGCTCGCGCTGGTCGGCGCGGCGCCGCTCGTGGCGCAGTACTTCGGGCAGAACAAGGTGCAGTACCAGTCCTTCGACTTCCACATCATTCAGACCGAGCACTTCGAAGTCTATTACTATCCGGCCGAGCGGGCGGCGGCACTGGACGGCGCGCGCATCGCCGAGCGGTGGTACGCCCGGCTGTCGCGGGTGCTGCACCACCAGTTCCAGGGCCGCAAGCCCATCATTTTCTACGCATCGCAGTCCGACTTCCAGCAGACCAACACCACGTCGGGGGACGTGGGCGAGGAGACGGGCGGCTTCACCGAGTTCTTCAAGCACCGCATGGTGCTGCCGTTCACGGGCGCGTACGAAGAGCTGGAGCACGTCGTCGGCCACGAAATGGTGCACCAGTTCCAGTACGACGTGTTCAGCCGGGGTCGCATCGGCGCCGGCATCCAGACCTACGTGAACATCAACCCGCCCTTGTGGTTCATGGAAGGCATGGCGGAGTATCTCTCGGTCGGACCGATCGACAACCACACCGCCATGTGGCTGCGGGACGCGTCGGTGGAGGGCCACCTCCCGACGCTGCAGCAGCTGAGCTATGACGAGGTGTTCCCCTATTACTTCGGGCACGCGATCTGGGCCTACATCGGGGAAAAGTGGGGCGACGAGGCGGTCGGCCAGATCCTGCAGGCGTCCACCACCGCGGGCGTCGAGGGCGCGTTCAAGCGCATCATCGGCGTGACGTTGGACGAGCTGATCAGCGGCTGGCGCGACGCGGTGCAAACCACGTACCTGCCACAGCTCGCCGACCACTACCGCGCCCGCCGCATCGCGCAGCCGTTGCTCACGCGCAAACGCTCGGAGGGGACGCTGCACATTGCCCCCGCGCTCACGCCCGACGGGCGGCAGATCGCCTACTTCAGCGAGAAGAACTCGTTCTTCGTCGATCTCTATCTCGCCGACGCGGAGACGGGCAAGGTGCTGCGGCGCCTGGTGAAGTCCACCCTGTCGAGCAACTACGAGAGCCTGCGCTTCATCAACTCGGCGGGCTCGTTCTCGCCCGACGGCCGCTACTTCGCCATCGCGGCCAAGCATCGGGACCGCGACGACCTCGTGATCCTCGACGTGAAAAAGGACGAGGAGGTGCGCCGCATCCCGCTGCCCTTGAACGGGCTCACGACGCCGTCCTGGTCTCCCGACGGGAAGGAGCTCGCGTTCAGCGGCTATGACGGCGGTATTTCGGACCTGTTCGTCGTCAACGCGGACGGCTCGGGCCTGCACCGGCTCACGAACGACAAGTACGCCGACCTGCAGCCGTCCTGGGCCCCCGACGGCAAGACGATCGCCTTCGCGACGGACCGCGGGCCCAAGACCGACTTCGACGCCCTCAAGTTCGGGAACATGCGGATCGCCCTGTTCCATCTCGACAAGGGTACGATCGAGCTGCTGGGACACATGGATCAGGGGAAGAACATCGACCCCGCCTGGGCGCCCGACGGCCGGTCGCTCGCGTTCGTCTCCGACCGCTCCGGCATCAGCAACGTCTTCCTCTACGACTTGGGCGACGCCAAGATCTACCAGCTCACCGACGTGTACACCGGCGTGTCGGGCATCACACCGCTCTCGCCCTGCCTCTCCTGGGCGCACGAGGCCGACCGGCTCGCCTTCGCGTATTACGAAGAGGGCGAGTACAACGTCTACGCCGTGGACAACCCGCGCTCGCTGCGGCGCCAGCCCTATCAGCCGCCCGCGACGATGCCGGTGACGTCGTTGCTCGCCGCCCAGCAGCGCGAGGCCAGGCAGGCGGCGAAGCCGCCCGCTGAGGCGGCCGCGCCCGCGCCCGCGGAGGAGCAGCGCGGCGGCGCCTCCGTGTACCGGTCCCCGACGGGATTCCGTGCGTCCGGGAGCGCGCCGCAGAGCTCCGACTCGGGCGCGGGACCCGCCCCCGTGTCGGTGAAGGCGCTGCTCGACTCCTCACCCGCCCTCCCGGACACGACCGAGTTCACGTTCAAGGATTACCATACGCGCTTCACGCCTGATTACGTGGCGCGGCCGACCGTGGGGTACGAGCGCAATAACTTTGGACGCGGCTTCTTCGGCGGCACCGCGATCTCCCTCTCGGATATTCTCGGCAACCACACGATGATATTCTCGGGCTCGCTGAACGGGCGGCTGAGCGAGGCACAGGTGCTGGCCGCGTACATCAACCAGGCGCACCGGCTCAACTGGGCGTTCGGCGGGTCGCAGGAGCCGCTCTACTTCTACCTGCCGACCGCCGTGCAAGGCTTCAGTCACCCGGGCACCGGCGGCAAACCCGTCTTGGACTCGGTATACCAGACGCAGCAACTCGTGCGGTTCGTCATTCGCGATGTGTTCGCACAGAGCTTCTATCCGTTGAGTCGCTTCACACGCGTCGAGCTCGGCGGTCACTTCTCGAACATCAGTGTCGACACGCTGAAGCAGAGCCTCGTGCAGTACAGTCCCGCGCTGGGCGGGGGCGGCTACTACACGGATCCCTTCACCGTGGCCGGCCCATCGGTCACCTATTACGGCCCGCAGGCCGCGCTCGTGCACGACAACTCCCTCTTCGGCTTCGTGGGCCCGTTCGCGGGTTCCCGCTGGCGGTTAGAGCTTTCGCCGACCCTCGGCGACTGGCGGTTCACCCAAGGTCTCGTCGACTGGCGCCGCTACTTCTTCGCCCGTCCCTTCACCCTCGCGGTCCGCGGGCTGTTCTTCGGTCGCTACGGGCGCGACGCCGACCTGTTCCCCCAATTCCTCGGGAGCACGGAGCTGCTGCGCGGCTACACCGCGGGCTCGATCCTCAACAACGAATGTCTGAATCCATCCAGCAGCAGCAACGGCCTCACCGGCTGCAGCAATCTGGATCAGCTCATTGGGTCGAAGATCGCCGTAGTCAACGCGGAGCTGCGCTTCCCCCTCACCCGGAGTCTCGTGCTCGGTTTCCTGCCCGTGGGACTGCCGCCTATCGAAGGCGCACTGTTCTACGACATGGGGCTCGCCTGGAACGGCACGTCGTGCAGCGGCTCCATCGGCTCGTGCGTCGTGTGGAACCGCGGAAGCCAGGATCCCGAGGTCTACCGGACGCCCCTGCGCAGCTGGGGCGGCTCGATCCGCATGAACTTCCTGGGCTTCGTGGTGCTGCGGTTCGACATCACCAAGCCGCTCAATCGGCAGGACCACCCCGGCGCCTACTGGACGGTGAGCCTCGGGCCGACGTTCTAACTCCGCACGGCTAAAACACTTGTCCTGGCCTCGCCGGTTGCCTATCTTGTCCGGCGAGGCCATTTGCGTATCCGCGGATCGTACCTCGTCCTCATCAGCCTGACGCTCTGGGGCTGCCGGTCCCGGGCGCCCGCCGCGGCATCGTCCCAACCACAAGCAAAACAAGCAGTTAGCAAGGCTGCCGCCGGAGCGGCCCGCACCGCCGGCGTCGCGATCCGCATCCCCGCCAAGGGGGGGGTCGCCCGAGTTTACCGCCTGCCGAGCCTGGCGGAGATCCCGAGCGCGATCCGAGGCCGGCTGCCCCAGGTGCGGCGCGTGATCGGGCTCGACCCGGAGGCGGAGTTCCTCTACGTCACCACGCCCCAGAGGGACACAACCAGAAAGAAGGGCGCGCGGGCGAAGAGCGATACGACGCTCAAGAGCGACGTGCTCGCGCTCGATCTTGGCAGCGCACGCGTGGACACGGTCGCGACGGCGATTGAGCAGGCGACACTCGGCCCGGACGGAACCCTGTACACGGTGGACGGGAAAGGCCGGGTGGTGTCGTTGGCGCGGCGCGTGCGAGTCGCATGGCCGCAGCCCCTGCCCGCCGTGCCCCTGCAGCTGTTCGGGGCCGCCGACCAACGGCTCGTCGCCGTCGACCCGCCCAAGCTCATCACCGCCGCCGCCGATCAGCCCCCAACGAGCCGGCCCCTGCCGGCGGGCAGCGACGTCGCCGCGACCCGCTGGGGTGACGTGGTGGCCGTGGCGACCGACTCGGGCGTGCTCCTGATGGATCCGTTGGGCCGGCGCGACGCCACGTTCATCGCCTTGAGCGATCACCCGCGCGCGCTGGTGTTCTCGCCGTCGGGCCACCGCATCTACGTGGCCCGGCGCACCGAGCCGGGGCTCGCCGCGATCGATCGGTTCGACCGGGAAGAGATCGACGGCGTCGCGCTGCCGCTGCCCGCCGAGACGATCCGGCTCGACCCGCTGGGGCGCTGGCTCCTGGCCAAGCCGACCGGTGGAGACTCGGTGTGGGTGGTGGATCTTCCCGTGAAGCGGCTGGTGGGGTCGGTGCCGTCCAGGTGGCGTGTGGACCTCCCGGCGATCGGGCCGGACGGTGCGCTGCTCGTGCCGCGGGGCGACGACATCGTCTCCTACCGACCCGATTCCCTCACGGAGACGGGGCGTGTGAAGGGCGGGGCCTCGGACGTCTGGATGCTCACGGCGTGGCGGCCCCGGGGCAGCTACCGGGGCGCGTTCGCCGATGCGGATGCCGGCGCCGCCGCCCCCGCAGATCAGGCGACCGCCGCCGACACGGCGGGGCCCGAGGGTCCGATGTACGTACAGGTTTCGACATCGCAGAACGAGGCCTGGTCGTCGGAGATGGCGCAGCAGCTCACGCGCGCTGGGCTCGGGGCCCGCGTGCTCCAGCCCAAGAATCCCGACGACGGCTACCGCGTGGTGCTCGGACCCTACCCCACGCGCGCGCAGGCCGAGGCGATCGGGCGCAAGCTCGGCCGCCCGTTCTGGATTTACCAGCCGACGCCGTGAGCGGTCGTCCCCTGCCGCGCTCGCGGCTCGACGCCCTGGTGCCCTCGCTCCTGACCGGACAGGCGCTCGTGGCCCTCGTGCCGGCGACCGGGGACCACGCGTGGGCCGCGGGGGCGGCGTGGGACGTGGCGCGCGCGGCGGCCCGGGGTGACCGCCGCGTCGCGCTCGTAGACCTGTGGCTCGAGCGTCCCACGCTCCACGAAGTGGTCGGCCTCAGCCCCGCCGAGGGCATCGTGGACGCGTTCGAGTACGACGTGTCTCTCACCAAGGCGGCGCATGAGGTTGACCGCGTGTTTTTCATCGCCGCCGGGACGGTCACCGCACACGCGGGCGACCTGTTCGCCAATCCCCGCTGGCGCAAGCTGCACGGCGGCTTCCGTTCGGAAGACGCCTTGCTGCTGTTGTACCTCTCCGCCGGCGCGCTGGCGCGCTTGTCGTCCGTTCCGGACGGGCTGATCGTGCTCTCGGCCGACGGCTACGAGCCCGAATCGTCGATCGGCCAGGGGATCACCGCCGCGATGGAGCGCGGCATCCCCCTGCTCGGCGTGGTGCGCGAGCGCTGGACGCCGCTCGCGACACCGGCCCCCGATCCGCGAGCCATGGCGCCGCCGCCCGGCCGGATCTCGGCGGCGGTGCGTCCGGGCCTGCGGGCGGGCGTGTCGCACCGCCGGACCCGGCCCGTAGTCATCGCCGCGACGCTCGTCGCCGGCACGGCCGGCGGGTGGGCGCTGCTGGCCCGCGGCGCGGAACACCGCGCCCCGAGCACCGCCGTACGCGCCGCCCCCACCGCCGCACCGGCTCCAGCTCCGCCCGCCCCCCCGCAGCCGCGCGTCGATTCCCTCGCGTGGACCGTGCAGCTTGCGGCCTACGCACGCCTCGACCGCGCGCTGGCGCTCGCCGACCGGCTCACGGCCGACGGCATCACGCCGTTCGTCACGCCGGTCACGCTCGGCCCGCGGCGCGGTGGCACCGTGTGGTATCGCGTGCTGGCGGGCGGGTATCGCACGCGCGACTCGGCGGTCGCCGTGCGGGCCACGCTGTGGAGTCGCCGGCTCGCCCAACGCGGACAGGGCGACGTGCTGCGGGCGCCCTACTCGTACGCCGTGAGCGGCACCACCACGCCGGACGAGCTGCGGGCACGCGGCATCCCCGCCGTGGGGCGGGACGGCGACGGCCGCCTGCTCGTGGGCGCGCTCGAGACCCCCGAGCAGGGCGGCGTGCTCGAAGCGCGCCTCAAGCGTGCCGGCGTTCGCGCCAAGCTCGTCACCCGGATGGGGGCCACACCATGAGATTGACCCGGCTGGAGCTGTCGGGCTTCAAGTCGTTCGCCGGCGCGGTCGAGTTGCCGTTCGAGACCGGGGTGACGGCGATCGTGGGGCCGAACGGCTGCGGCAAGTCGAACATCTCCGACGCCGTGCGCTGGGTGCTGGGCGAGCAATCACCACGCCTGTTGCGCGGCGGGAAAATGGAGGACGTGATCTTCCAGGGCTCGACCGGCCGCCGCCCGGTGAACGTGGCGGAAGTCTCGCTCGTGTTCGACAACACGGACGGCACCCTGCCGATCGCGTACCAGGAAGTGCTCGTGACGCGCCGGCTATCGCGCTCGGGTCAGAGCGAGTATCTGCTGAACCGATCGCCGGTGCGGCTGCGGGACATCCAGGACTTGCTCCGCGGCACGGGCCTGGGTGCGGACGCCGCGGTCGTGATGGAAGCCAGGATGATCGAGGCGCTCCTGTCGGAGAAGGCCGAGGAGCGGCGTGCCCTGTTCGAAGAAGCCGCGGGAATCGGGCTGTACCGCGACCGCAAGACGAGCACCGAGCGCCGGCTGGAAGAGACGGCGGCGGACCTCGCCCGGCTCGAGGACCTGGTGAGCGAAGTGCAGACCCAGGTGCGCAGCTTGGCGCGCCAGCGCGGCAAGGCGGAGCGCTACGGCAAGATGATCGAGGAGCGCTTCGCGATCGCGCTCACACTGGTGCGGCGCGAGCTGGAGGACTTCGATCTCGCGCTGGGAGGACTGGGGCAGCGGGCGGACCAGCTGGCGGCGGCGCTCCCGGCGGAGCGGGCGAAGTTGGCGGACGCGGAGCAGGCGCGCGAGGCGGAGGTCCAGGCCCGGCACACCGCCGAGGCGCGGCGTACGGACGTGGAGCGCCGCTTGAACGAGGCGCGGCTCGAGGTGGGCCGCCTCGAAGGCGATCTCGCGCTCGCCGCCGAGCGGATGCGCAACGCGGGCCAGCGCCGCGCCACCGCGGGCCGACGGCGCGAGCAGGAGGCCGGGCGCGCGGAGCAGACCGAGCGTGAGCGGGCGGCCGCCGAGGCTGAGCGCGCGGCTGCGGAGCGCGACCTCGGGTCGGTGGGCCAGGAGCTGGCGGGTCGGACGGCGCTCGAGCAGGAAGTGCGCGACCGGTTGGTGGCGCAGCGCAACGCCGTGCGAGAGCTGGAGGAGGCGGTCCAGCGCCGGGCGGAGGCGTTCCGGGCGCTCGAGGTCGAGCGCGCGGCGCTCGAGCGGGAGCGCGGCGAGCTGGGCCAGCAGCTGGCCAACGCCTCGCAGGAGCGCGCCGCGCGCGCGGAAGCCGAGTGGGCGGCGACGGCCGCGGTGGGCACGCGGGCGCAGCAGGCCGCGGCGCTCGAGCTGGCCGCGGCGGAGGCCGCGGAGCAGCTGGAGCGGACCCGGCGCCAGGTCGCGGAGCTCAAGGAGCGGGAGACGCACGAGCGCGCGACGCGGCGTCAGGCAGAGGAGGCGCTGGCGCAGGTAGCGGCCCGGCGCGACGCGCTCGCGGAGCTCGAGCGCCAGCGGGTGGGCCTCGCCCCCGCGGTGCAGGCGTTGCTCAAAGAGAAGGCGCAGTTCGGCGACGCGGTGATCGGCCCGCTGTCGGATTTCGTGCGCACCGGGCGACGCGACGCGGAGCTCGCGGAACAGCTCCTGGGCGAATGGCTGCACGCGGTGCTCGTCCGGGACGCGGCGGCGGTGGACGCGATCCGCCGCTGGCACGAGCAGGCGCAGCCGGGCCCCCTGGTGCTGCTCCCCAGCGTGCCCGGCCCGGCGCTGGCCGCCGATGGGCATCCCCTGGAAGAAGGTCTTCGCGTGGACGGGCCGGCGGCGGCGTGGGTGCGTGCCCTGCTGGCGGGACACGAAGTGCTGGACGGCGACGGGCGCGGCAGCCGCGCGCTGCGCCGCGCCAACGGCGCCGTGTTCCTCGCGGGTCGGACGTCGGGGAAAGGCAGCCGCGGCGGACCGCTGCAGCGCCGCGCCGACCTCGAGGCGCTGGCGCAGGACGTCGGCGACGGGGAAGCGGCCCGCGCGGTCGCCACGGCCGCGCTCGAGCGCACGCTCGCCGACCTCGCCGCGGCGGAAGCCGCGTTCGCGGCGGCCGGCGAGGCGTCGGAGCGGGCCCGCCATCACGAGCTCGAGGCGGGAGCGTTGAAGGGCGACGCCGAGCGCGTCGCGGCTCACGCGCAGCGAGAGGCCGCCGACGCGACTGCCCAGGTCGAGCGCCTGTCGACGCGCCTGTCGGAAGTGGAGGCCCGGCTCGGCGCGCTGCGCGGCGAGATCGAAACCCACGACGTGGAGCGGGTGCGGCTCGACGAGCGCCTGGGCGGTGAGCGGCAGCGCCTGGTCGAGCTCGAGACCGAACAGGAAGCGGCGCGGGAGCAGCGCGTGAAATGGCAGGTGGATACGGCCCAGGTGGACGCGCGCTTCGCCGCTGCGCGGGAGCGCGCGACTCGCGCCGCCGCCGAAACCGAGGAAGCTCGCCGCCAGGTCGCGACCCTCGTGGAGGAGATCGCGGCCCTGGACCACGATACCGCGACGCTCACCGCCCAGCAGGCGCAGTGGGAAGACACCCTGAAGGAGCGCCGTCTCGCGGTGGGCGCGCTCGAGGCCGCCGCGCGCGACGCCGAAACACAGGTGGGAGAGGCGGACGCGCAACTCGCCCGGGCGGAAGCCGCACTCGAAGTCGCCCGCGCCGCGCTCGAGGCCCGGGGCGCCGAAGAGCACAAGCTCGAGCTCGAGCGGACCGAGATTCTCGGCCGCCGGCGCGGTCTCGTGGCGCAGGTCGAGGCCGAGTGGCGCAAGCCGCTCGACCAGCTGCTCGCCGAAGCGCCCGAAGTGGCGGGAGACCTGGAGTGGCTGCGCCAGGAGAACGAGCGGCTGCGGGCGGCGATCGACGCGGTGGGGCCGGTGAACGCGCTCGCGGTCGACGAGCACGCCGAGGAGACGAAACGGCTCGAGTTCCTGATGACGCAGCGCGATGACCTCGTGGCCGCGCGCCACTCGTTGCAGCAGGCCGCGCGCGAGATCGACCAGACGGCGAAGGCGCTGTTTCTGGAGTCGTTCGGCAAGGTGCGCGAGAACTTCCGCACCGTGTTCCAGACGCTGTTCGGCGGAGGGGAATGCGACGTGCGGCTGGCGAACGAAGCCGAGCCGCTCGAGAGCGAGATCGAGATCCACGCGGCCCCCCGCGGCAAGCGCACACAGCGCATTCACCTGCTCTCGTCGGGTGAGCGGACGCTCGTGGCCGTGTCGCTCCTGTTCGCGATCTTCCTGACCAAGCCCAGCCCGTTCTGCCTGCTCGACGAAGTGGATGCGCCGCTCGACGACGCCAACGTCGGGCGCTACGTGCGCCTGCTGGCCGAGTTCAAGGACTTGACCCAGTTCATCGTCATCACGCACAACCCCCGTACTATGCAGGCCGCCGACGCCGTCTACGGCGTCACCATGCAGGAGCCCGGCGTCTCGACCATCGTGGGCGTCCGGCTGGGTCAGATGGAACCGGCCTGAGTGGAGCTCGTCACCGTCGGGACCGGCACCGTCGCGCCGTCCGGAAGCCGGACCTCGGCGTGCCACTGGGTCGACCGCGGCAACTTGAAGATCCTGCTCGACTGCGGCGCGGGCGCCCTGCACCGCCTGGCGCAATTCGGCCTGCCGTGGCACCAGATCACGCACGTCGTGCTGTCGCATTTCCACCCCGACCACTGGGGCGAGCTCCCGATGTTGGTGTACGCGCTCAAGTACACCACCGAGCCGCCACGCCAGGAACCCTTCGTGATCCTGGGGCCACCGGGCGTGGTGCGGCTCCTCAAGAAGCTCGCCGAGGGCTATGGCGCGTGGCTGCTCGACCCGGGGTTCCCCATCGGCATTCTCGACGTCCAGGCGGGCGAGCCGTTCCCGCTCGACAAGGACGTGAGCCTCGAGACGTTCCCCGTGCCGCACACCCAGGAGAGCGTCGCCCTGTCCCTCACCGCGCCGGAAGGGAGGCTCGTGTATACCGGTGACACGGGTCCCTCGACCAAGCTGGCGCGCTGGGCCGCCGGGGCCGACCTGCTGCTCGCCGAGTGCTCGCTCCCCGCCCAGCTGGCGATGGAGATTCACTTGACGCCCGAGCAGGCGGGCGACCTGGGCCGTGAGGCCGGCGCCCGGCGGCTCGTCTTGACGCACTTCTATCCGCCGGTAGAGAATTCGGACCCGGCGCGCACCGCCGCCACGCACTTCGGCGGACCGGTGACCGCCGCGCGCGACGGCGACCGGTTCACCATCGGAGCGGGAGGGGGGGGTGCGTAGCAGTGCTGATCGTGATGCGACACGGCGCGACCGAGGAAGAAGTTCGGCGCGTGATCGCGGTGATCGAAGAGATGGGCTACAAGGCGCGGCCCATGCCGGGCGCGCAGCGCACCGCCGTGGGCCTGGTCGGCAACGACGGGCGGGTGGACGCGTCGCGCCTGGAAGGCCTCCCCGGTGTGCAGGACGTGATCCACGTCTCCAAGCCCTACAAGCAGGTGAGCCGCGAGTGGAAGAGCGAGAACACGGTGGTCCGGCTCGGGGGGGGCGGGGGGGTGACCGTGGGCGGGACCGAAGTCGTGACGATCGCGGGGCCGTGCTCGGTCGAGAGCGAGCGACAGATCATCGAAGCGGCCCGGCTCGTGAAGGACGCGGGCGCCGTGATTCTCCGGGGCGGCGCCTGGAAGCCGCGCACCTCGCCGTACGCGTTCCAGGGCCTGGGCCGACCCGGGCTCAAGCTCCTGGCCAAGGCGCGCGAGGAAACCGGTCTGCTGATCTGCACCGAGGCGATGGATCCCGACGGGATCGGCTACGTCGCCGAAGTGGCCGACCTGATCCAGATCGGCGCCCGCAACATGCAGAATTTCTCGCTGCTCAAGATCGCGGGACGGGCCAAGAAGCCGGTGCTCTTGAAGCGCGGCATGTCCGCGACGATCGAGGAGCTGCTGTTGTCGGCCGAGTACCTGCTCGCCGAGGGGAATCACGACGTGATCCTGTGCGAGCGCGGCATCCGCGGGTTCGACACGGCCACCCGGAACGTGTTCGACCTCACCGCCATCCCCGTGGTGCACAAGCTGTCGCACCTGCCCATCATCGCCGATCCCTCGCACGGCACGGGGCTGCGGGACAAGGTGATCCCCATGGCCCGCGCCGCGGTGGCCGCGGGAGCCGACGGGATCATGGTCGAGGTGCATCCCAATCCCGAGCAAGCTCTCTCGGACGGCGCGCAGACGCTCTATCCCGACCAGTTCGCCCAGCTGATGCGGGAAATCCGGGTGATCGCGGACGTGATCGGGAGGCGGGTGGCGGAGCCGGCGGGGGTGGGGGCGTGAGCAACGCGGAACGCGGAACGCGGAACGCGGAGCAGAGGCGCAGGCATCCGGGGGAGAAGCCGAATCTGGCGCGCAGAATGGCGTACGTCTGTTCCGCGTTCCGCCTTCCGCGTTCCGCGTTCGCGGCGATCGGCCTCTCCCTCGCGCTCCAATCCCCCGACCCCTGGCCGACCCTCGACCACGCCGGCGCCGTCTACCAGACCATCACCAGCCTGTCGGCCGAGTTCACGCAGGTGGTGATCAATCCGATGCTCGGCGCGCCCGACACGACCCGCGGCCGGTTGTACCAGATGCGCCCCAGCCGCTTTGCCATGCGGTTCACCGATCCCAAAGGCGACCGGATCGTGGCGGACGGGCGCTTTCTCTGGCTCTACACGCCGAGTACTACGCCGGGCCAGGTGCTGCGCTCCCGCATCCCGGAGTACGGCTCGACCGGCCCCAACCTGATCGGACAGTTCGTCGAGCATCCCCGCGACCGCTACACGGCGCGCTCCGTCCGGGCCGACTCGCTCCCGGACGGCGTGGCGGATGTCGTGGTGCTCGTGCCCAAGGCGGGCGACCAGCCCTACAGCGAGGTGACGATCTGGGTGGGCCGTGACGACGGCCTGGTCCGCCGCCTCGACATCGTGGAGGCGTCGGGCCAGCGGCGCACGGTGCTGCTGCGGGACATCAAGGTGAACGGCGGCGTGCCGGGCCGCGAGCTCACGTTTTCGCCCCCGGCCGGAGTACGGGTGGTAGATCAGTAGCGAGCGCACCGGCGACACGCGCCGCCGTGGCCTCGTCCATCCCCCGCTTCTGCGCCAGCTCGAGCGCGGCCCTCCCCAGCACGCGGTACAACGCCGCGTCGTCCTGCGTGAGCGCCTCGATGTGGCGGCGAATGGTGGCCTCGTCGCCCCGCACCACCGGACCCGTGAGCGCGCCCAACGGCCCCAGTCGCCCGAGATTCTCGAGCGTCCCTTCCACCAGCGGCCGCAGCGCCTGCCACGCCTCCGCGTCCGTGAGCCCGGCGTGTCGCAGCAGCCGCTGCGCCACCGCTTCCACCACCACGAAGTAGTTGGACGCGAAGACCGCGCCGGCGTGGTACATCGGCTTCGCCTGCGACGCGATCCGGAACGGGCGCAGCCCCACGTCCTGCGCCAGCCGTTCCGCGGCTTCCACGGCGCGCGGCATCCCTTCCACGGCGGCCCAGGCGCCCTTCAGGCGCTCCGCCGCGCGCTCGGGCTCGGAGATGGTCTGGAGCGGGTGCAGCGAGCCCAACGCCGCGCGCGATCCGACCAGGGGCCCGAGCGCTTCCTGACCGTGCACGCCGGAGAGGTGCAGCACCACCTGCTGCGAGCCGATCGCGCCGGCGTCGGCCAGTACCCCGGCAAGCGGGCGAATGGCGTCGTCGCGCACGGCGAGGAGGATGACGGCCGGCTGGGCGATCCAGGGAGGCGGCTCGTCGCCCGGGCCGACGCTCAGGGTGAGTGGCCGCGGCACGCCCTTCTTGGTGCGGCCGTGGAGCCGGACCGTGTAGCCGGCCCCAACCAGGGCGAGTCCGAGCCCCACCCCCGCCCGGCCCGGCCCGATGATGCCGACCGAAGCGTTCAGTTGCGCGGCGTGGCCGGCGCCTGCGCGGCGGCGAGCGACAGCAGATCCTGGGGCGACTTGGCGCGGCGCGCCATCGCCAACGCGGCCTGGACCTGACGGTCCTCGTCCATCCGGCGCCGGACCTCCGACGGCCTCCCGAACACGTAGCGCGTGATCTCGTGCCCGAGATCGTCCGCGATCAGCGTCCGGGCCCCGGCCACCACACTGTCCGGCACGGCGACGCTCCGGGCGCGCAGCCGCCGCAGCACTTCGTCCACCATGTCGGGGGTGACGCTGAACGCGGCGCTCTTCACCCGCCCCGAGCCCTTTACCTCGAGCGCGTAGCTGGCCCGCACGTCCTGATACGTCGGGATCTTGCTGCCCAACGCCTTCATGAAGGCCCGCTCCGCGGTCGTAAACGTATCCGGCTTGATGAACACGTCGGGGCGAATGCCGCCGCCGCCCAGCACCGTGCGTCCGTGATCGGTGTGGAACACCAATGACGAATCGACCTTCGTGGTGTCGCGCCCGAGCTCGGCCGCCTCGGCCTGCGCCACCTGATCGTCTTCGTTCTTGCTCTTGCGCTGGATGGTGCGCCCGCTGGGCGTGTACCAGCGAGCCGTGGTCAGCTTGAGGGCCGTCTCCGGCGTGAGCTGCCACAGCGACTGCACCAGCCCTTTCCCGAACGTCGGCGTGCCGACCACCACCGCTCGGTCGTGGTCCTGGAGCGCCCCTGTGATGATCTCGGCGGCGCTGGCGGTGCCACCGTTCGCCAGCACGACCACCGGGAGGTTGGGCCAGGGCTGCGGCTTGGCGTCGCGATACGTCCGCGTGCTGTTGGGCGCCCGGCCGCGCGTGGCGACGACCTCTTCGCCCGGGTCGAGGAACAGCTCGCTCACCGCGACCCCCTGGTCCAGGAGCCCGCCCGGATTGCCGCGCAGGTCGAGGATCATGGACTTCATGCCCTTCTGCAGCAGCCCGGTCACCGCGTCGGTGAGCTCCGACGCCGACGTCTCGCTCACGGGGGTGAGCAGCACGTAGCCGACCTTGTCGTCGAGCATCATCGAGACCTGCACCGAGCGGACGTGGATCATGGCGCGGGTGAGCTTGAACGTGAGCGCCTGCTCGATCCCCACCCGGTGCACCTTGAGCTCGACCACCGACCCCGCCTCCCCCCGCAGCTCCTTGACCGCCTGATCCTGCTTCCAGCCTTCGGTCGAGCGACCGTCGAGCCCCACGATCTGATCGCCCGTCTGGATGCCGGCGCGCTCCGCCGGCGTGTCCGGCAGGGGTGCCACGACGGTGATCCAGCCGTCGCGGACCTCGATCTGGATCCCGAGACCGCCGTAGTTGCCCGTGGTGGCTTCGTTCAGCGCCTTGAAGTCGTCGCGCTTCAGGAACACCGAGTACGGGTCGTGCAGCTGGTCGAGCATGCCGTCGATGGCCAGCTGATAGAGTCGCCGCTCGTCGATCGAATCGACGTAGTAATCGGCCACGTGCGCGAGCACGTCTTCGAACAGACGGGCCTGCTGGTACACCGTTCCCGCGGGCGCCGCCTCGTGCTGCAACAGCCACCCACCCGTGGCGAGTGCCAGGCCGGCCACCGCCGTGACGATCACGATTTTGCGGAGCTTCATGACGAGCCTCGTGTTGGAAGGGCCATCGCCGCCAGCACTTCCTTCCAGGCGGCGTCGAGCACGGCCTTTTTCGACTGCGTGGCGTCGAGATGGACGACGCCGGGACCCCGGGCCTGGCGGTACGCCTCGAGCACCCGCCGATGAAACGCATCGTCCTGCCGTTCGAACCGGTCCTGCACTTTGTGCGCCGCCCGCTGCCGCTCTCGCCCCACCTCCACCGGGATGTCGAGCACCAGCGTGACGTCCGGCACGAGACCCCCCGTCGCCAGGCGGATGGCCTGCGCCACGTCCTCGTATGGTAACCCCGCCCCCGCCACCTGGTAGGCCAGCGTGGACAGGTCGAAGCGGTCCGCCACCACCACGTCACCCGCCTCGAGCGCGGGACGGATGACCCGATGTACCAGATCGGCACGAGCCGCCAGAAACAGGAACAGCTCCGCAGCCGGAGCCATGTCGTGAGGGAACTTGAGCGCCACCTCCCGCGCCGCCTCCGCCACCGGTGTCCCTCCCGGCTCACGCACTGTGATCCTCGGGCGCCCCTCCGCCTGCAGCCGGTCAGCCAGAGCGCGCACCAGAGTCGACTTCCCCGCGCCTTCGGGGCCCTCCACCACGATGAGCACGCTCGAGTCCGTCATCCCAAGGTGATAATCGGGCTGGCCGCGCCCTGCTTCATGCCGTCGTAGATGCGCGCGTTGACCTTCGCCATCAGCTTCTCGAAGTTGGCCTGCGCGGCCACGACTTGCTGGTACACCGCATTCGCCTGGACGCTCTGGAGCGCGCGGTCGTAGCGCTCCACCTGGTCTTTCGAGGGCTCGCGGCCTTCCTGAGTCGCCCGCTCGATCTCCTGGGCGATGCGCTCGACGTCGGCCAGCAGCTGCTTGCAGGTTGCATCCGCCTTCATCCGGTCGCTGGCCCGGAGCAGGATCTTGTACTCGTCGCTCTGCCCCAGCAGCCGCCCCAGCTCCTGCGCCTTCTCGTCGATCACGCGCCCTCCTCGAGGATGGCCAGCACGTACCGCGCCCGGCCGAACAAGTCGTCGTGCACGTTCACCCGCGACCACGCCAGCTCGCGCGCGAGCCACGCGACACGCTCGGCGCGCCGCTCGTCCACCTCCAGCGCGAGCAGCCCGCCCGGCTCGAGCAGGCCGCGGGCGCCCGCGAGCAGGGCCCGCGTCGCGGCGAGCCCGTCCGGACCGCTCACCAACGCGTCGCGCGGCTCGAACAGCCGCACGGCCGGGTCGAGGCCCAGGTACTCGGCCTCGGTCAGGTACGGCGGGTTGGAGACGATGGCACGACACCGCTCGCCCGCGAGCGGGGTGAGCAGGTCGCCCTCGCGCACGTCGACCGGTACCGGCGGTCGCACCAGCGCGACGTTCTCGCGCGCCAACGCCGCGGCCTCCGCAGAGCGCTCGACCGCGATGACGCCCTCGAAGATGCCTTCGACGGCGAGCGATAACGCGATGCAGCCGCATCCGGTCCCGATGTCCGCCCCCACGCCACGTTTCCCGTTTCCCGTTTCCCCTTTCCCGACTTCCCGAAGTACCAGCTCGACCAGTCCCTCGGTCTCGGGTCGCGGAATCAGGGCGCGCGCGTCGAGCGTCAGATCGAGTGTGCGGAAGCCCACCCGGCCGACAGCGTACGCGAAGGGGACGCCGCTCGCACGCCGCTCTACGGCCCGATAGAACCGCTCTACCAGCGCCGCCGCGGCCTCCTGGTCGCGTTGCAACCACACGTCACCCGGTTTGGTCCCCGCACCGCGCACGGCTGCCCAGAGCATCGTCGCTTCGCGCCGCGAGCGAGGCAGGCCGGCCGCTGCCAGGCGCTCGGCGGCGTCGTTCAGGGCAGCGCCGATCGAGCTCGGGTGCGCGGCAGGCTCAGGCACTGAGTCGCTCGTTCTCACCCGCCACCCGCAAGGCGTTGACCAGGTCGTCGAGGTTGCCGCCCATCACCTCTTGAAGGTTGTGAACGGTGTAGTGAATGCGGTGATCGGTGACGCGATTCTGGGGGAAGTTGTAGGTGCGGATCTTCTGGGATCGGTCGCCGGTGCCCACCTGGGACCGGCGCTCGCGAGCGCGGGCCGCTTCCTGCTCGGCGATCATCTTGTCGAGCAGGCGCGAGCGCAGCACTTCGAGCGCCTTGATCTTGTTCTGAAGTTGGCTCTTCTGGTCCTGGCACTGGACCACGAGATTCGTAGGCAAGTGGGTGATGCGCACCGCGCTGTCGGTCGTGTTGACGCTCTGGCCGCCCGGCCCCTGCGAGCGGAACACGTCGATCCGGAGATCTTTGTCTTCGATCTTCACGTCGACCTCCTCCGCCTCGGGGAGCACCGCCACGGTGGCAGCGGACGTGTGGATGCGACCCTGCGCCTCCGTGACGGGCACGCGCTGGACACGGTGGACGCCCGACTCGTACCGTAGCGTCCCGTAGACCCCCGGGCCCCGGGCGGCAAAGATCGCCTCCTTGAGGCCGCCGAGACTCCCTTCAGAGTGCGACAGGACCTCGACCTTCCACCCCCGGCGCTCCGCGAACCGCGTGTACATACGAAACAGCTCGGCGGCGAACAGGGCCGCCTCGTCGCCCCCCGTGCCGGCACGGATCTCTACGATCGCGTCGCGGTCGGCGAGGGGATCGACCGGCGTGAGGAGCTCGTTCAGCCGGTTCTGGAGCGGCGTGATCTCAGGGCGCAGGCGCTCGACGTCGGCCCGCGCCAGCTGCGATAGCTCGGGATCCCGGTCCTGGAGCACTTCACGCGCCTGGGCGAGCTCCCGCTCGAGCCTGTCCAGCCTGTCGTACACCTGTCGGATCTGGTCGAGGCGGGCGTGCTCCCGGCCCAGCTGCCTCAGCTTGGCCGGATTCCGCGCCGTCTCGGGGTCGGCCAGCTCCCGGGCGACCTCCTCCGCCCGTGCGAGCGCTTGGCGGAGTCGGGCCTCCACGGCTTACCCGGCGGCCTTCTCCGTCCCGTATTTCTGGCGGAAGCGCTCCACGCGGCCGGCGGTGTCCATCAGCTTCTGCTTGCCGGTGAAGTACGGATGGCACTTGGCGCAGACTTCGACGTGAATCACGGGCACCGTGGAGCGCGTCACGAAGCTGTTGCCGCAGGCGCACTGCACGGTCGCTCGGTGGTAGGCGGGGTGGATTCCGGCTTTCACAGCACACGATCCTTGACTGGAAGTCGAACGGCACGAAGTGTGGAAATATAACTGGCGCCACAAGTTGGCGGCAAGCGCCGGGCGACGCGCCGAATTGACAGCGGCTAGGCTTGTACGTAAGCTTGCCCGACCATTTCACCCCTCCACGCGTAAGGGGAAGCCTATCGTGTCGGTAACGGCCATCCTCCAGAAGGTGCCGCTGTTCAGCCAGTTGGCCACCACGGAGCTCGACCGGGTGGCCGAGATCACCCGCGAGCGCAGTTACCCCCGCAACTCCGTGATCCTGTTCGAAGACGACCCAGGGGACGCCCTGTACGTCGTGGCCACCGGTCAGGTGAAGGTGGTGCTGATCGGCGAAGACGGGCGCGAGGTCATTCTGTCGGTCTTGGGGGAGGGCGACTTCTTCGGCGAGATGTCGCTCATCGACGAGGAGCCCCGCTCGGCGCACGTGATCGCGATGGAGGACTCCAACCTCCTGGTGATCCGGCGCGAGGACTTTCAGGCCATCCTGCAGCAGTCGCCGGGCATCGCGATGGGGCTGTTGCGCGAGCTGTCGCGCCGCCTGCGGCGCGTGGACGAGAAGGTCGGATCGCTGGTGCTGCTCGACGTGAACGGGCGCGTGGCGCAGCTGCTGCTCGATCTCGCCGACGAGGCTCGCTCCGACCGCATCACGCGCCGACTCACCCACCACACCATCGCGCAGATGATCGGGTCCTCCCGCGAGACGGTGAGCCGCACCATGCGCGAGCTGGTGGACAAGGGCTTCATCGAAATCAGCCGTCGCGAGATCCTGATTCGCGACCGCGCCGCGCTGGAAGCCTCAGCCGGACGGTCGTGAGGTGCATCACCTCGTCGTGAGGTGCATCACCTCCTAGCTCTCGAATTTTCCATAACTTAGCGACAGGTGCGGCGGTGCCGGGACGCATGGCCTACACGGTGACCTTCTGGGGAACGCGAGGGTCGATCCCGACCCCTGGGGCCCACACCGCTCGCTACGGCGGCAACACGCCCTGCGTCGCGGTGGAGGGCACGGGGGGCGGGAGAGGCGACGGCCACGGCCAGCTGGTAATCCTCGACGCCGGCACGGGGATCCGACCGCTGGGGCGCGAGCTGGTGGAGCACCAGAACGGCGCGGTGCAGGCGGAGATCCTGCTGTCGCACGCGCACTGGGACCACATCCAGGGTCTCCCGCACTTCAAGCCGTTTTTCGCCCCGGGGAACGCGGTACGCATCTGGGGCTCGCGCCAGGGCACGACCTCGCTCGAGGCGATCCTGCGCCAGCAGATGGACCCGGCAGTGTTTCCGGTACCGCTCGATGCGCTGTCGGCGAAGCTCACGGTCCAGCAGGTCGAGCCGGGGGAGTTCACGGTCGGCTCGTTCCGTGTCCAGGCCATACGGCTGCGCCATCCGGGCACGACGCTCGGCTACCGCCTGACCCCGGCCGCAGGGGGCCCGAGCATGGCCTACATCACGGACAACGAGCTGGGCGCGGGGGGCCGCTACAGCACGCCCGCGTCGTGGCGCAAGGAGTTCGTGGCCTTTCTCGATGGGGTACACCTGTTGATTCACGACGCCATGTACACCCCCGAGGAGCTGGAAGAGCATCGCGGCTGGGGCCATTCGACGTTCGAAGAAGCGGTCGCCCTGGCCGGCGAAGCGGGGGTGCAGCGCTTGGCCCTGTTCCACCACGAGCCGGAGCACGGCGACGAGGCCATCGATGCGCTGGTCGCCGCGGCCCGCCGCCAGGCCCGGGTGAAGGGGCTGCCGGCCGAGGTGGTGGCGGCTCAGGAAGGGATGACGTTGACCCTCTGACCCATTCTGATTCGGGAGCTGATCATATGCGTTCGCTAGGCATCGTCGTGTCGCTCGTGCTGTTGGCGCCCGTGGGAGCGGGGCTCTCCGCCCAGGGACGCGGTCAGGACACGCGGCCGGGCATCGCCGTCCTGCCGTTCGACAACAGCGGCTCCTACGGCCAGGACAAGGAGAACTTCGAGGCGCTCGAGAAGGGGATCGCCGGCATGATGATTTCCGAGCTGGCCGCGAACCCTTCGGCCCGGGTGGTGGAGCGCGAGCAGATCGAGAAGCTCATCGCGGAGCAAAACCTGGGCGCCTCGGGCAAGGTGACCCCGGAGACCGCCGCCAAGGTAGGGAAGCTGGTGGGCGCGCGGTATGTGATCACGGGCGCGTTCATCGATTTCTACGGCGACTTCCGCCTCGACGCGCGGATGATCAACGTCGAGACGAGCGAGATCGTCAAGGTCGAATCCGACCGCATGCAGCGGGACCACCTGTTCGACCTGATTCGCAACGTGTCGGGGCGCCTGATGAAGGACGCCAACCTGCCGCCGCTCCCGAAGCAAGCCTCCGACCAGCGGATGGGCCGCCAGGTGCCGACCGAAGCGCTGACTTTCTACTCCAAAGCGCTGCTGTATCAGGACCGCGGGCAACGCGACAAGGCCGTCGAGATGTACCAGAAGGCGCTGGCCGTGTTCCCGGAGTACAGCGAAGCGCAGCAGGGGCTGCAGCGCGTCAAGACCTCGTGACGGCCGGGTGACCGGGCGCGCGGGCTCCACGCCATGAGGTACTTGCTGCTGCACACCTCCGCGTGGGATCCGACCAGTGTCGGCCCCGCGCTCGAGCGCGCGCAGATCGAAACGCGCCCGGCGCGTCTGCCGCGGGACCTCGCGGTGGACGAGCGGCCGACCGTCTTCATGCTCGACTCCGAAAGCCGGTCCACGTTTCCACTCGATGTGTTGCGCGCCTTCGTCGACGCGGGGGGCGCGATCGTGGCCCTGGGCCGCAACGGCGAGGTGGACGTCCCGCCGGAGATGCCGGCCGAGCTGCTCTCGGGGTTCGTGCGCCAGCCGGTCGGCACCCGGCAGCTGCTGGTGGCGGTGCGGGCGGGGTATCGCGAGGCCGCCGCCCGCGTGGAGACCGCCCGGGCCCGGGCCGAGGCGGCGAGCCGCAGCCGCGAGATCGGCGAGCTCACCCGCATCGGCGTCGCGCTCGGCACCGAGCGCGACGTGAAGTCCCTGCTCGACCTCATCCTCACGCAGGCACGCCGCATCACGTCCTCCGACGCGGGCAGCCTCTACCTCGTGGAAACGGGCGATCAGGGTCAGAAGCGCCTGCGCTTCCGGCTGGCCCAAACCTATTCCAAGCCGGAAGCGCCGTTCATCGAGTTCACGATACCCGTCGACCGCTCGAGCCTCGCAGGCTACGCCGCCGTGACGGGTGAGCCGCTCGTGATCGACGACGCGTACTTCCTGCCGCCCGACGTGGAGTACAGCATCAACCGCTCGTTCGACGAGCGGTACGGCTACCGCACCAAGTCCATGCTGGTCATCCCCATGAAGGATCATAAGGAAGACGTGATCGGGGTGCTGCAGCTGATCAACCGCAAGCGCAACCCCGAAGCGGTGCTCGCGACGCCCGCGGACGTCGAGGCACAGGTCGTGCCGTACTCGAAGCGCACGGTGGAGCTGGTCACCGCGCTCGCCGGCCAGGCGGCGGTCGCCATCGAAAACAGCCGCCTGTACGAGGAGATCGAGCGCCTGTTCGAGGGGTTCGTGAAGGCGGCCGTGCACGCGATCGAGCAGCGCGATCCGACCACCTTCGGCCACTCGGGGCGGGTCGCCAACATGACCGTGGGCCTCGCCGTCGTGGTGGACCGCGCCGGCGACGGCGCCTACCAGGGTGTGCGTTTCACGCGCGAGCAGATCCGCGAGCTCCGCTACGCCGGACTGCTGCACGACTTCGGGAAGGTGGGCGTACGCGAGCAGGTGCTCGTCAAAGCGAAGAAGCTGTATCCGCTGCAGCTGGAGCTCATTCGGCAGCGCCACGACTTCGTGCGGCGCACGGCGGAGCGGGAGTTCTGGCGCCGACGCGCCGAGTTTCTCGAGGCGCACGGACGCCAGGGGTACGAAGAGTTTCTCACGCGGCTCGCGGCCGAGCACGCCGGCGAGATCGAAACGCTGGACCGCTTTCTGAACGCCGTGCTGCGGGCGAACGAGCCGACGGTCCTGCCGGCGGAGCGGTTCGAGGAGCTGCTCTCCGTGGCCCGCTGCACCTATGAGGATCTGTCCGGCGAGCTGCGCCCCTACCTGAGCGACGAGGAGATGCGCTACCTCACGATTCCCAAAGGGTCGCTCGACGAGAGCGAGCGGCTGGAGATCGAGAGCCACGTCACCAACACCTACCGCTTCCTGCAGCAAATCCCCTGGACCCGCGAGCTGCAGCACGTGCCCCTGATCGCGTACGGGCACCACGAAAAGCTCGACGGCGGAGGCTATCCCCGCCGTGTGACGGGTGAGGCGATCCCGATTCAGACCCGCATGATGACGATCAGCGACATCTACGACGCGCTCACCGCCGCCGACCGCCCCTACAAGTCCGCGGTGGCGCCCGCGCGGGCGCTCGACATCATGGTCGAGGAGGTGCGCGCCGGCCAGCTCGACCAGGAACTGTTCCGGCTGTTCGTGGATGCCAAGGTGTTCGAGGCGAACACCTAGCGAATCAGCAGCCGGACCGCCACGATCATCAGGAACACGCCGAACGCCCGCTGCAGCGTGGCGTCGGACAGCCTCCCCGCCAGGGTGGCGCCGAGCAGGGCGCCGACGAACAGCCCCACCGCAATGACGCCCGCGTACGGGACGTTCACCTGGCCGCGTCGGTAGTACTCCCACGCCCCGAGCAAGCCGACGGGGAGTAGCAGCGCCGCGAGCGACGTGCCGTTCGCGGTGTGCTGGGGCAGCTTGGCGACGAGCACCAGCCCCGGGATGATCACGATCGCTCCGCCCACGCCGAACAGGCCCGACACCACACCGGCCACGAGACCGATCAGCGCCACGAGCACCCACATCATCGCTCGCCTCCTGGTTCAGGTTGTCCCCATCCGCCCCCGCCCGGTGTCTCGATGCGGACCACGTCGCCGGCCGCGAGTCGTGTGCTCACCTTGGACGGGAGCGGGGCCCCGTTCACGAGCGTACGCCCGGGAGCGCCCGCGCCGCCGCCACCGACTCCGCACGGGGCGTGGCGCCGCCGCTCCGCGAGAACGCTCGCGTCCATCGGGGCGAGCGCTTCGAATTCCCGAATCACGCCGTCCCCGCCCGACCACCGCCCAACCCCGCCGCTGCCCCGTCGTAAGCCGTACGCCTTGAGCCGCAAGGGATACTCCATCTCGAGCACCTCGACCGGCGTGTTCCGCGTGTTCGACATCCCCACGTGCACGCCCGACGGTCCGTGAGCGCCGGAGCTCGCCCCCTGGCCACCCCCGATCGTCTCATAGTAGGTCCAGCCGGTTTCGAGCCCCGAGTCCCGAACCCCGAGTCCCCCGAACGTCACGTTGTTCATTGTGCCCTGCCCCTGCGCCGGGACCGGGAGACTGCCGGTCGCGAGCGCCCGGAACACCGTGTCCGCGATGCGCTGCGACGTCTCGACGTTCCCCGCCGCCACGGCACTGGGGAAGCGGGCATGCACGAGGCAGCCCTCGGGCGCCGTGACCCGCACGACCCGGGTCACGCCGCCGTTCGTCGGCACGTCCTCAGGCAACAGCGTGCGCACCACGAACAGCACCGCCGAGCGCGCCACGGCGAGCGGGCAGTTGACGTTGCCGTGCGCGGCAGGGGCGGTGCCGGTGAAATCCGCGTGGAACATGCCGTCCCGGATGTCCACGCGGACGCGAATCGCCAGGTCTCGGTCGTCGACGCCGTCGCCTTCCAGCCAGTCGGTCGCGGTGAGCCCGGTCGCCTCGAAGCGTGCCAGGGCCTCGCGGGCGCGCCGCTCGGCGTACGCCTGGAGGTCGCGGGCGGCGTCGCACAGCGCGGCCCAGCCGTGGCGCGCCGCGAGCGCCCGTAGCCCGTCGGCGCCGCGCTCCACGGCGGCGCGCTGGGCCGCGAGATCGGCGCGGCGCGCCTCGGGGGTGCGGACGTTCGCGAGCAGGAAGCGCTCGACCTCCGGCGTGAGCCGCAGCGGCGGCACCACCACCCCCTCCGCAAAGATCTCGCGCGCGCCCGCGGGCATGCTCCCCGCCTGCATCCCGCCCACGTCGGAATGGTGCGCGCGCACCACGCCATAGCCGCCCACCGCGCCCTCCACCTCCACGGCACCGACGAGCGTGATGTCCGGGAGGTGCGACCCGCCGGCGTAGGGATCGTTCAAGATGAAGACGTCGCCTGGCGCGGGGGCCAGGGCCCGCACGGCCGCGACGGACTCATGCAGCGCGCCCAGATGTACGGGAATGTGGGCCGCCTGAGCGATCATCTCGCCGGCGGCGTCGAACAGCGCCGCGGAGCAGTCACGTCGCTCCCGGATGTTGGGGGAGACGGCCGAGTGAATCAGCACGAGCCCCATCTCCTCCGCGATGGAGGCGAAGGCATGCCCCATCACCTCGAGGCCCACCGCGTCGAGGCTCATGTGCGCGCCAGCAGCACCGCGCCCGAGGGGTGCACGGTGCCACACCAGCCGGGCTCCACGAGGGCGGTCGCGTCGCCGCCGGCCAGGATCGCCGGACCCTGCAGCGTCACTCCCGTGGCGAGCTGGTCGAGCGCCCACACCGAGCCGGTGATCCGCTCCCCACGCACGACGAAAGGACGCCGTCCCAGCGGGCGTCGCCCACTGCGGTGTTCGCCCGCGAAGCGCGGCAGCGGTCCCTCGCGCAGCACCACGACGCGCAGGTTCACAATCTCGACCGCCAGGCCGCCCCCGTGTCCGTAGCGCGCGCGGTGTGCCGCCACGAAGGCGGCACGAATCCGCTCGGGCTCGTCTCCTTCGACCGGGACCGTCACCTCGTAGCCCTGTCCCGCGAAGCGACAGTCAGCATAACGGAGCAGCGCCGCGCCGGGGATCTGGCGAGCACCCTCCGCGACGATCGGTGCGAAGGCTTGGGCCAGCGCCCGCGGCTCGAGGCCGTCCACGGGACGGTGAAACGATGCGAGCAGATCGGCCCGCTCGGGCGCCGACGCGAGCCCCAGCGCGGACAGCGCTCCGGGATGCGGCGGGATGACGATCGTGCCCATCCCCAGCGCTTCGGCCAGCTGGCAGCCGAACAGCGCCCCCGCGCCCCCGAACGGCAACAGCGTCATGCGGCGCGGGTCGAGGCCACGCGCGACGCTCACCCGCTTCAGGGCGCGCGCCATCACGGCACCGGCGACCGCGACGACTCCAGCGGCGACCCGTGCGGCGTCGCTCCCGACCGTGGGGCCGAGCCGGCGCAGGGCCCGCTCGGCGGCGCGAGGGTCGAGCCGCACGCCGTCGGCGAGCGGGCTGTCCGCGTCGAGCCATCCCAGCGCGACACAGGCATCGGTCACGGTGGGTCGCTCGCCGCCGCGCCCGTAGCACGCCGGCCCCGGCACCGCTCCGGCGCTCTCCGGCCCGACGCGCAGGGCGCCACCCTCGTCCAGGCGCGCGATGCTGCCGCCGCCCGCGCTCACGGTCTCGATCAGCACCGCCGGCAAGGCGAGCGGGACGCCGCCGACGCTGCCCGCACCGTTGGCGAGCGGAGCACCCCCGACCACGAGGCTCGCGTCGGCGCTCGTGCCGCCCATGTCCAGGGTGAGCAGATCCGAGAGGCCCACGGCGGCGCCGATCAGACGGGCCCCGACCACACCACCCGCGGGGCCCGAGAGCGCGAGCGATGCCGCGTGCGCGGCGGCGGCGGCGGGCGTGCGCGTGCCCCCGCTCGACGTCATCACCCGCAGCGCGCCGATCGCGCGCTCGCGCAGGCCGCCGTCCAGCCGCTCGATGTAGGTCGAGACCCTGGGACGGAGGTATGCTTCGACGGTGGTCGTGCTGGTGCGCTCGAACTCACGAAACGCGGGGAGCACCTCGTGGCTCGCCGCGACCGCCACGCGCGGCAGCGCGTCGCGCAGGGCGGCGGCGAGCCGCCGCTCGTGCGTCGGGTCGCGAAACGCGAACAGCAGCGCGATGGCGACGGCTTCCGGGGCGAGCCCCCGCACAGCGGCGACCACGCGCGCGACCTCCCCCTCCGTGAGCGGCTCGAGCACCCCGGCTGGGCCGATGCGCTCCGCGACCCCCACCACGTCTCCCCGGGCGACGAGCGGTGGCGGGTGGTCGCGCGCCAGGTCGTAGAGCGCGGCGCGGTCCTGCCGGCGCAGCCACAGCAAGTCCTCGAATCCCCGGGTGGTGACGAGCACCACGCGGGCGCCGCGCCGCTCGAGCAGCACGTTGGTCGCGATGGTTGTACCGTGGATCAGCATGTCTATGGGGACGGGGGACGAGGGAAGAGGGACGGGTGGGGATGTCGCCGCACTCGTCCCCCGTCCCTCGTCCCTCGTCTCCAGCGTATCTAGCGCCCGAAACATCCCGACCGCCGGGTCCTCCGGCGTAGTGGCGACCTTACGGACCTCGATCGCGCCGTCGGGCGTGAGCGCGACCAGGTCGGTGAACGTTCCCCCCACATCCACCCCGACCCTCACCGCTCCACCACCCCCCTCCCCGCTCCAACGCCGAACGCGGAAGGCGGAACGCGGAACAGAGCGTACCCAGTTCGTTCGCCCAACCTCGTGTCCGGGATCGAACTCCGCGCGATCTGTTCCGCATTCCGCGTTCCGCGTTCCGCGTTTCTCACGCGCTCCGTCTCCAGTGCAGCACCGCCAGCGCCCCGGCGAACCCCAAGGTCGCGAGCACACAGAGCGTTCCCACCCAATCTCCCAGCCGCACGTACGGCGGGATCACGTCGCTCGAGCGCAGCCGGCCGGAGACCGCCGCTTCGACCTCGAGACCGGTGGCCGCGTAGGTCTGGCCCAGCGGATCAACGAACTCGGAGATGCCGTCGTTCGCGGCGCGGGCGATCCCCGTCCGCGTCTCGATCGCCCGCATCACGAGGTGCGTGGCGTGTTGATAGGGACCGGCGGTGCGGCCGTACCAGGCGTCGTTAGTGATGTTCACGAGAAAGTCGGCGCCCGCCGCGCGATAGCGGCGCGCCAGATCTTCGAACGCCGACTCGTAGCAGATGACCACCCCGAAGCGTCCCAAGGGACTGGGGTAGAGCGGCAAGGTGGACCCCGGCGAGAACCCGCCGGACCAGTTTCCCAGACCGGGGACGCTGCGAAACAGGCGCACCGGGACGAATGGGACCCGCTCGACCACGGGCACGAGATAGTGCTTGCCGTACACGGGATACGCCCGCCACTGGCCGGTCGAATCGTAGAAAAAGGCGGCGTTGTAGTAGGCGTCCCGCGTCACCGCATGCAGACCTCCCGTGAGGATCGGCGTGTGCCGCTCGCGCGCCAGTGCGGCGATCTGTGCGTCCCACGTCGGCGTCTCCGCCAGCCAGCCGGGCACGGCGGCCTCGGGCCACACGAGGAGGTCGAGCCGGCCGCCGGACTCGAGCTGGCGCGACAGGCTGAGCAGCTTCGCCACGACGCTGTCGGCGTGCGCAGGATCCCATTTTTCGTGGAAGCCCTCGTTCGGCTGCACCAGGCCGACCGTGCCCAGCTCGCGCAGCGGCAGTGTGCGCGTGCGCCAGGCACCGTAGGCCCAGGCCGCGACGACCGTCGCGAGCACGGCAATCACCGGTCGCCACCGAATCGAGCCTCTTCCCACCGCGTCCACGATCATCACGTTGCACCAGGCGAGCCACAACGTCACTCCACGCGCGCCGGCGAGGTCGGCCCATTGCACGAGCACGGGCGCGTCGCCGAGCGACGTGCCCAGCCCGAGCCAGGGAAACCGGATATCTCCCTGATGTCCCACCGCCCATTCGACGGCGGTCCAGGCGAGCGGAAACACGAGGGCGAGCGGCACCGCCGGGAGGCGGCGGCGCACGCGCAGCACGAACCAGAAGAGCAGGCCGTGCCACAGTCCGAAGATGGCGATCGTGGCGAGGTAGCCGAGGGCCGACAACGGCGTAAAATGCCACAGCGCGACGACCAGCCAATACAGGACGGCTCCCTGCGTCACGAAGCCGTACGCGAATCCCCAGCGCAACGCGTCGCGCGGGTGGCACTCCTGCTCCAGCCGGCGCAGCAGCACGACCGCCGGGGCGACCGCGACGAAGCTCAGCAGGGGAAGGCGAAAGGGAGGGTAGCTGGCGACGAGGAGGGCGGCGCCGATCGCGATCAGCGCCGCGGACCGCCGGCTCGCCGGGGGGAGGGTCACAGCAGCACGTCACGTCCTTCGTCGGCAGACCGATAGACGGCCTCGAGCACGCGGTGCAGGGCCAGCTGGTCGCGCGGCGGGGGCGCGTTCACGTCACCCTTGATGACCGCCAGGAAATACGTCCATTCGGCGCGGTAGGATTGCGCGAACGCAGTCTCCCGCCCGCTCGCGCCGGTCGGCGTCACGTCGCTTACGTTACCGTGGATCTCCTTGAAGATGCGCAGCGGCTGCACGCTGGCCGACCCTTTCGTCCCCACCAGGTCGAACCAGAAGCGCTCGGCCTCCCCCATGTGGCGCCAGCTCACGTCGATCGACAGCGACACCCCGTTCTCGCACACCACGAGCGCCGTCGCCATGTCCTCCACGCCGTCCTTCGATGGTCGGATGGCATGCGCGGCGACGCGCTTGGCGGCGGGCCAGCCCGCGAGCCACAGGCCGAGGTCGAGCAGCTGGAGCCCGAGGTCGAGAAACGCGCCGCCCCCCGCCTCCTGGCGCCGCAGCCGCCAGCCGATGACCTGGCGGCTCGGTTGGAACGTGTACCAGCCGCCCCGGATCGCCTGCAGCACGCCGATGTCGCCGCCCGCCAGGAACCCCCGTACCGCCTGCACGTCCGAGCGGAACCGGTGGTTCATGCCCACCATGACGCGCTTGCCGTATTTCTCGCTCGCCTGCAGCACCCGCTCGACGCCCGCCAGGGTGAGCGCGAGCGGGCGCTCGCACAGCACATGCACCCCCGCCGCGAGCGCCGAGACGACATGGATCTCGTGCAGGTGGTTGGGCGTGCAGATCGCCACCGCGTCCGCGCGGGCGTACTTGAGTACCTCTTCGATGTCGTCGAACGTCTCCTTGACTTCGAACCGGGCCGCCAGGGCCTGCGCCTTGCTGAGATCGTTGTCGCAGATCGCCGCCACCTCGACGCCGGGGAGCCGCCGCAACGACGGCAAATGGGCGACCTGCGCGATCGCTCCTGCGCCAACGACGGCGATGCGGATCGGGTCGCTCACTTCCCGGCCCAGCGATACATGACGCCCGAGCGGAGCGACGCGGTCGAGAGCCCGCTCGAGAGCACGCCGCGCGCCTCGAGCGTGAAGCGCCAGCGTTTGGCGCCGAATTCAGCGCCGACCGTGCCGTTCAACCCGGCCGTGATCTCGTTCAGGGCGTCCTGCACGAAGGTGCCGTTGATGGCAGCGCCGCTGCCGTGACGGAAGTGGGCGCCGAGCCCGATCCCCATGTAGGCCGTGACCGCGTGCCCCTGCGGGAGCACGTACTGCAAGTCCACATCGCCGGTCACGTCGCTCCAGGTAATGCCGCCCAGCTTGATGGTATCGTCGCCCGAGGGATCGACCACGACGCTCTTGAGGCGCTGCTCGAAGCGCGCGCGGGCGGCCGACCCGAAGTCGGCCTTGAAGTAGGACACGCCGAGCAGCACGCGCACGTGCGGCGCGATGAACCCGTAGTCGAGCCGCACGCCGCCGGTGAACGCACCCCGGATGTTGTTGCCGCCGAGCGGCCCGACGTCGAGCTGGAGCGCACTGGGCTTCAGGTTGTCGTAGGAGAACTGGGAGAGCAGACCTTGGGCGGACAGGCGGACAGGCGGACTGACGGACAGCAGCAGCGCGAGCAGACCGACCGCCCGTCCGCCCCTCCGCGCGACCGCCTTAATAGAGGCGCTCGACATGGGTCCCCGGGAAGTAAGTGGTGAGAATCGTACGGTAGTCCTGGCCCGCCCGGGCGCGGCCCACCGCGCCCCACTGACACAAGCCCACGCCATGGCCCCACCCCGCGCCGGCCGCGATCACGCGCGTGACCTGACCACCGTCCTTCGTCACGGAAAGTTGAAACGCCGCGCTCCCCAGCAGCTGATCGGGCCGGGGCCGCAGCACGGCCCGCACATCGGACCCCGGCACCCGCACGTCGCCGTGCTCGAATGCGATCCGCAGCTCGCTCACGCGTCCCGAGGGCGTCGTCCCCGTCACGGCGACGTCGGTGATGCGCTGCAGACCGCCGCCGCCCACGTTCATCACCGCCGGCAGCGTCCGCGACAATATAGCGCGCAGGGTGGCGCCATCCCATTCCTCGCGCCAGCGAAACCGGGGCGAGATGTCGCAGTAGGCGTGGCCGCCGCCGGACTCGTCCGAGACCGACCGCAGGTAGGGTCGGCCGCGCGCGGTCCGGAACGCTTCGTCGACGCCCGCGGTACGGGATCCGCACGTGGAATGGAAGTAGGCCTCGATCAACGCGTCCCCGTACCACACGACCTCCCCGCGCGTGGCGCGCAGGGCGTCCCACACCTCTCCGGTTTCTCCCGCCACGCCCGTGTACACCTGATCGCGCACGTCGGCCCAGGCGTCGAACCCCTGTCCCTCCCAGCGGCCCCGGCTCTTGAGGGCGAAGGTGCGCGACACGACGGCCTGGGCGAGCAAGGCCTGGCGCTCGTCGCGCCGGCGCGGGCCCATCTCGCCGCCGATCACGCCCGCGAGGTAGCTCTCGACCGGCACCCGGTTCATCAGGGTGAGCCCGGCCGGGTCGCGGATCACGTTCACACGGCCGCGGTAGCGGCGCCCATTCGCCATGGCGAACCGCCCCTCGGTGACGCTCACCGCGGAGATGCCGAGCCGCCGCTCGCCCCTCGATCCGTCGGGCTTGACGAGCCGCAACCCAGGGGTGTCGACCACCACCGTCCACGTCAGGCCCACCGGGATCGAGCCCAGCGGCTCGCCGTTCGCGTCGTCGCTCACGAACAGCTCGCCGTCGCCGCCCAGGGTGACGCCGGGCGCGCCGGCCGCAAGACCGATGCGTAACTCCGGCTCGGTGCCGGGAGTGACCGGTTGCGGCCGGGCACAGGCGCTCCCCGCCGCGGCGAGCAGGCTAACGAGCCCGCGCCTCGCCCAGTGCCGCGTCCAGTTGTGCGATGGTGAAGTCGATATCGGCATCGGTGTGTGCGCTGGAGACGAAGCCGGCCTCGAACGCCGAGGGGGCGAGGAACACGCCGCGCGCGAGCGCGGCCCGGTGCCAGCGCGCGAACACCGCCGTATCCGCGGCCTTCGCCTGCGCGAAGTTGCGCACGGGGCCGGGGGTGACATACAGCCCCCACATCGAGCCCGCGTGGCCGCTCGTGAGGGGGACCCCGCGCCGGCGCGCGGCGTCCCCTATACCCGCGACCAGTCGCGCGGTTCGCCGCTCGAGCGTCTCATAGAAACCCGGCCGCTCGGTCTCGCGCAGCGTGACGAGTCCCGCCGCCATCGCCACCGGGTTTCCCGACAGGGTCCCGGCCTGGTACACCGGGCCGTCCGGCGCGATCAGCCGCATCAGGTCGGCACGCCCGCCGTACGCGCCCACGGGCATCCCGCCGCCGATGATCTTTCCCAGCGTGGTCAAGTCGGGGCGGATGTGCAGCCGCTGCTGCGCGCCCCCCGCCGCCACCCGGAATCCGGTCATCACTTCGTCGAAGATCAGCAGCGCACCGTGGCGGTCGCACAGCCGGCGCAGCGTCGCGTGGAAATCGGGCTCCGGCGCGATGAAGCCCGCGTTGCCCATGTAGGGCTCGACGATGACGGCCGCGAGATCCGACCCGCGCTGCCGGAACACGTCCTCCACCGCGGCGCCGTCGTTGAACGGCAGGGTCGCCGTCAACTCGGCCAGAGCGGGCGGGACGCCCGGACTATCGGGAAGCCCGAGCGTGGCCACGCCGCTCCCCGCCTTCACGAGGAAGCCGTCGGCGTGCCCGTGGTAGCAGCCCTCGAACTTGAGGATGAGGTCACGCCGGGTCGCGGCGCGCGCGAGCCGCACCGCCGCCATGGTCGCTTCCGTCCCGGAATTGACGAACCGCACCAGCTCGACCGACGGCATGCGCCGGCGCACCAGCTCCGCGAGCTCGACCTCCGCCTCGCACGGCGCCCCGTAGGTCCAGCCCTGCGCCGCCGCCGCCTGGATCGCTGCGAGCACCGCGGGGTGCCGGTGGCCGAGAATGAGCGGGCCCCAGGAGCAGACGTAGTCGACATAGGTCTTGCCGTCCACGTCGGTGAGGCGCGCGCCCTCAGCCCGCGCCACGAAAAAGGGCGTCCCGCCGACCGCCCGGAACGCCCGCACCGGTGAATTCACTCCCCCGGGAAGCACCGCTTGCGCCCGGGCGAAGAGCTCCTCCGAGCGGCTCACGTCAGGGCGACGGCCTTGAAGTCGTAATCCTCGCTTGCGACCAATCGCGCCGACAGGAAGCTCCCAGGGCGGGCCCAGCCACCCTGCGCCAGGTAGGTCACGCCGTCGACGTCATCCGCCTGCCAGGGAACGCGTCCGACGTGGGTCGACCCCGCCTCGTCGTCGGGATCCGCCAACCGGTCCACCAGCACCGCTACGTCGCGCCCGACGAACCGGCCGAGCCGCTCGCCCGAGATGGCGCGCTGCACTTCGAGCAGCTCCTCCAGCCGGTCGCGCTTCACTCCCTCGGGGACGTCGTCCGGGTACGCGGCGGCGCGGGTCCCCTCCTGCGGCGAGTAGGCGAAGGCGCCCAGTCGGTCGAACTGCGCCTCCTCGAGGAACTCGAGCAGCTGCCGGAAGTCCTCCTCGGTCTCGCCCGGGAATCCCACGAGGCAGGTGGTCCGGACCGCGAGATCGGGGATGGTCCCGCGCAGCCAGCCGAGCTTTTCGCGCAGCGTGTGCCGGCGCTCGGGACGGCGCATCCGCTCGAGCATCCGGTCGGAGGCGTGCTGGATTGGGATGTCCAAGTAAGGAACGATCCGGGACTCCCGCGCGATCAGCTCGACCAGGCGATCAGTCAGACCCGCGGAGTAGACATACAGCAGGCGGTACCAGGGGACGGCGGTTCCGGCGAGCAGCGCCTCGAGCAGATCGGGCAGCGTGGGCGCGCCCCGCCCCGCATCCCGGCCGTAGTGCCCCAGATCCTGCGCCACCAGGTTGATCTCCTTCGCCCCCTGCGCCTCGAGCAGTTGGGCCTCGCGCACCAGGCGCTCCAACGGCTCGGAGCGGTGTTTCCCGCGCATCAGCGGGATGGCGCAGAACGCGCACGTGTGGTCGCAGCCTTCGGAGATCTTGAGGTAGCGCACATGCGGCTGCTCGCCGAGGAACTGACGCACGCCGGGGTGAGTCGCAACGGGGTCGTCGATCAAGCCGCGTTCGGCCAGGGCGGGTACGAGGTGGTGGAGGTCCGAGAATCCGAGAAACAGGTCGACCTCGGGGATCTCCTGCGCCAGCTCCCGCTTGTAGCGCTCGACCAAGCAGCCGACCGCCACCACCGCTTTCACGTCACCTTGCGCCTTGAGGCTGGCGGCTGAAAGGAGTGCATCGATCGATTCCTGCTTGGCGGCGTCGATGAACCCGCAGGTGTTGACGAGAATCACGTCGGCGTGTTGGAGGTCCGCGGTCACGACCGCGCCGTGACCCACCAGGTCGCCGACCAGGCGCTCGGAGTCGACGGTCGCTTTGTCGCAGCCGAGCGAGACCACGCCGAGCTTCATCCGCGATAATTCCCGAACTTGAGCTCGATGCCCCAGTCCTGGGAGCGGAGAAACGCGATCACTTCCTGGAGCTCGTCCTTGGACGGCGCCTGCACGCGGATCTCCTCGCCTTGGATCGATGCCTGGGCTTTCTTGAATTTCCTGTCTTTGATCGCCTTGACGATCGCTTTGGCTTTCTCCTGGGGGATGCCCTGGGTGAGCTTGATCTCGCGGCGCACGGTATCGTTGGCCGCCGGCGTGACGACTCCGAGCTCGAGGTTCTTCACCGGGACGCCGCGCTTGACGAGCTTCGTCTGCAGCACGTCGAGCAGCGCCTTCATTTTGAAGTCGTCGTCCGCCACGAGCGTGAGCGTCGCCTTGGGGCGATCGAACGCGATGGACGCCTTCGAGCCCTTGAAGTCGTAGCGCTGGGCGACCTCTTTGGTGGCTTGATTCACCGCGTTGTCGACCTCTTGGAGGTCGGCGCCGGTGGAAATGTCGAACGAGGCTACGGCGGCCATAGGGCGGTAATGTACCCGCCCCGGGGCTAGAACAGGAAGCTTTCCAGCGCCCTGGCTCTCGAGACGTGGCGGAGGCGCGCCAGCGCCTTCTCTTTGATCTGTCGCACCCGCTCGCGCGTGATGCCGAGCAGCGAGCCGATCTCCTCGAGCGTCATGGGCTCCTGCCCCTCGAGGCCGAAATACAGCCTGAGGATCTTGGCCTCGCGCTCCTTGAGCGTCGCCAGCACTTCTTCGATGGACTCGGTGAGGGCGTGCTCGAAGATCTGATCGTCGGGTCCGGGGTTCGTGGTGTCGGGGAGGTAGTCGAGCAGCTTGTTGTCCTCACCGGGGGTGAGGGGCGCGTCGAGGGAGAGATGTGCCTGCGAGATGGACAGCGTCTTGGCGACTTCTTCCTCGGAGATATCCATGCCTTCGGCGATCTCTTCCACGGTCGGCTCGCGGCCGAGCTCTTGTAGGAGCGAGGCCGAGCGCTTGCCGATGCGATGCAGCGTGCCCGCCCGGTTGAGCGGCACGCGCACGATGCGTGACTGCTCGGCGAGCGCCTGGAGGATCGCCTGGCGGATCCACCACACGGCGTAGGAGATGAATTTGATCCCCTTGGTCTCGTCGAACTTGTGGGCCGCCCGGATCAGCCCGAGGTTGCCCTCGTTGATCAGATCCGAGAGGGAGACGCCCTGGTTCTGGTATTTCTTGGCGACGGAGACGACGAACCGGAGGTTGGAGCGGACCAGCTTGTCCAACGCCTCCTCGTCGCCGCGTTTGATGCGCTGGGCCAGCGTGACCTCTTCCTCGCGCGTGATCAGGGGATACTGGCTGATCTCGCGCAAGTACTGATCGAGCGATCCCTCGTCGAACGAGGCGCGCTTCGCGGTGTTGAGTTGCATGGCCTAGTCCCTCCAGGCGCGAACAACGCCGCACGATGCCCGCCCCGGCCGACGGCGCGGCCCCGGGGCCGGGACTCCCCGACGACGGCTCTAGCGGATGATCGAGCCGAGCCGGTGCCAGCGAATATCGGTCAACCAGGGCAGCGCATCATGCGCCTCCCGGTCGTAGCTGAAATACACGACGAGCGGTCGTCCCTTGATCGCCGCGGCGTCGACGAAGCCCCAGTAGCGGGAATCCGCCGAGTTGTCGCGGTTGTCCCCCAGCACGAAATACCTTCCGGCGGGGACGACCAGCGGACCCCACGTGTCGCGGGTCGGGTGATAATTGCGGGCCACGCTGCCACCACCGAGCAGATAGTCCCGCTGCCAGTTGAACTCCGGATCGTACACGTCGTGCCCCGGGTCCACCCGCTGCACGTAGCGCTCGGCGAGGGGGTCGCCGTTCACACGCACTTCCCCGCCGCGCATCTCCACGGTGTCGCCCGGGAGGCCGATCACACGCTTGACGTAGTTCAGCTCGGGATTCTTGGGGTAGGCGAACACGACCACGTCGCCGCGCCGCGGGGACTCGAAGCCCGGCAGTCGTGCCTTGGTGCCGGGAATCTGCGCACCGTACACGGCTTTGTTCACGAACAGGAAGTCCCCCGCCAGCAGAGTTCGCTCCATACTGCCCGACGGGATCTGGAACGCTTCGACGAGGAAGGTCTTGATGATGACGAACAGGATGACGGCCATGCCGACCGAGCGCAGCCAGTTGTCGAACCAACGACCGAGGCGCGACTGGCGCTTCTCGACGGGGGCGACAGGGAGCGGCGCGGTGCGCGCGCCCGTACCTGCCCGCGATCCCCCCAAGTCAAGCATGCCATTTACTCTACCCACGCCGCCCGCTGGACGCAACCGTAATCGCCCATCCGCGGGCCGCTCCCCAGCGTCGCACGCGATCGCGGAACGCGTCCGGCGGCTCGCGATGCATTACCCGCGCCGCCAGGCAGGCCGTCTCGCCCTCGCGCTCGACGCGGACCCACGTCACCAACACGTCGGTCAGGGCGCCGAGCGCCGTCCGCTCGAGCGGCGAGCCGCCGAGCGACAGAATGATCAGCAGCGATTCGTGATCCACCGGACGCACGGTAACGCGTCCGGCGTGAGGGGCGTCACCGTCTTCTTGCGGTGCGGATCAATCCTGCGCGCTACACTAGGCCTCGGTGTCGATTTGGGCGCGCTGCAGCTTCCCGGAGAAGTCGACGTAGACGACTTTGGTCTCCGAATAGAAATCGTACACTTCCCACCCGCCCTCGCGGTGCCCGTTGCCTGTCTGCTTGACGCCGCCAAACGGCAGGTGCGCCTCGGCGCCGATGGTCGGGGCGTTGACGTAGGTGATGCCCGTATCGAGCTCACCCATCGCCCGGAACGCGGCGTTCACGTCTCGCGTGTAGAGCGAGCTGGAGAGTCCGTAGGGCACATCGTTGTTGACGCGAATCGCCTCGTCGAGCGAGGCCACCTTGATCACCGCGAGCACCGGGCCGAAGATCTCCTGCTGCTCGACCCGCATGCCGGGCGCGACGCCCGACACCACGGTCGGCTGGTAGAACCAGCCGCGCTCGAGCCCCGCGCCCGTGGCCCGCTCGCCGCCGATCAGCACGCGCGCGCCGTCCTGGCGAGCGACGCCGACGTAGTACTCGACCTTCTTCAGGGCGTCCTCGTTGATGAGGGGTCCGACGTCGGTCCGCTCGTCCAGGCCGGGCCCGAGCCGCAGCCGGCCGGCGCGATCGCACAGCATCTGCAGCAGCCGGTCGTGCACCCGCTCGTGCACGAGCAGGCGGCTGGTCGCGGTGCAGCGTTGGCCGGTGGTACCGAACGCCCCCCACAGCACGCCTTCCAGCGCCAGGTCGAGATCCGCATCGTCCATCACGATCATGGCGTTTTTTCCGCCCATTTCGAGCGACAGGCGCTTGTGCATCCGGCCGCACGTGGCGCCGATGATCGCGCCGGTTTCGGTCGAGCCGGTGAACGAGATCACCGGCACGTCCGGGTGCTCGACCATCGCCCGCCCCACGACCGACCCCTCCCCGTGTACCAGCTGCACCACCTCGGGGGGCAGGCCCGCTTCGAGAAGCAGCTCGACCAACAGGTGCGCCGTGTGGGGCACGTCCTCGGCCGGTTTGAAGATCACCGCGTTCCCGCACAACAGGGCCGGAAACATCTTCCACGTCGGAATGGCGAGCGGGAAATTGAACGGCGTGATGAGGCCGGCGACGCCGATCGGCCGGCGGAAGCTCATCGCCCACTTGTTGCGCAGCTCCGAGGGCACGGTGCGGCCGAACAGCCGCCTCCCTTCCGTGTGAGCGTAGTGCGCGGTGTCGATCCCCTCCTGCACGTCCCCACGGGTCTCGGCCAGCACCTTGCCCATCTCGCGCGTCATGGCGCGCGCGATCGTTTCCTTGCGCTCGACCAGCAGGTCCCCCACGCGGTGCAGCACCTCGCCCCGGACCGGCGCGGGTGTCTTGGACCAGAGAGCGAACCCGCGCTGGGCCGACGCGACGGCGCGGGCCACGTCGTCCGGCCCGGAGCGCGGGAAGCAGCCGATGATGTCGTCCCGGTCGGCCGGGTTGCGGTTCTCGAAGTAGGCGCCGGTCGCGGGGGCGACCCATTGGCCACCGATGAAGTTCTTGAAGGTCTCGGACATGGGAGGGATCAGGGGTCAGGGGTCGGGTGCCAGGGTGTCAGCGCTTCGGCGCCAACGTAGGCGGTGACACGTCGGGGCAGAGCCAGAGCGCGGCCGCGTGGCTGCCGACGCGCGGCAGGACTTCCCGTGTCATCAGGAGGATGCCCCAGACGATGAGGCCCTGCGCGATCACATGGGCGAAGCCGAGGCGTCGTTTCCAGGACGAGAGGCTGGCCCACACGCCCGCGGCCACCACGGTGGTCACGCCCAGGAGATAGAAGATCAGCCGCAACCCGCAGCCGTGCGAATACGGCCAGACGCCGGGGGCGACCCCGATGCCGACGAGCACGCCGAGCGCCACCTTGGCCCACGTGCCGAGTCGCCCGGAGCCGCTCGGGGGTGCGACGCCGCCGCGCGGCGTCACCGTGGAGAGCGACGGCTTTTTGGCGGTCGGCTCGTAGCCAGCCCGGCGGCCCAGCGTCGGGTCCGCGTCGGGGAGCTTCTTGAGCAGCCGGTCGACCTCGGCCATCTCTTTGTCCCAGTCCCGCTCTTTATCGCTTCCCGCCACTACGCCCCCCCGTCCCGCGCCAGCCGGTAGCGCTCGATCTTCTTGTAGAGATTACTGCGCGGCATATCCAATGTGCGCGCCGTCTCCGACACATTCCAGTCGTTTTCCTGCAGCTTGGCGAGGATGTAGGTCCGCTCCGCCACCTGCTTGAACTCCTCGAACGTCGCCGCCCGCATCCACGGCGCCGCGGACACGTCGACGGGCCCCGTCCCCCGTCCCCCGTCCCCCGTCCCGACGCCCGCGATCCGCTCCACATCCGATACGGTGACCGTCGGACCGGGGGCGAGAATGAGGAGGCGCTCGACGGCATTGCGCAGCTCGCGGATGTTGCCGGGCCAGTCGTACGCGGCGAGCCGTTTCAGGGCGTCGGGGTCGACGCCCTTGGCCTGGAGCCCGCCGCGCTCGGTCAAGCGAGCGGTGAAGTGCTCGACCAGCTGCGGCACGTCGGCCCGGCGGGCGCGCAGCGGCGGCACCTCGATCGGCACGACGTTGAGCCGGTAGAGCAGATCCTCCCGGAACCGACCCGCGGCGATTTCGGCGCGCAGATCCTTGTTGGTGGCAGCGACGACCCGCACGTCCACCGCCAGCGTCTTGCCCGACCCCACGCGGGAGATGACGGCCTCCTCCAGCGCGCGCAGCACCTTGGCCTGGGCCGAGAGGCTCATGTCGCCGACCTCGTCGAGGAACAGCGTTCCTCCATCGGCCAGCTCGAACTTGCCGGCGCGGTCGGCGAATGCGCCGGTGAAGCTGCCCTTCATGTGCCCGAACAGCTCGCTCTCGATCAGCTCCGTCGGGATCGCCGCGCAGTTCACCTCCACGAACGGCTGGTCGGCGCGGGGGGAGAGCGTATGGATGGCGCGGGCGACGAGCTCCTTGCCGGTGCCGTTTTCGCCGGTGATGAGGACGCGCGCCGCGGTCGGCGCCACCTTCTCGATGCGCTCGATCACACCCTTCACGGCCCGGCTCGAGCCCACGATCTCGTACTGGGCGTGCACCTCGGCTTTGAGCCGCACGTTCTCGCTGGCGAGGTCCACGTGCTCGAGGGCGTTGCGCAGCGTGAGGAGGATGCGGTCCGTGTCGAGCGGCTTCTCGAGGAAGTCGTAGGCGCCGAGCTGGGTCGCTTCGACGGCGGTCTGGATGGTGCCGTGGCCCGAAATCATCACGACCTGCGCGCGCGAGTCGAGCTCGCGCAGCTTGCGCAGCGTCTCGAGGCCGTCCATGCCCTGCATCTTCACGTCGAGCAACACGAGGTGGGGCCGGAACTCGGGGTAGAGGCTCAGCGCCTCGGCGCCGGAGACGCACGCCCGCACGTCGATGTCCTCGTACTCGAGCAGCTGGGTCAGGGCTTCACGGATGCCCTTCTCGTCGTCCACGACCAGGACCCGCCGGCTCACGTCTTCCTCCGCTTGTAGCGGTACAGCACCACCCCCGTCGGATGGATGGCGACATCGGTGAACGTCGGGGAGACCCGCAGCGGCACGGCGCCGCTCGAATCGGCCCCCGCCACGCGCTGCGCCAGCTGCTTCACCAGCGGCCCCGGGAACGGGAAGCCGCGCAGCGACAGCTCGGCGACCGTGAAACGGCCGACGCCGGGCCGCTCGATCGCGAGCGGGCCGGCGATGCGCAGCGGCTCCATCGGGCGCAGCATCCCGGCGAGCGGCCCCAGCGCGTCGGGCGGGATGACGCGCGTGTCGAGACGGCAGTACACGGCGAGGGTACCCTCGAGCAGCTCCACGCGCAGCGAGTCGAAACTCTTGCGCACCGACCAGTCGATCCCGCTACCGATCATCGCGGCGATCTCGTTGGGCGAGAGCACCACCGAGTCGGGACCTTCGTCATGCCTGAGGCGCTCGACCTTGGTCTGGCTGGACGAGAGTGCCTTGGGGGTGGGGGCGCCGACCGCCGTATCGGCGACGGGCGGGAGCTTGGTCGAATGGGGCCCGAGCCAGCGAGAGGCGCCGCGCAGGAGCGGCTCGCGGAACCACCACGCCACGAGCGCCACCACCAGGGCGGTGGTGAAGAGCGCGAGCCGGAAGAGTCCCTTAAGGCAGCCGTTCACTGTGTCTCACGTTGTACACCGCCCCGCCCGATCGGAGCGTGCTCTGCATCAGGTCGAGCCCGCTCACCACGGCCGTCTGCGCGAACTCGAGCCGCGCCAACCCGGACTCGAGCCCCGCGAAGTCGCGGGGTCGGGCCTCCCGCCGCGCGCGCCCCAGCGTCACGTGAGGCCGAAACGGCCGCGCCTCAGAGGGGAACCCGAGCGGCGCGAATTCCTGCTCCACCCGATGCTGCAGGATCTCGAGCCCCGGCTCCGGCGCGATTCCCGCCCACACCACGCGCGGCCGGTGGAAATCGGGAAACACGCCGAACCCTTGCAGCGCGAGCGCCAGGGTGCGCGCTCCCGCCGCCGCACGCCCGAGTGCCGCCGCGATCTCCGCCTCCCGGTCGTCCCCGACCTCGCCAAGAAACTTGAGCGTCAGGTGGATGCCGTCGCCGCGCACCCAATTCACGGGGAGTCCCAGCTCGCGCAGCGGTGCCGTGGCAGCCCACAGTGCTTCGCGCACGGCGGGAGGAAGATTCAACGCGACGAACAGCCTCACGCGCCAGGAGCGGAGGTGCGGCCGGCAAGCAGGCTGCCGCGGCGGTACCCCTTTGGATCGAGCTCGACTGCGGTGAATCCCAGCTCGCTCAGCCGCCGCACCACGGCGGGCATGCGCTCGGCGAGCCACGGGATCCAGCGCGGCTCCACCTCAATGCGGGCGCGCTCACCGTGGTGGCGCAAGCGCAGATCCCCCGTGATACCCAGCTCCCGCAGGTACGCCTCCCCCTGCTCCACCTGGGCGAGCCGGCCCGGCGTGATCGCGATGCCGTACGCGACGCGGCTCGAGAGGCACGGCGCCGCGGGCGCATCCCATATGGGGACCCCCAGCTCGCGCGCCGCGGCGCGCACGTTCGCCTTCGTGAAGCCCGCCTCCGCGAGCGGCGAGCGGACGCCGGCCGCCACCCCCGCGGCATACCCCGGGCGATGCTCGCTCAGATCGTCCGCGTTGGTGCCGTCGCACACCACGGCGAGGCCACGCGCCCGTGCCTCGGGGACCAGCCGGCGCCACAGCTCCGTCTTACAGAAGAAGCAGCGGTTGGTGGGATTGGCGAGGTAGCTGGGGTCGTCGAGCTCGTGTGTGTGTAGTTCGACGAGCGGCACATCGAAGCGCTCGGCCACGGCGCGGGCCGCAGCCCATTGGGCGGCGGGATAGGACGGACTCCGGCCCACCGCCGCGAGGACCCGCTCCCGCCCGAGCTCCTGGCGGAGCACCACGGCGAGCAGGGCCGAATCGACCCCGCCCGAATACCCCACCAGGGTGGAAGGAATGCGGCGGGCGAGGGCGCGCAACGCCGGAAGGGAGCCGGACACGGCGGAATACTAATGACTTACACTGTCTCCATCAAAGGACATTTCCAGGGCGACCAGTGGATAGATCGTAGCCCCGGAACCGTTTATTCTTATCATACGTTGTCACGAAGCAGCTGTGGTTTACGTCTAGTAGGTCTACAGGTATCGAGGCTTTCGAAATGGCACACAAGACCGAGCTGGACGCCGTGGATCGCAAGATCTTGCGGCAGCTCGCGACCGACGGGCGCGCCAGCTATCAGGCGATCGCGGACGAAGTGGGACTGTCGCGGCCAGCCGTGATGGAGCGCGTCAAGCGGCTGGAGGAGGCGGGCTACATCACCGGCTATGGGGCGCGGGTGGACCGTGCCAAGTCCGGCTTTCCGGTGACCGCCTTCGTCGCCGTGCGCTACGCCAACTCCGACTACGTCGGCGACGAGCCGCGGATGCGGGACATGGAGAAGCATCCGGAAGTGCTCGAATGTCACCATGTGGCGGGAGAGGATTGCTACATCCTCAAGGTCGCGGCACCGGACCTCGAGAGCCTGCAGGGTGTGCTGAAAGACCTGCGCGGCTCGTCCAAGACCCAGATGAGCACGCGGACCACCATCGTGCTGGGCACGGTGTTCGAGAAGCCGGGATTCATCCCGGTGGAGCCGGACTGATGGCCGGGCTGCGTGGCAAGGCGCTGATCGCGTATCTGGTGGTGTGCGTGTTCTGGGGGTCGACTTACCTCGCGATCCGCGTCGGGGTGGGAGTGCTCCCGCCATTCCTGTTCGCGGGCATCCGGTTCCTGACAGCGGGCGTGCTGCTGCTTGGCATCGTGCTCGCGCTGGGCGACCGGCTGCCGCCGCGGCTGGTGGACTGGCGCACTCAAGCGATCGTGGGCCTGCTGCTGCTCGCCGGCGGGAATGCGTTCGTGGTGTGGGCCGAGCAGTATACGCCCTCGGGCATCGCGAGCATCTTCGTGGTGACCGTGGCCCTGTGGATGGCGTTCTTCGACGCCGTCATTCCGGGCGGGACGGGAGATCTCAACTGGCGCGTCGTGGCGGGTCTGGCGATCGGATTCATCGGTACCGCGCTGCTCGTGGGCGCGAGCCCGGCGGAGATCCTGCACGCCGACCTGCGCGGTCCGATCGCGCTCACGGCGGCGAGCGCCTCGTGGTCGCTCGGCTCGGTGTACGGCAAGCGGCACAAGACGGAGACCAGTCCGTACGTCGGGGCGGCGCTCCAGATGATCGCCGGCGGCGGCGCCGTGATCGTACTCGGTACCGCCCTCGGCGAATGGAGCCGGTGGCATTTGAGCGCGAAGGGCACGGGCGCCATGGCGTACCTGGTGGTCTTCGGATCGATCCTGGGCTACAGCGCCTACACCTACGCGCTGCGGCACGCGTCGCCCACCATCGTCGGCACGTACGCCTATGTGAACCCCGTGATCGCCGTGCTGCTGGGCTGGCTCATCCTGGCGGAGCCGGTGACGGCACGCACCTTCCTCGCGATGGCGCTGATCCTCGGCGCCGTCGTGTGGATTCAATTCTCACACAAGATCGGGCGGTCGGTCGGGCACACGAACGGACGGCCTGAGACCACGGCAGCCGTCCAACAGGAGTCGTCGTAACGTGCGCAGCGTGAATCTCGCGGCGAAGTTCCGCCTGTTCGACGAGTACTGGAGCCCCAAGATCGTGGGCGAGCTCAACGACGCCTACGTCAAGCTCGTCAAGGTCAAGGGCGAGTTCGTGTGGCACCACCACGAGACGGAGGACGAGCTGTTCTTCGTGGTGAAGGGCCGGCTGCTGCTCAAGTTCCGCGATCGCGACGTATGGGTGGAAGAGGGGGAATTCGTGATCGTTCCCCGGGGCGTCGAGCACCTGCCCCTCGCGGCCGAGGAGACGCACGTGATGCTGCTCGAGCCGAAGTCCACGCTCAACACGGGGAACGTCCGCAATGAGCGCACGGTCAGCGAGCTCGACCGGATCTGAGCGCCGGATGATCGCCCGGCTGTGGCACGGCGCCGTCCCGGCCGCCAAGGGCGACGCCTACGCCGCCTACTTGCGCAAGACGGGCGTGACCGAGTGCCGGGCCACTCCCGGAAACCTGGGCGTCCAAGTGCTGCGCCGCACCGCCGGCGGCGAGACGCATTTCCTGTTCATCTCGTTGTGGGATTCGATGGAGGCGATCCGGACGTTCGCGGGCGACGACGTCGATCGGGCGCACTACTATCCCAAAGACGGCGAGTATCTGCTCGAGCTCGAGCCCACGGTCACGCACTACGAGGTGCTGGAGCGCTAGCGTCAGTCGTCGTCGACGGGAATCTCGCTCGGCAGGGGCGTCATCGTCGGCGCCCGCAGCGCCGGCTTTCCTTCATCCGTGTACTTGAATCCCCGCGTGGTGTGGTACGCCAGGTCGATGTCGGGGGCGGCGGCGAACTCGGTGAGGATCTCTTCCCAGATGGCGTGCTCGGTGCCGCGACGCTTGCGGGGCTCGATCAGGTAGCGGATGGTCAGCTGTACCCCGTCGTTCACCACCTTGGTGTACACGATGGGCGTGAGCTTGCGGTAGTTGATGAGGTACTGCTGGGAAGCCGCGAGCAGCTCCTGCTCGGCCTGCGCGGTAAGGTGCTCCGCGTGCTTGACGGCGATCTTGCCGAGGATCTGCTTCGCTTTCTTCCAGTCGCTCTCGAAGGTGACCACTACGGGCACCTCGTTCCAGATGTAGCGGAAGCCCTTGTTGTAATTGGCCACCGGATCGCTGAACACCTTGCCGTTCGGGATGTGAATGATCCGTCCGCTCGACTGGTCGGCGTCGACCCAGCCGCCGATCTCGTTGAGGGTGAACTGGAACAGGCCGAGGTCGATCACGTCGCCCGCGTGCGGGCCGATCTGCACGCGGTCGCCCACCTCGAACGGGCGGCGCCAGATGATGAACGCCCAGCCGGCGACGTTGGATAATGGCTCCTTGAGGGCAATCGCCAGCCCCGCGGACACCAGCCCCAGGTAGGTCGTGAGCGCGCTGGTTCCGACGAACCACGTTTGGCTCACGAGGATCACGCCCACCGCGACCAGCGCGTAGGTCACGCCCTTGCGCCAGCGATACCGGCCCCACGGGTCCTTCACGCGGCTGTAGACGAACCCCAGCACGAAGTGGCGGACGAGCCAGAGCCCGACGATCGTCCCCACGGTCACGAGCAGCCGCGTCTGGAGCTGGGGGCTCATGCCGAGGTGTGACTGAAGCCAGTCGATCATGGGGAGCGACGGGAAACTAGGGACCTGCCTGGCAGCGCGCCAGCGGGAACCGCGTAGATTATCCCGCGATGTCTACACTTCCCCGCGCGCTGCTGCTGGTCCTGTTGGCCGGGGCCTGTCACCGCCCCGGCGCCGCGCCGCTCAATCCCAGGGCCGAGGTCGCCGTCACCGTCGAGAACCAGAACTTCCTCGACATGGATGTCTTCCTCATCCAGGGTGGGCAGCGCGTCCGCCTCGGCATGGTGCCGGGGCTCTCGTCACGCATTCTCATGGTCCGGCCGGAGCTGATTGGCTACGGGACGGAAGTGCGGTTTGAGCTCCACCCGATCGGCGGTCGAGGCAATCCCCTGAGCGAGACGATCTCGGTGCGGCCCGGGGACGTGATTCACCTGACCATACCGCCGAACTAGCTCCGCGCCAGCATCGTTCCCTTCCACAAGCAAGTCCTACGCTCGCGCGCGTGCCGCGCGCTCGGTCCTCACCCCTTTGATCCCCTCTCCCTTCGGGAGAGGGGAGACTCAACCCGTCTGTCGTTCCCCCTCTCCCGAAGGGAGAGGGGGACAGGGGGTGAGGACTTCGCGAAGCGAGCGAGCGTGTCATCCTGAGCGCCGCAGGCGCGAAGGATCTGCTTTACCGAGACACACCCAGGGAGTAAGAACGACGAGCTCGCGTCGTAGGGGAGGCCGATG
>DATNOR010000187.1:0-4813 GCA_035601235.1 Gemmatimonadales bacterium
GGTACCATCAACTGGAAGCGCATCTTTGCCCAGCAGTCACAGGCGGGGATCAAGCACTTCTTCGTGGAGCACGACCAGCCGGCGGACGCGTTCGCGTCCATCAAGGCGAGCTGTGACTACTTGAAGCGGCTGGAGTTCTGATGGACCGGCGGCAGGCCATCGGACTGGTGGGAGCGGCCGCCGTGGGTTCCCAGGCTAAAGCCTGGGCTCGGCCGTATGCCGCCCTTAAGGGCGGACCCGCGCCGAGCCCGCGCTTCAGCGCGGGAAGATTGAAGCAATCCGTCTCCCGCTGGCCCTACCGCGAGATTCCCCTGCCCGACTTCTGCAAGGCTGCGGCGGGGATGGGGCTCGCCGCGATCGACCTGTTGAACCCGGAGGAATGGGACATCGTGCACGACTGCGGGCTCGTGTGCTCCATGGGCTATCCCGCGAGCCGCCGTGACTTCATCCCGACCGGCTTCAACGACCGGGCGAACCACGCGATGTTGCTGCGGGAGCTCGAGCAGACGATCCCGCTCGCCGCCAGGCACGGGGTCCCCAATGTGATCACGATGTTCGGCAACCGCCGCGGCAAGAGCGACGCCGAAGCGATCGACAATTGCGTCGCCGGGCTCACGCAGATCAAGAGCCTCGCGGAAGAGCAGCGCGTCACCGTCTGCGTGGAGCTCCTGAACAGCAAGGTCGATCACAAGGACTACCAGGGAGACCACGCGGCGTTCGGGGTCGCCGTGATGCAGGGCGTGGCGTCGCCGCGCGTGAAGCTGTTGTACGACATCTATCACATGCAGATCATGGAAGGCGACATCATCAGGACGATTCGCGACAACGCGGCCTTCATCGGACACTTCCACACCGGCGGCGTGCCCGGTCGCCACGAGCTGGACGGCACACAGGAGCTCAACTGGCACGCGATCGCTGCCGCCATCGCCGACACCGGGTTCGGCGGATACATGGCGCACGAGTTCGTGCCGACGCGCGACCCCCTCACCTCGTTGCGACAGGCCGTGGAGACTTGCACCGTATGATCGAGCCCCGAGCCCCGAGCCCCCAATCCCGGGTATACGACGTGTGCATCGTGGGCTCGGGCGCGGGCGGGGGCATGGCCGCCCACGCCCTCACCCGCGCGGGCGCGGACGTGATCGTGCTCGAGGCGGGCGTGCCGTGGGACAACCTCAAGGACTCGGCCATGCTCACCTGGCCGTACGAGTCGCCGCGGCGCGGCCGGTCGACCAAGGACCATCCGTTCGGGGAATTCGACGCCTGCATCGGCGGCTGGGAGATCGAGGGCGAGCCCTACACGCGCGCCGCGGGCACCGAGTTCAACTGGTGGCGGGCCCGCATGGTCGGGGGCCGCACCAACCACTGGGGCCGGATTTCGCTCCGCTTCGGGCCGTACGACTTCAAACGCAAGAGTCGGGACGGGCTGGGCGACGACTGGCCGATTTCGTACGAGGATGTCGCCCCCTATTACGACAAAATCGACCGCCTGATCGGCGTGTTCGGCTCGAAGGAGAACCTTCCCAATGAGCCGGACGGCGTGTTCCAGCCGCCGCCGCGCCCGCGCTGCCACGAGCTGCTGGTCAAGCAGGCCGCGGACAAACTGCACATCACCTGCATCCCCTCCCGGCTCTCGATCCTGACGCGACCGCTCAACGGCCGGGCGCCGTGTCACTACTGCGGCCAATGCAACCGCGGCTGCCGTGTGAACGCGAACTTCACGTCCACCAACGTGCTGATCGGCCCCGCCCTCACCACCGGGCGGCTCACGCTCGTCACCAACGCGATGGCCCGCGAGGTGACGGTGGACAAGACCGGTCGCGCCTCGGGTGTGGCGTACGTCGACAAGACGACGGGCGCGGACCGGCACGTGAGCGCCAAGGTGGTGGTGCTCGCCGCCAGCGCGCTCGAGACGGCGCGGCTGCTGCTCAACTCGCAGTCGTCCGCGTTCCCGAATGGGCTGGCGAACGGCAGCGGCACCGTGGGCAAATACATCACCGATACCACCGGGACGGACGTGGGGGGCTTCATCCCCAAGATGATGGACCACGTGCCGCACAACCACGACGGCGTGGGGGGCATGCACCTGTACATGCCCTGGTGGCTCGAAGACCGGAAGCTCGACTTCTCCCGCGGCTATCACATCGAGGTGTGGGGCGGGACGCACGTGCCCGACTACGGCGTCATGGGAGGGATCCAGCGCTACCCCGCCGGTGGCGGGTACGGCAAGCAGCTCAAAGACGACTACCGCCGCTACTACGGCGCGACCATCGGCTTCTCGGGCCGCGGCGAGATGATTCCCAACGACGACACCTATTGCGAGATCGACCCCCGCACCGTCGACCGCTGGGGCATCCCGGTGCTGCGTTTCCATTGGAAGTGGTCGGACCACGAGTACAACCAGGTGAAGCACATGCAGGAGACGTTCCGGGCGCTCATCGCCGAGATGGGCGGGGAGGTGTTTTCCCCGATGCCGACGCGGGAACGGGGGTACGGCATCGCCGCCGGGGGCGTCATCATTCACGAGCTGGGCGGCGCGCGCATGGGCGACGATCCCAAGACGTCGGTGACAAACCGCTGGTCCCAGGCCCACGAGTGCAAGAACCTGTTCGTGACCGACGGCGCGCCGTTCGTGTCGCAGGCCGACAAGAATCCGACCTGGACGATTCTGGCCCTCGCACTCCGCACCAGCGAGCACATCACTGAACTGATCAAGCGGGGCGAACTTTGAACGCGGAATGCGGAACGCGGAACGCGGAACAGCATTCCGCGCGTCGGAGCGCGAAGCGTCTGTTCCGCGTTCCCACTTCCGCGTTCCGCGTTCGGAGGACTCATGGATAGACGCTCGGTCATCGGCCTGCTGGCGTCCGCACCGGTTGCCGCGGCGTTCCGCTGGGCGCCCGAGTCGGTGCGCGAGGCGGCGGCGCTGGCACGCGAGACGCTCCAGCGGGGCGTGCCATACGAACCGAAGCAGTTCACCGCCCACGAGTGGGAGACAGTGCGGCTGCTGGTCGATCTCATCCTCCCGAAGGACGAACACTCCGGCAGCGCGACCGAGGCGGGCGTCCCGGAATTCATGGACTTCATGCTCGGCGACGACCCCAACCTCGCGACGCCGATCAAAGGCGGGCTGGCGTGGCTCGACCACGAGTGCGACGACCGCTACGGCAAGACCTTCACGGGCGCGACCGATACCGAGCGCACGGCGGTGCTCGACGACATCGCGTGGCCCAAGAAGGCGAAGCCCGAGCACGCGGCCGGCGTGGCGTTCTTCAACTCCTTCCGCGACCTCACCGCAACGGGGTTTTTCTCGAGCAAGCTGGGCGTCCAAGACCTGCGCTACATCGGCAACAGCTTCGTCGCCGAATGGAAAGGCTGCCCGCCGGAAGCGCTCGCCAAGCTGGGCGTCAGCTACGCTGATTGACGGGAAACGAGAGACGGGAAACGGGACAGGCGCATGGCGGACAAGCGGCTGGGCATTGGGTTCGTGGGGAGCGGATTCAACGCGCGGTTCCACCTGCAGGGACTCCAGTCCGTGCGCGATGCCGACGTGCTCGGCGTGTGGAGCCCGAACCTGAAGCACGCCGACGACATGGCCGCGCAGGCACGCCGGCTCGACCTCGGGCCCGCCAAGGCCCATCGCTCGATCGCCGAGATGGTGGCCGACCCGGGGATCGACGCGCTGTGGCTCTGCGGACCGAACCAGGCCCGCATCGAGAACGTGGAGGAGATCGTGGACGCCGTCACGCGTGGCAAAGGGGCGCTCAAGGGCATCGCCTGTGAGAAGCCCCTGGCACGCAACGTCGCCGAAGCCACGCGGGTGACCGAGATGGTGAAAAAGGCGGGGCTGGCGCACGGCTACCTCGAGAATCAGCTGTTCGCGCCCGCCGTGGCGCAGGGGCGGGCCATCGTCTGGGCGCGGGGCGCATCGCTCACCGGCCGGCCCTATCTCGCGCGCGCGGCGGAAGAGCACAGCGGGCCGCATATGCCGTGGTTCTGGCGCGGCGACCTCCAGGGCGGCGGCGTCCTGAACGACATGATGTGCCACTCGTCGTTGGTGGTGCGTCACCTCCTCACCAAGCCCGGTGCGCCGCTCTCGACGGTACGGCCGGTGCGCGTCACGGGTCACATCGGCAGCCTCAAATGGAGCCAGCCGGCCTACGCGAAACAGCTGCAGCAGCGCATGGGCAAGGAAGTGGACTACACCAAGCGGCCCTCGGAGGATTTCGCGAGCGTGATGATCGAGTTCACGACGGGCGAGGGCGCCACCGTACTGGGCGAAGCCACGACCTCGTGGAGCTTCGTGGGAGCGGGACTGCGCCTCTCCGCCGAGCTGCTCGGCCCGGAATACTCGATGACGTGGAACTCGCTCGACAGCCCGCTCCGGCTGTTCTTCAGCCGCGAGGTGAAGGGTCAATCCGGCGAAGACCTCGTCGAAAAGCAGAACGCTGAGATGGGGCTCATGCCCGTCATCTCGAGCGAGGCGGCGGTGTACGGCTACGAGGCCGAGGATCGGCACTTCGTGCGCGTGTTCCTCGGACGCGAGGCGCCGCAGTTGACGTTCGACGACGGCCTCGAGGTCGTAAAGGTCCTGATGACCGCCTACATGAGCGCCGAGCAGGGGAAGACGTTGGAATTCCCCCCCAAGGGGCTGGAGGCGTTCGTGCCGGCGGTGGCGAAAGGAACGTGGAAGCCATGAGGGAAACGCGGAACGCGGAAGTCGGAACGCGGAACAGGCGACTCGTGCTCCGAGCTCGGACCTGCTGTTCCGCGGTCCGCGTTCCGCGTTCCGCGTTCTTTGCCATCGGAGTTCTCC
>DATNOR010000188.1:0-4436 GCA_035601235.1 Gemmatimonadales bacterium
CGAGGACCTCCGGAGCGACCGCGCCGCGTCGGGCCTGGGCTGGGGCGAGTACGCGGTCCTCTACCGCAGGCACAAGCTCGGCGAGTACCTCGAGGGGCGGCTGCTCCGAGCGGGGATTCCCTGCCGGCTGGCGCGGGGCCGGTCGCTGGTCGAGGACGACGTCATCAAGTACGTGATCGCGGCGCTGCGGATCGTGCGCGACCCGGACGACCAGGTGGCGATCGAGGCGTTCGCGCGCTGCGTGCTTTCGCCGCACTTTCTGCAGGAGGTACTTGCCTCACCCCCTTTCCCCCTCTCGTCCTCACCCCCTGTCCCCCTCTCCGCTAACGCGGAGAGGGGGGACGGCGGCGATTTCCTGGCGGCCGTTCGCACCCTCGCCCGCCGCCGACCCCAGCAGGATCCGGATACGAAGAAGCTGTGGCGGCTGGTCTATCAGGTGGAGAACCTCCGCGCCCTGCCCCGCTCACACCGCGCGCTGGCGCCGCTGGTCGATGAGATCCTGTCGCAGAGCGTCGGTCCGTACCGGAACGCCTTGGAGGAGCGGCACGACGAGCTCACCGACCCCGCCGAGATCCCGGAGGCCGTGCGGCTCGCCGCGCGGCTCGACGCGGCAATCGTGGCGGAGCGGGACATCGTGATCGAGTCACAGGGAGGGTTGGAGATTGCGCTGCGGGGCATGCTAGCCGCCGCGGGGGTCCTGCACGTGCCGTCAGCGGCATCCGGCCCGTTAAAACCGCGGGGCACGGCCCCGGGGTTAACCCACGCGGGCGAGACGCTGGTAAACGCGGATGGCGGTGAGCGTGGTCTCGCCCTGACCGTCTTCAAGGCGCTACAACTGCTGCACTCGAAGGAGCTCGACACCGCCCTCGAGCGCTATGTCACATTCGATTTCGAGACCACGGACAACGACGTGGCGACATGCGGCGTGGTCGAAATCGGAGCCGCCCGCGTGGTGAAGGGCGAGATCGTGGACCGGTTTCACACGCTCGTCCAGCCGTACCAACCGATCTCGTCGCGCGCCAGCGCGATCCATGGGTACACCGACGGCGACCTGCGGGACGCGCGCTCGTTCGCCCAGGTGTGGCCCGAATTTCGCGCCTTTGTCGGCGACGACGTGCTGATCGCGCACAACGGCCAGCGCTTCGACGTGCCGGTGCTGCGGCGGCTCGCCGCGGGGCTCGAAGGCGTCGACACACTCGTGTTCTACGACACCTATCCGCTCGCGCGATCCCTCTCGCAGGACAGTCCCCGGCAGGAGGACATCGCACGCCGTTTCGGGATTGACGTCGGGCGGGCGCATCATGCGCTGGACGACGCGGTCACGCTGGCCCGGGTGTATCTCGAGCTCGAGCGGCGGCGCGCGATTCGCGCGCGCAAGGCGGTGCTCGTCAACCTGCTCGACTACCTCGGCCTGGCCCTGGCGCTGGAGCAACACGCGGGAAACGAGGAGCGGGACCTGCTGTGCAAGCTGGCCAAGTTTTACACGCTGGGCCGATACAGCGAGGCGCTGGAGTTCTACGAGATGGAGCGCGAGCGTACCGGGACCGCGGCGCCGTCGGTCGAGGCGGTGATCGAGCGGCTCGGGGGCCGCGCGCTCATGACGCGCCTCCGCGCCGAGCCCGACCCGGCGCAACGCTATCCCGCCGCGGTCGCCCGCTTGCGGGCGCTGATCGAGGGCGATTCCTCGGCCACGCTCTCCGACGGCATCGACCGGCTGCTCGAGCGGGTGGCGCTCTCCACGTCGGAGGGCATCGAGGTCGCGCCCGATCGCGTCAACCTCCTCACGCTGCACTCGACCAAGGGCCTGGAGTTCTCGCGGGTGTACATCCTGGGAGTCGAGGACTACCAGATCCCGGGCTACCGCGAGTCGACCGAGAAGCGGCAGGCCGAGATCGAGGAGGCGCGGCGTCTCCTGTATGTTGGGATGACCCGGGCGCGGGAGCGGCTGGTCCTGACGCGGGTCGAGCGCCGGTCCGGAATGGAGGCAGGGGGAAGCACGTTCCTCGAGGAAATCGGACTAGAAGTACAGGCCGCGGCGGTCGAGTGAGCGGGCCCTAGTCTTTCTTCCAGGCGCCGAGCAGTCGTCGCAACAGCACGAGCTGGCCGAGATGGTACGCGTTGTGGTCGGCGAGCACCAACGCCTCGCGCAGTACGGTTTGGCCGGTGCCGTGCGGAATACGGGCGAACAGGTCGGTCTTGGGGTCGGCCACGAGGCGCTCCACGGCGCGGAGGTCCCGCTCCACCTGCGCCACGCTCGTGTCCCAGGCGGCCGCATCGGGCGGGGCGTCCTGCTCGGGCCAGTAGCCCGCGGGCCACTTCGGGGAGATGTGCTCCGCGCTCTTCGTGAACTCGACGATATCCCATTGCGAGATGCGGACGTGCTCAAGCAGGCGCCACGGCGTGAAGGGCTGCCCCGCGGGCCGGGTGCCCCGAAGCGCGACCGGCCAATCGCCGATCGCCTCCCGGAGCGTGACATGGGCATGACCGCCGCGCAGCAGCTCGATCACGTGGTCACGCAGGGCGCGGTGGGGATCGGTGCGCCGCAGCTTGCGTTTGACGGGCATGCAGGGCTCCTGGCCAGAGGCATCCCCGGGCTTGCGCCGGGGTCAGTTGGTTTGCGCTACGCTGTGCCCAGTCGCAGCAGCGCGCCCTCGTGCTCGAGCAGCCAGCGCTTGCGGTCCAGACCGCCGCCGAACCCCGTGAGCTCGCCGCGCGCCCCGACCACGCGGTGGCAAGGGACAATAATGGGGATGGGGTTTTTACCGTTGGCGGCGCCCACCGCGCGCGTCGCGCGCGGATCGCCGAGACGGCGCGCCAGCTCGCCGTAGCTGGTGGTGGCCCCGTACGGGACGGTGCGCAGCAGATCCCAGACACGTCGCTCGAACGCCGATCCGGCGGCGTCGAGGGGCAGGTCGAAGCTCGTGCGGCTCCCGTCGAAGTACTCGGTCAATTGCCGGCGGACGCGAGTGAGCAACGCGCCCGCGGGCCCGCCGCCGTCGTCCTCCACCCACTCCGGCTGCTCCTCGGGTGTCACGCGGTTGCGGGGCAGCGGAAAGAACATTCCCTTTAGTGCGGCGTCGGAGGCCGTGAGCACGAGCTCGCCGAGCGGGCTCGGGAAGCGGGTGAAGGTGGTGGGCATGGGCGTTGATCCTAAAGGTAGCGCGAGTCTCGGCCGGGAATGCAAAGAGCCGTCCGGCAAGCCGGACGGCTCCCACTACGATCGAAGGACCACCCCTGCTTCAGGGCCCGACCGAGCTCGTGGCGGACCCGACGATGATCTCGCCGGTGGTCGTCGTGATACCGCCGATCACCTGGCCGGTGAGCGGATCCACGATCCCACCCGTGATGCTCTGCAGGTACACGTGGATCATGTTCACCGTCAGGCCGCTGCTCGACACGCCGTCGCCCGAGGGGATCTGCTCGTTCAGCACCACATAGCCGACCCCCGGCAGGCTGATGTTCATGTTGGGCGTGATGGGCGAGTCGCCCGAGAGCGACCCCACACCGGCGATCGCCAGGTTCGTGAACGTCGAGCCGTCGGCGCTGCTGAACGCACCATCCTGGCTCGCGCTACTCATGACGTTGGCGACCACTTCATCCGCCGTGATCAGCCCGTTCAGGATGTTCACGCTCGCGGCGCTCGACGTGCTCTGCGCGCCCGCTTCTGCGGTTCCGATTTCGCCCGACGTGATGCTGTTGAGGAAATCGGACGACAGCGCGCCCACGACATTCAACGCACTGCCTTCGGCGTCTGCTTCGGCGCCGTCGGTGCCCGATACAGCCGGCAGCACCGCCAGCGGCGACTGACCACTGGAACCGAGCGGCGTGTTGACGTACGTGCTGTACGCCTGGCCGCCCACCGATTGGGCGCTACCCGCCACCGCGAACCCGGCCACGAGCCCGACGACGAGCCCGAGGGCCGCGAGGCGGTTCACCCAGTGCATGCTGTTGCCGTTCATCAGTCACTCCTTCCTTATCACTGGTCCCCAATGCGCTTGGATGGTGCGGTCCGTTCACGACCCGTGCTCCACGATGTTGCCGCCTGTCAAGTACGTCAGGCCCGTGTCCCCGGTGGGGCCCGTTTCTCCCGAATGAATGGGAGCGGCCCGCCAGCGCATCGCATCCGTACGGCTGTTCTGCGGTTTGCCACGATCGTTGTCGCAGACCTCGAATTGCGCCGTTTCGCGGCCGCCTCCCGGGTTGACGCGCGCCGTCATAAAGGCGTCGGCGGTCCCCACCACGAGACAAAAGCCCCTTCCCGAGTTATCGGCGAACACATTGGCGAATACGCTGTCACCGCTGAAGCTGTCGACCCCATCGTGGATCGAAACGTGCCACGCGACCTTAAAGGGGTGACCGTTGACTTCGATCTCGCCCTTCTGGACGAAGCACCGATTGGCCGCGTTCGTCGCCAAGAAGACGTTGAACCCGAACGT
>DATNOR010000189.1:0-1998 GCA_035601235.1 Gemmatimonadales bacterium
CCGTATCCCGATCCCGACCGGATCCTGTCCGTAGGCCTCGCCCCCGAAGACAAGGCGTCAGCCCGCTCGCTCGGGGGCCAGGTGTCTCATTGGGCTTACCTGGCGTGGCAGGACGAGAGCCGGTCGTTCGCCGACCTCGCAGCCTACCGGCAGGCCGGACCGTTCGACACCGACCGCCCGGGCGGGGAGCCGATCACGGGCGCGTACGTGACGCGCCGGTTCTTCGCGCTGCTCGGCGTCCAGCCCGCGCTCGGCCGGACCTTCACGGCGGATGAACAACAGGGAACGGGTCCCGGGGTCGTGCTCCTGAGCTATGGGCTGTGGCAGCGGCGGTTCGGCGGCGACTCAGGGGTTGTCGGACGTACGATGATCCTGGATGGTGAGCCCGCGACGATCATCGGCGTGCTCCCCGCGAGTTTCGGTTTCCCGAGCGGCGCAAGCGTCTGGAGACCGTTCTTTGGACTCCCGACGAGCGGCGGTAAGACGTGGACGACTTTCTTCGTTCGCGTCCTCGGCCGGCTCGCGCCCGGAGTCGGGATGACTCAGGCCCGAACCGAGCTGACGGGGCTGTTGGCTCACGCCAAGTTCTCGCCCCCGTTCATCCGCGACGCCGCTGTCGACGTAATGACGTTGCACGAGCGCCTGTACGGGAGCTCACGACCGTTGCTCCTGATCCTGCTCGGCGCGGTGGGGTTCCTGCTGCTGATCGCCTGCGCCAACGTCGCGAGTCTGCTCGTGGCGCGTGCCGCGGTGCGTGAGCGGGAGTTCGCGATCCGCGCCGCGTTGGGTGCCGGCCGCCGCCGGTTGATGCGCCAGTTGCTGGCCGAGAGCATGGTATTGGCGATTCTAGGAGCCGGTGCCGGGCTCGTGGTGCCGGCGCTCGGGTTACGCCTGTTCATGCAGGCGGCGCCGCTGCGTGCCCTCCAGGGCGTCGACGTTCATCTTGATGCGGTTGTGCTCGCCTTCACCACCGGGCTGGCCGTGCTGACGGGGGTTGCGTTCGGTGTTGCGCCGGCCCTCGCGGCCTCGCACCCGAGCCTGGTCGAGGGCCTGAAGAGCGGAGCGGGGCAGGCGGGCGTTTCCGCGCACCGCGCGCGGCTCCGCGAGGGCCTGGTGGTCACTGAGCTGGCGGCGGCGCTCGTGCTCCTGATGGGGGCGGGCTTGCTGACTCGAAGCCTCTTCACGTTGCTGGCGGTGGACCTCGGGTTCAGCCCTGGCCACGTCGTCGGCGTACACCTGGGACGACTCTCCAGCTACAAGTATCGCCAGGGACCCGCGGGAACTGTGTTTTACGCCGCGGTCCTCGATCGCCTGGCGGCGCTGCCCGGCGTCGCATCGGCTGCCCTGGCCGATGTCCTGCCCCTTGAAGGTGTTGCGAGGACCGGCACCGTCCGGATCGACGATGCCGCGCCGGCGACCGATGGGAGCGGGGACGCGGCGTTGGGTGCGGTCTCGCCCGAGTATTTCAAGACACTCGGCGTTCGCGTCGTCGCGGGCCGTCCCTTCACTTCGGCGGACCGAGCCGACGGTGCGCCAGTCGCCATAGTGAACTCGGCCTTTGGGCGTCGTTTCCTGAGCGGCGGCGACCCTGTGGGACACCGGGTCGAGGCGGGAGGCGCAAGGCGCACCATCGTTGGGGAAACAAAGGACGTCTTGCAGATGGGGCGGGACGCGTCTGCCACTCCGCAGGTTTTGGTCCCCGCCTCACAGGCCGGTTATACGCCCGGCGCGATAGCCATCCGGGCCAACCTGGATCCTGAAAGGCTGGTCGAACCCGTCCGACGTGCGATTCGAGAGGTCGACGCGGATGCGGCCGATGCGCGCGTCTTTACGCTGGAGAGCGAGCTGGCCAAGTCAGCTGCCCCGCAGCGGGAGAGTGCGTTGCTGCTCGGTGCGTTCGCGACCGTGGCGCTCGTGCTGGCCGCGGTGGGCCTGGCCGGCGTCATGGCGTACCTGGTCGCACACCGTACCCACGAGATCGGTGTGCGCGTGGCGCTC
>DATNOR010000190.1:0-3062 GCA_035601235.1 Gemmatimonadales bacterium
GGTGTGGTGAGTCCCACTCAGAGCACCACCAACGCGTCGGGAGTGGCGAGCACAACGGACAGCATCGGATCCTCCAGTCCGCAGACGGTCACGGCGACGTTTACGGGCCTGTCGACTCCCGTGACGTTCACGGTCACGGCCAGCGCCGCGCCGACTACCGCGGCCGCTGACGTGAAAGACAACTTCTTCAGCCCTCAGAACGGTGTGATCAAGACCGGTGGGACAGTGACCTGGACCTGGGGCGGTGTGAATCCTCATTCGCTGACGTTCAATAGCGGACCGGCGCCCCTTCCTGCGGAGACGGCGCCTCAGATGACCGGGACGAGGGCCATCACGTTCAATTCGGTGGGTACATACGGCTATCACTGTTCGGTCCACGGGGGCATGACCGGCACGCTCCAAGTCGTGCACTGAACAACGCGGAGCGGGGAGCGGGGAGCGGTACCTTCCGAAGAAGGCCGGGGGTACCGCTCTGCTTTTCGTGCCGCGTAGATTCCGTTGAATCCTTAGGAGACGACCGGATGAAACGCCGGCAGTGGGCTTGGTGGGGGTTGCTGGCCACCCTCTGGGCATCGGGTTGCAACGGCGGGGGCACCCAGCCACCCGGACCGCCCGCGGACGTGGTGGTGAGCGGGGGAGGAGGACAGAACTGGTACTTCAACAATCCGCTGCCGACGCCCTTGAGGGTGACTGTGTTGGACTTAAGCGGTCGGCCGGTGCCCGGCGTGGTGGTGATGTGGGCCGTGTCGTCGGGCTCGGGTGCGGTGAGCCCCGTGCAGAGCGCGACTGATGCGAGCGGTGAGGCGAGCACGGCGGATTCGGTGGGCTCCGCCACGATCCAGCGGGTCAGCGCAACCGTGACCGGCGTGCCCAGCGCGGCCAACTTCACCGAGGTTGCCACCACGCCGCCGACGTCGGCAGCGGTGAGCCTGCAGAACCTCGCGTTCAACCCCGACAGCGTCGTCGTGCAGTCGGGGGGGACGGTCACCTGGACCTGGAACGACGGCGCGATTGGGCACAACGTCACGTTCACGAGTGGTCCCGCGCGGCCGCCCGATGCCGCCACCAGGGACAGTGGCACGTATGCGCTCCCGCTCACGACGGTCGGGACCTACGGCTATCATTGCACGATTCACCCGACGATGACGGCGTCGGTGACAGTGGTGCACTGAGGGTACCGCTCCCCGCACCTCAGGTCGCGGCGATCTTTCCGATCGGCAGCCTTCTGATCCGTTTCCCGGTCGCCGCGAAGATCGCGTTGCACACCGCGGGCGCGATCGGTGGCACACCGGGCTCGCCGGTGCCCCCGATCGGGTCGCTGCTGGGCACGATGTGCACTTCCACGTGCGGCGACTCGGGCAGGCGCACCACGCGATAGCTGTCGAAATTCCCCTGCACGACGCGGCCGGCAGCGAGTGTGATCTCGCCGTACAGCGCGGCGCTCAGCCCGAACACGACGCCTCCCTGGATCTGAGCCTCGATCTGACCGACGTTGACCGGCTGACCGCAATCCACGGCGCACACCACCCGGTGGACCGTGACGGCTCCGTCGTCCGCCACCGAAACCTCGGCGACCTCGGCGCACGTCGTCGGCCCCCACTCGGCGAGCGCGATGCCGCGCCCCCGACCGGCCGCGAGCGGGGTCCCCCAGCCGGCCTTGTCCGCCGCGAGCTCGAGCGTCCGGCGGTGGCGCGGCTTGTCGCGGAGCAGCTCGCGCCGCAGCTCGAACGGGTCCCGTCCGGCGGCGGCCGCCACCTCGTCCAGGAAGGCTTCGGTCACGAAGCCGTTGTGCGACACACCCACCGAGCGCCAGGGGCCCCGGGGGACACGTGCCAGCTCCAGCGTCGCCTGGTCCACGAGCAGGTTGGGAATGGCGTAAGGCAGGTCGACCGCACCGTCCACCAGACTGTCGTCCATCCCCTTCTCGAGCGGCCCGAACTTGAGCCGCAGCGGCGTGCCGGCGATACGATGGGTCCACGCCACCAGCCGCCCGCCGGCGTCCAGTCCCGCCGCGAAGCGGTTCAAGCTCGTGGGACGGTAGAAGCCGTTCCGCATGTCGTCTTCGCGCGACCAGATCACCTTCACCGGCGCGCCCACTGCTTTGGAGACGCGCGCCGCTTCCGAGACGAAATCCGGCTCGAGCCGGCGCCCAAACCCGCCCCCCGAGAACATGGTGTGAATCCGCACCTGCTCGAGCGGGAGTCCCGTCACCTGGGCCGCCACCTTCTGGGCGTGCTCCTGGTTCTGCGTTGGTGCCCAGATGTCGGCCCCGTCGGCGCGCACGTGGGCGGTGCAGTTCATCGGCTCCATGGTCGCGTGATGCACGAACGGCACCTCGTACACGGCCTCGATGCGCTTGGCGGCGCCCGCCAGCGCCGCCGCGGCGTCGCCGATCGTTTGCGCCACAACCGCCAGCTGCGCCGCGAGGGCGGCGAGCTGCGATCGGACGCTCTCCGAGCTCAGGGCGCCGGCGTCGCCCGCGTCCCACTCGATTTGGAGCGCGCGTCGCGCTGTGACCGCTTGCCAGTAGCTGTCCGCCACCACGGCGACGCCGGCGGCACACCCGGCCGCCCATCCACCTTTCGGCCCCATCCAGGAGCTCGCTTCGAGCTCGACCACATGGCGCACCCCCGGTAATGCCTTCGCCGCCTCGGCGTTCACGCTCCTGATGCTGCCGCCGAGCACCGGGGCACGCTCGATCGACGCGACCAGCATGCCGGGGACCTTCACGTCGATCCCGAATTGGGCGCTGCCGTCCACCTTGGAGGGCGTATCGAGCCGGCGCGTCCGCGTGCCGACCAGACCGAAGTCCTTCGGGTCCTTGAGGGGCGGATCTTTCGGGACCGGCAGCTGCGCCGCTTTGGCGACGAGCTTGTCGTAGGTGAGGCGTCGTTTGCTCGGGGTGTGCACGACCGCGCCCCGCTCGGCGCGGCACGCCGCGCGATCGACCTGCCAGGTGGACGCCGCTGCGTCGATCAGCATCTCACGCGCCGCGGCGCCCGCCTTGCGCAGCGGCTCCCACGAGCTGCGGATCGCGGCGCTGCCGCCGGTGCGCATGGTGC
>DATNOR010000191.1:0-7204 GCA_035601235.1 Gemmatimonadales bacterium
CTGGGACGCCCTCCGCGTCCTTCGACAAATCCCACCTGACAAGAACCCGCCCCTTTGGCACTATCACGTCGCCTGGGCGCTGCTGCATCTCGGCCAGGACAGTGAAGCCTCGGCGCTGATCGAGCGCTACTTGCGCGAGCACCCCGAGGATCGTGGGGGCCTCCTCACCAGCACCCGCGCCTTCCTGCGCGCGGAGCGAGGCGACGTGCGCGGCGCAACCCAGGACATTCGCAGGGCTGAAGCGATCGGTGCCGGATACATCCACTTCCATCATTCCGCATCCCGCATCGCTTCAGCCTACGCCGTGCTCCGCCGACCGGGCCCGGCCGTGCAATGGCTGCGCCGGGCGGCGGACGACGGGCTCCCCTGCTACCCCTGTTTCGCGACGGACCCCGACTTGGATCGCATCCGCAACGATACGGGGTTCGTAGCCTTCATGAAGGAGCTGAAGGCACAATGGGAGCAGTACCGCGCGGCGCTCCGGCAGTAAGCGCCCATGGCCTCCGGTCACGGTGCATTGACGTTGACAGTGCTCGCTCCGCGGCGACCATCGGCGAAAGCGGTGATGGTGGCAGTCCCGGGAGCGAGCGCCGTCACGACGCCCGCGGGCGAGACCGTGACCGCCGCGGGATTGTCGCTTGACCAGGTGACAGGGGACAGCCTGAGCGTGTCGCCGACCCCATCCCTCCGGGTGACGGTCAGCGTCAACGACTGGCCGAGCAGCAGCGTCGCGCTCACGGGCTGCACGTCGAGCGTCGCTGTCGCTCCCACGCGCTCGGCCTCGAAGGACGTCACCCATGTGTTGCTGTCGGGGCAAGTGGCCCCGCCACCGGTCATGCGGTCCAGCAGCACCCCTGTCGTTGCGACTCCGTACTGGCAGCCCATTGTAAAGGAGAGGAGGCGACCGTTGATCGCTCCGTTGCCCACCGGCCGGGAGGTCTCGTCGGGACAGTCACCGGCTCGGCTCGCGGTGCCGGTGAAGCTGAGCCCCGTTTGCGTGAGCACTAGCGAGCCCGTGTCACTGCAGAGGTAATACGGATAGTCGTCGTAATTACCGCCGTACCACGTTTCGGCGAACCGCCATTGGCCGTTGATGTCCACCGGAGGGCCGATGACCGTAAGCCACGAGCCGCCGCTCCAGTTCTCGACGCTGGCACCGATCGCGGTCGTTCCTGCGGCTAGCGCGGTCGCGATCCCTGTTGCCGAGACGCTTGCGACGGTCGAGTTCGAGCTGCTCCAGTTGACTGAAAGGCCAAGCACCGGTGTGCCGTCGCCATCACGCACCGTGGCTGCGAAGGCCGTTGTCGCTCCAACTCCTAGCGTATCGTTAGCGGGCGTGACTATGACCGATAGCCCGCCCACGCCGCCCGTGACCTTCGTCGTCCCCCTCTGTGCATCCGCGGTTGCGGCGATCGTCGCCGTGCCGGTTGCAGCTATGGCCACTGAAGTCCAGATCCCGGAGGCCCGGACCGCGGCCACGCTGGGATGGTCGCTCGACCAGGCGACCGGGCGGAAGAACACACGCCGCCCGGCAGTGTCCCGAAGCTCGGCCGTCACGCGGATCGAGTCGCCCACCGGCCACCAGATGAGACCCGGGTATATCGTTACGGACCCGAGACGCCCCGCGCGTCGAGCTTCCCAGGTGCCGCGGGGGGGCGAGGATGTGCAGAACCACTGCCCGCTCATTCGCGATGGGGGTGAACCCGACACCGTGGCGTCGTACTCGCAATACGGCAGCCCCCAGTCCCGGAGCAAGCGGGGCGCGGAATAGAAGGTGATGGCTCCGTTGCCGGACTGGACGTCATAAATCGAGTTCGGGGACCACGGTCCGACTTGATCGCCCATCGAGACGTGCTGGGTCAGTCCCTGCCAGAAGTCGTAAGACCCTTCCTCTACGCCCACCGCATTGCCCGATGGATCGGTTAAGGTGCTCGTAAAATCCCACACGCCGCTGATATCGACAGGGGCAGTCGTGGCGGTGCAGGTTACCGAGAAGGCAGCGGAGGCCGTCTGGCCGCCGACGACCTCGACCGGGCGCGGGTTGGCCGCCCCGACCGGCGCGCAATTCGGAGCCAGCCCGGCGAGGAGCACGCTGTGGCTGCCGGCACTCAGCCCGGACAGCGTCACCGTGCCGTTCGACGGAATGACTCGCCCCGCCCCACCGTCGATGGCGACGCTGTAGCCATTCGTATCGAGCTCTGCGCCCGTGGTCGTGACGCTCACCTGGAGCGCGCCGGTCTTCGGCCCGGTTGAGTCACTGCATCCTGCGGCCATGAGCCACGCCAAGACGAGCACAGCTCCGGCGGCCGCACGTTCGAAACTGGGGAACGACATGGGACCCTCCTCGCTACGCGACCAGTCGCTGTCCACGCTCTCTGGCCTCTAGTTGGGCGTCAGCACGGAACTCCCGGACGCGTCCGTCGCGATCGCGAACCGGGCGACGCTACGGCCGAGAGCCTGCCCCGCTTCGATGTCGAACCGGTAATGAATGCCCGCGTACATGCGCGACACTCCCGCCTCGATGACCATCGCGTCGAGTTGCGCCCGCTCTTCAGGGAAGAACGCACTCAGCACTTCCGCCGCCGAAGCGGACACGCAGCTGTGCCCCGAGGGATAGGACGGATGGTTGGGCATCCCGACGGCTGGGACCACCGTGACCGCGACGTCCGCCTTCCACGGCCGGATGAGCCAGTAAGTCAGCTTCGCGTCCCAGCAGCCGATCGCGGCGTCGGCCATCGTTGCGCTCAGCAGCGCGTAGAGATGCGTTGCCTCGCGCTCAGACAGGCCGTGCTGGATGACGTCCCGTGACGCGACCTCGAGCCAGAACCCCGACCCGGTCACGGTGCCGGCGGCCAGGGCCCAGAACGTCGCGATGCGGACCTGTTCGGCCGTGCGGGTGTCCGAGATCTGCCGGATCTCCGCGAGTGCGGCGTCGAATTCCGGGGAACCAAAGGCGGGCGGCGGCGCGGGACGGAACTGGCTCGCTGAGGTCAGGAACCAGGGAAGGACGCCCGGCAGCTGCCCACCGTTCACCGGCTGGGGAGGGATCGCGCTGCTGGTCCAGAACCCCGGTCCGACCGGTGGCGTCGCGGTGTTCGGCTTGGTAAACCCGTCGGCCTTCGCCCGCGCGACGATCTCGGTGCCAACCTCGCGACCGATCGCCTCCCCCGCGGCGAACGCGGGGTGCGGCTGTCCGGGACCCGTATTCGCTTGGGCCGCCACTGTATCCTCGAGCGCCTGCGCCTGGCCGGGAAACAAATAGCTCAGCACCACGACAGACGCGCCCGCGACGGCGCCGCGATCGGTCTCGAGACGCGCACGCCCGCCGGCGCCAATGCCGTTGCCGGAGGCATTCGCGGGGTTGACGTCCGTGCCGCCGGCCGCAGTCTCTGCCTGCTGTACCGCCAGATACTGGGCCACGCCGAGAAGCGGGTACGCATGGCCCGCGGGAATCGGCCCGAGCCTCGCCTGCACTACGAGGTTGCGGGCGGTCTCCTGCCAGCCCGGGCTTGCCAGGCCTTCGCTGAACGGAACGCCATCGCGGGATGCGGAGAGACGCCCGTTCAGCCCAGTTGGGCCTGCGTCGGGCGCGCAGTCGAGTATCAGCGCGAGTACCGCCACTAGCGGCACCAGGCTGGCGTGTGAGAAGGTCGAGAGGTCTCGCATTTGCTGCCTCCAGCAAGGGGGAGTAGGTTGAGCCTTGCGGAGCCAGTTTAGGGGAGCCGCGTCACGCCCATGTGATGCGACCGTCACGCCGGCCGTAACGGCAGCCCCACGCCGCTTGTGAGGGCTCTGAACCGCGCCGCGCATCGTCGAGGCCTCGCATGATCGAGCTCCGCCTGCTCGGGAGGTTGACCCTCACCAGCGCCGATGACCGCGACGTGCGGGCCTTGCTCGGCCAACCCCGACGCCTCGCGTTGCTCGCCTACCTCGCCGCCGCCTCACCCCCAGGCTTCCACCGCCGTGACAGCCTGCTGGCGCTGTTCTGGCCGGAGCTCGATCAAGAGCACGCCCGCGCTGCCCTGCGACAGGCGCTGCACGTGGTTCGCGATGCCTTGGGGACGGACGCCATTACGAGCCGGGGCGACGAAGAAATTGGCCTCGACTTCGACCAGGTCTCGTGTGACGTCGTCGCGTTCGAGCGCGCGGTCGAGAGGGGGCAAGTTCGGGAGGCTCTCGACCTGTACCGGGGCGATCTGCTGGAAGGGTTCTTCATCTCCGACGCGCCCGAGTTCGAGCGCTGGCTCGAGACGGAGCGCGCCCGACTGCGTCAGACGGCCGCGCGCGCCGCGCGCGACCTGGTCGAGCGCGCGGAGGCGCGGGGGAACCTCACCACCGCGGTCCAGTTGGCCCGCCGGGCGGTGCAACTCGCGCCGGGCGACGAAGCAACATTGCGTCGCCTCATCACCGTGCTCGACCGCCACGGCGACCGCGCGAGTGCGTTGAAAGCCTATGAGGAGTTCGCCGAGGTGCTTGCGGCGGACTACCAGGCCGAGCCCGCCGCCGAGACGCAGGCGCTGGTCGCCGCGGTGCGGACACGGCAGGGGGCGGCGATGCCGGCCCCGCTCCTCGCGATCGACCTCCTCGCGCGGCTCCGCGCCGGGCTCGCCGACCGCTACCGCGTCGAGCGCGAGCTGGCGCACGGCCGGACTGCGGCGGTTTTCCTCGCCCACGACCTGAAGCACGAGCGCCCGGTCGCGATCAAGGTGCTCCACCCCGAGCTCGCGGCCGCGGTGGGCGCTGAGCGCTTCCTCCGCGAAATCCAGCTGGCTGCTCGGCTCCAGCACCCCCACATCGTCACGCTGCACGACTCGGGCGCGACGGATGGCCTGCTCTATTTCGTGATGCCGTACGTGGCGGGCGAATCCCTGCGCGCCCGCCTCGATCGCGAGCCGCAACTCCCGATCCCCGAAGCGCTGCGCATCACGGGCGACGTGGCGCAGGCGCTCGGCTACGCCCACGACCTGGGTGTGGTGCACCGCGACATCAAGCCGGAGAACATTCTGCTCGAAGACGGCCACGCCCTGGTGGCGGATTTCGGGATCGCCCGCGCGATCATGGCGGCGGGCAGCGACCGGCTCACCGAGACGGGCATCGCGCTCGGCACCCCTGCCTACATGAGTCCCGAGCAGGGCACGGAGGACGGCGAAGTGGATGGGCGGAGCGATCTCTACGCGCTCGGCTGCGTGGCGTACGAGATGCTGGCCGGGGCGCCGCCGTTCACTGGCCCCACGGCGCAGGCGATCCTCGCGCGACACGCTGTGGATCCCGTAGCGCCGATCCGGACGGTGCGGGAGACGGTGCCCCGCGGGGTCGAGCAGGCCGTGCTGAAGGCCCTGGCCAAAGTGCCGGTGGACCGCTACGCCGGCGCGACCGAGTTCGCGCAGGCGCTGACACAGCCGGCCCTCGAGCAAGGCTCGAGCCGGCGCCCATCGAAAAGCCGGAGAGCAAAGCTCGCCCTCGGCGCGGGCCTCGCGGCCGCCGCTACGCTGGCGCTGCTAATCGGCTTCAACGTCGGGGGCGGACGGGAGCGGCCGCGTCCCCCGACCGCACTCACCAGCAACGCCGAGGCATACGATTTATACCTGCGCGCGGACATGCTTGTCAGCGATCGTCAGAATCGAGACAACGATTCGGCCGCAATCACGCTGTTCGAGCGCGCCGTCGCGCTGGACCCGAGCTTTGCCGCGGCCCAGGCGGGGCTAGCGCGCGCCTACGCGTTGCGGGTGAGCGAATTCGATCCGGGGGACACGGCGGCGCTGCAACGAGCCCGGATGGCGGCGGAGAAAGCGCTGCGCCTCGACCCGAAACTCGCGGAGGCACACCTGGCCCAGGCCCGCCTGCTGTGGGGAAGTTCCGGCCACTTCTTCCACGAGCGAGCGATCCAGGAAGACCGGCGCGCCCTGAGCCTTAACCCGAACATGGATCGGGCGCACGGGTCTCTGGGGAATATCTACCTGCACATCGGAATGCTGGACGAAGGGATTGCCGAGCTTCAGAAAACACTCGCGATCTCGCCTCGCAACGACAACGCCCTGCGACGCATCGCGGAGGCGCGCGCGTACCAAGGGCAATATGATGAGGCCCTGAGGATCCTGAACGAGGTAGATCCCGAGGCCAACCCGCCATACTGGTACTACGAGATGGCAATCGTGCTGCTTCATTTGGGTCGCAGCGACTCGGCGTTCGCAGTGATCCAGAACTACCTGCGGAAACACCGTGAAGACCGGGGCGGCGTCGTGACAAGCGCGCGCGCCGTCTGGTTTGCCTTGGCGGGTGACGCTCCCCGCGCCGTGCGGGACATTCAGTCCGCTGTCCAGAAGGGGAAGGGTTACATCCACTTCCACCACGCCGGCTACCACATCGCGCTTGCGTACGCGCTGCTCCACCGGCCCGACTCGGCGGTCCATTGGCTCCGGACGACGGCCGACGGGGGGCTCCCCTGTTATCCGCTGTTCGAGCGGGATCCGTTCCTCGACAACATCCGCAGTGATCCGGGCTTCGTCGCGTTCCTGCGCGAGCAGCAAGCGCAGTGGGAGCGGTTCCGGGCGACGCTCTGAGCCCCCGGGTTGACGCAGGTCGAGGTACGAAGTCTCTTCGAGCCGTCATGGCAGTTCATCCCAGGCCCGGAGGGTCGATGCGGCGCTACCTGTGGAGTCTCGTGGTTCTCACCTCGATCGCCACCTCGCTCGACGCGCAGGGCCTGCGCGACAAGATCTCCGAGCTGTTCATCTTCAGCGCCGGCCAGGACCCGCTCTTCCTCGGCGGCACCGCCGGCTCGGACTCGGCCACGGCGCTGCATGCCGACCACTTCATCCCGGCGGCGCGCAGCGAGAACGGCACGCTCATCTCGTTCATCGGCAACGCGATCAGCGGCAACGTCGCCAACCTGCCGGTGAGCGCCACCAGCGGCGGCTCCACCTTCCGCTTCGAAGGCGGCGTGCCGGTGCGGACGTCGGTTTCCCCCGGTCCCGTCTTCGCGGAGCGGGCCCAGACCCTGGGCCGCGGACGCGTGTTCGTGGGGGCGAACGTGAACCGCATGCACTTCACGTCGCTGCGTGGGGTGCGACTCGACGGGATCGAGATGACCTTCACCCATCAGAACGTCACCGGTCCGGCCTGCGATAGCCTCGTGGGCTCGAGCTGTACCCCGTACGGCGTGCCAGCGCACGAGAATGACGTGATCGCGCTGCGCCTTGCCCTC
>DATNOR010000192.1:0-12831 GCA_035601235.1 Gemmatimonadales bacterium
CGGCCCCGCGCCAGCCGGCAGGGAATCCCCGCTCGGAGCAGCCGCCCCTCGAGGTACTCGCCGAGCTTGTGCCTGCGGTAGAGGACCGCGTACTCGCCCCAGCCCAGGCCCGACGCGGCGCGGTCGCTCCGGAGGTCCTCGAGCAGCCAGGCGGCTTCTTCCGCTTCGTCGCGGAACGCCAAGGCGCCGACCTCGTACGGCGATTCCTGGTCGGCGCTGAGCTGTTTCTCGAACAGCTGCGGATTCTGCGCGAGCACGCGCCGCGCCGTCTCGAAGATCTGGCGTGAGCAGCGGCGGTTCTTGTCCAGGATGATCGGTCGCTCGATCCCGTAATCCCGGCCGAACCGCACCAGGACGTAGGGATCCGCCCCCGCCCAGGCGAAGATCGACTGCTCGTCGTCGCCGACCGCAAAGAGGTTGTCGTGCGGCGCCGCGAGTCGCCGCAGCAGGTCATACTGGACCGGGTTCACGTCCTGGAACTCGTCCACGAGCAGATGGTCCCAGCGTGCGGCGATCGCGTCGGCGATGTCGCTCCGGGTCCGTAGCAGCTGCTCGGCCTTTGCGACGAGGTCGTCGAAGTCCAGCATGTTGCGGTGCGCCAGCCAGACGGCGTATTCCCGATACAGACGCGCGTCCTCCGGCGTCAACCGGTAGTCCTGAACCCGGTGGCGGCTGAACCGGTTCAGGAGCGCGCCGCGCTGCTCGAGCGGCACGTGCAGCCGGCCCAGGATGACCTTCTGATACTGCTCGTCGGCGACGCCGAACCCCTGCCGCAGGCCCGCCGCCTCCGCGTGGTCGCGCAGCAGGGCGAGGCACAGCGCGTGGATCGTACCCCGCGTGATTGCGTCGGCACGGTCCCGCAACGTGTGCTTCAGTCGGAGGGCGATCTCCTCCGCCGCCCGATTCGTGAACGTGACGGCGCAGATGCGCTCGGGCGCCACGCCCACGGTGTCGACGAGATGGGTGATGCGGGCGATGAGGCAGAACGTCTTTCCCGCGCCGGGTCCCGCGACCACGAGGACGGGGCCGGGCGGCGCTTCAATGGCGCGGCGCTGCTGCGGGAGCGGGGCGAAGTCCATTGATGCAGTCTACCGCAAATACGGCGCACCGGACCAGTCCTCCGGTCCGGCGCGCTGCAACCGATCTGCAAAAACGTCCCGGCCCTTAGTTGCACCGTGATCGCCAGGCCGATCTGGCCGACGTTGGCGTCGCCACCCGAATAGCTCAGCGCGAAGCCGTCCCAATACGGGGTGAGACTGACAGTGCGGCCGACCGGGATATCGTAACCCAGGCCGTTGGTCGAAACGCCGAGCAGGACCTTCTGGCTCAGCGTCCCCCCAAGCGCCCAACCGGCTCTATTTCCTATATTGCGAGCCCGGTATCGAGGCATCGCGTGACGCAACCCAATCCTCTCCCCGACGACGCCTGGGCGGTCGACGAGCGCTCCCTGAAGCTGTTCGTCGACCAGCTCAAGCAGCCGCCCGCCGACCGCGCGTGGTACGACCTGCGGCGCGAGGCGGAGCGCATCGCCCTCGTTCCCGGCTTCGACCGGCTGATCACGCTCGACGCCAACGCCATCAAGGAGCTGCCGCACCAGATCGATGTGGCCCAGCGCGTGCTGCGCGACATGGGCGGCCGCGCCATCCTCGCCGACGAAGTCGGGCTTGGCAAGACGATCGAGGCGAGTCTCATCTACAAGGAGCTGGCGATCCGCGGCCTGGCCCGCCGCGCGCTGATCCTCACCCCCGCCTCGCTCGTGGGCCAGTGGCAGGGCGAGCTGGAAGAGAAGTTCTTCGAGCGCTTCGACACGCCGACGGAGCCCGACGACTGGCCGCACGTCACGAAGGCGATCATCTCGCACGACCGCGCGCGCTCGCGTCGCCACGCCGAGGAGATCCTGCGGCACCGCTGGGACCTGGTGATCGTAGACGAGGCGCACAAGGTGAAGAGCCACCGCGGCGCGACCTACCAGTTCATCGAGAAGATCGAGCGTGACTTCATCCTGCTGCTCACGGCGACGCCGTTGCAGAACGACCTGCGCGAGCTGTACAACCTCATCACGTTGCTCCGGCCCGGCCAGCTCGGCACCTGGCAGGAGTTCAAGGCCGAGCACCTCGTCTCGGGCGACCACCGCCAGCCACGCGACCCCGAGGCACTGCGCGCCCTGACGCATGCGGTGATGATCCGCACCCGGCGCTCGAGCGTCGCCCTCGACCTGGACCTGCCGCCGCGGCGGCCGCGCCACCCCGAGGTCAAGCTGACCCGCGCCGAGGCGGACCTGTACGAGCGCACCACCGAGTTCCTGCGACGGCTGTATCGCGAGGGCTTCATCCAGCCGGCCGAGCAGGAAGAGACGGAGGACGGCAAGCGACGGCGGCGACCCACCAAGAAGGGCATCCTGCAGCTCGCGGTCATCCACCTGCGCCAGCGGCTCTGCTCCTCGGCGCGCGCGCTCGCCGAGTCGCTCCAGCACCTGGGAGAGGCCGAGCGCATCAGCCCCGCGTATCGCGCCATCGCCCGGCAGCTCGCGCAACGGGCGCAGCGCATCAAGACGCACGCCAAGCTGGACGTCCTGACCAAACTGCTGCAGGAAACACCGGACCGCGTGGTGGTCTTCAGCGACCACCGCCCGACGATTCAGTTGATCGAGGAGCGCGTCAAGCAGCTGGGTCGCAAACCGATCGTCTACTGGGGGGCCCACTCCACCACGGAGCGGGACACCCGCATCCGCGATTTCCACCAGGATCCGCGCAGCGTGCTCATCGCCACCCGCGCGGGCAGCGAAGGACGCAATCTGCAGTTCTGCAATGTGCTCGTGAACTACGACCTGCCCTGGAACCCGATGGTGGTGGAGCAGCGCATCGGCCGGCTGCACCGCATCGGGCAGACGCGCGAGGTCCACATCGTGAACCTCGTGGCGGCGGGCACCATCGAAGCGTACATCCTTCAGCTGCTCGACCGGAAGATCAAGCTGTTCGAGCTGGTCGTAGGCGAGCTGGACCTGATCCTGGGCGAATTCGGCGGCGCCCAGAAGTTCGAAGGCCGGCTCGCCGAAGAATGGCTCGCCGCCGAGAACGAGGCGGACTTTGCCCGCCGCGTGGAAGTCCTGGGAGCCGACATCGCAACGAGCAGCGCCGTAGCCAAGGAGCAGGAAGCGCTCAACTCGCTCATCGCGCCCGACGACAACGCCATGCGACTCGAGCGCCGATTCGGGACGCTGTCGGTGCCCGGACGCCTGCGCCTCGGCCTCGGCACGAGCCAGGTGGTCAAGGCGGCCGGCTGGGATCAGAAGCGCCTCAAGCTCGGCTTGCACGTGACGGACGTGCTCGAGGCGCTCGAGTCGATCGAGCCGGTGGGGGGCGCCACCACCACCCACCCGGCCGGCCGTCATCCCAAGTACGGTGACCTCGTGCGGCTCACCGGCCTGACCAGCGCGGGCCGCGCGATCACCCTCGTGGCGCAAGTCGACCGCCTGCCCCTCGCGCTGGTGGACATCGAGGCCGACGCGTGAAGCGCAAAGCCGCGCCGAAGCGCCGCGGCAAGCCGCGGACGACGGCCCGCGAGGCCCCTCGGATCCCCCGGGACGCCGATCCCCTGGCAGGCTCGGCGCTGCGGCCGCTGCTCGAGCGCTACTGCGCGCTTGCGGGCGTGAAACGGACCGCCCTCGGTCCCGATCACACGGAGCTGAAGCTGCCCCCGGCCGAGCGCCCGTTTTTCAGGGATCGCGAGCGAGTGAGCGTGGCGTTCTCGCTCGACGCGCTGGAGCGCGATCCGGAGGCCGAGATCGCGGTGCCCGGCAGCCCGTTCCTGTCTCAGGTCGTGGAAGCGATTCGCGCGCGTGGGGCGCGGCTCTCGCTCGGTCTCATCGCCCCCGCGGGCTCGCCGGCGAGCGATCCGTCCTCACCCCCTGTCCCCCTCTCCCTTCGGGAGAGGGGGAACGACAAGGTCGAGCTGGCCATTCCGGTTCGCGATGGCGTCGCGAAGCCGGCCGCGACGCGGCTGGCCGTGCACCCGGTGGGGCGGCTCGCGGCGCGCGTCGTGCTACGCGCCGGAGCGGGGGTGGAAGAGGCGGTGGTCGAAACCGACGTGTATGACCTGGCGGCGGGCGCCCCGGTCGGCGCCGAGGTCGCCGCTGCGTTCCGCGAGCTCGAGGCGGGCCGGGTGGCGCCCGCGGATCCGGCGAGCGTCGCGGCGGCCCGCGTACCGGAACGGGAGCCGGGTGAGCTGCTGCAGCTGCTCGTGAGCCATCTGCGGGCGCAGGCGACGGAGCGCGTGTCCACCCGCCGCGCCGCGGCGCAGCAGGAGCTCGCCGCCGAGCTCGGCAGGCTGGACCGCTACTTCGAGTCGGTCTTGAAGGAGCAGGCCGATGCGGAGGCGATCGCGACGGTCTCGGCGCTCGCCGAGCGCCGCCGCGCCGAAGAGATCCGACGCAGCCAGGTGCAGGCCGTGGTGCATCCGCTGCAGCTCGTCGAGGCCGCCGTGCTGATGCAGCGCGCCGAGTGGCAGCTCGAGTCCCAGCGGGGGCGTCGCGCGACGTTCGCCGCCCAGCGGTCGCTCAGCGGCGTATCGGGCTGGTCGCTCGCGTGCCCGCACTGTGGCCGCCCGCCCGCCACGCTGGTGATCTGCCGGCACGACCACTGCGGCTGCGAGGCCTGCTCGCACCGCTGCTCGGTGTGCGGCGAGGACTTCTGTGTGGACCACGGGACGGCCGAGTGCCGGGTGGACGGCTTGCCGGCGTGCGACGAGCACGTGCAGGTGTGCACGTCGTGCCGGCTCGAGCACTGCACCGCTCACGCCGGCGTGTGTGCGGAGGACGGGCACGCGGCGTGCTCGGCGTGCCTCGCGCCGTGCGGCAGTTGCGGCCAGGAGGTCTGCAACCGGCACGCGCAGCAGAGCGACGCCGCAGCCCCGAAGGGGAGCCGCCGCCTGTGCACGGCGTGCCTCAGGTACTGCGAGGGCGGAACCAACGAGCCGGTGGGCGTGGACGAGGTCGCGCCGTGTGCGAGCTGCGGTAAGTCGGTGTGCACGGCGCATCAGGCGGTGTGCGCGGTGGATGGACAGGTGCACTGCTCGCTCCACCTGCGCCGGGTCGACCGGTCGCGACGCCTGGTGTGCGCCCGGCACCGCGCTGGCTGTGCCGAGGAACCGGCGGCGCTGTTCGCGTCCGACGAGGTCGCGACGTGTCCTATCTGCGGCAGGGGCACGTGCGAGCAGCATCGCGCGGCATGCGGCCATTGCGGCCGCAGCGTGTGCAGCGCCGAGCTCAGCGCCGAGTCACAGCGCTGCGCCACCTGCGCCCAGCTCGCGGCGGTGAGCGATCCTCCCGCGGCCGTGGTCACCGCGGCGCTCGCGGCCGCGGGGGGCGAGTCGCGGGCGACCCGGCGCTGGCGGATGGCGCGCGACAAGAGCCACGTGGTGATCGAGGTCGACCTCGGGCGGCAGCGCACCGCTGTCGTCACGCTGCGGCACGACGCCAACGTCCCGGATGGTGTGGTGCACCACCCCTAGGACGACGGCTTCTCGTACTCGAACAGCTCGCTCGGCGTTACCCGGAGCGCGCCGCACAGCCGCTCGATCGTGTCGGCCCGGATCAGTTCGAAGCGGCCACTCGGCCGGGTGAGCCGGTAGATCGTGTTCAAGCTCAGACCGGTGAACTTGGCCAGCCCGTAGGGTGAAACCGCGCGCGTCTCCAGCAGCTGGCGTAACTGCAGCCGCACCACACCCCTGCGACGATAGCGGACCTTCTGGCCGCGGTACCGTGACATCCTTACCCTCCTTGCGTTATATAACAACTTGAGATATTATAACACCCATCCGCTATACCATCTATAGCTGATACAGCACAGCACGACCGAGTGACCGCGCCCGCGACAAGGACCCGCAGCAAGCCGCAAGGAGGCCCGCATGGGACGCAGGCTGGACATGATGGGACGCAAAGTGACGGATGTGCTCGCCAAGATGGAGGGGGGCGAGCGCGACGAGGCGCACCTGGTGCACGACGTCGAACCCAAAGAGCCGCTGGTGTTTACGGGGCCGGCGGACTGGACGCCCGACCAGGCAGAGCAGTACATCGATTGGCGCATCCAGCAGGTGGACCAGAACGTCGCCAAGCTGCGCCAGCAGCTCGACGATCTGATCGCGATGCGCCGGCGCTGGCTGGCCGTGACCGGTGGGCGCTCCAAGGTATTCACCACTGGCGGCGGCAACGGCAACGGCAACGGGAATGGCAACAGCAACGGGCATGACACTGTCGTTGAGCTGCCCTCCTCCAGTGGTCTCTAACGAGTAGACGGGGCGTGCGGGGCCCGGGGGGTGCAGGCTGGCCCCCCGGCGCTGGCACTTCCCCGGTTGACACGGCCGCGCCCCCGTGCCACGCTACCTGCGCCGATGCGCCAAGTCAGTCACACCGTCATCCATCCCGTCCCCGCCCCGATCGAGCGTGTCTTTGCCGTACTCACGGACCCGGCGCGCATCGCGCAATGGCTCCCAGGGTGTGGCGGCGTGGAGAGCCCCGTGCCGCTGCGAAAAGGCGTGCGCTTCAAGGCGCGCTTCGGGAACCGGGAAACCGAGTTCGAGGTCGTCGACTTTGCGCCCCCCACGGCGTTCGGCCTGGTGGAGCGCGGTGAGCGGAATGGCTGGAAAACCCTGTTCCGGCTCGACGAGACCGCCGGATCCACCGCGGTAACGATCAGAGACGTGTGGGCACCCCGCTCGGTCATCGCCTGGCTGCGCGGCCGGCTGCGGGAAAAGCGCCAGGTCCAGAGTCAGCTGGAGGCGATCCTGGCCAACGTGCGCAAGCTGCTGGCGGCGTAGCCGCTAGTTCGCCCGTCGGCTCGCCGCGTCGAACGCGGTTTCGATCTCCTGGGCCGGCTCGACCGGGGCGTCCGACAGATTCGTGAGCAGCGCCACCACCACGTGCGAGTCCCGGTCCAGCCCGAATACCGCCGTGCCCCCGACCGCGCTGCCGCCGTGGAACGCCCAGCGGTGCCCCAGGCTGTCGGTCCTCACGAACCAGCCGATTCCATAGCCCGTCTCCTCGCCGGCGCTGGTCCGTTGTGAGGTGAACAACAGGTCCAGCGTCTCGCGCCGTAGGAACCCGGGCTCGAGCAGAGCGGACCCGAACTTCACCAGATCCTCGGCCGTCGAGACGACCCCGCCTCCGGCCCACTTGTAGCTGTTGTCGACTGGCGGCGCGACGTGATACGCGCCGGTCGAGTCGGCATCGTAAAACTGGGTGCGGTCCGGGATGATGCTGTCCGCTCGGTCGGGCGCCGTATGAGTGAGGCCGAGAGGACGAAACACGTGCGCTGAGATGTAGGTGAGAAAGTCCTCCACCGCGGCGCCTTCCACGACGGCCGACACGAGGTTCCAACCGTAGCTCGAATAGGAGAAGCGGGTACCGGGGGGGAACAGGAGCGAGTCGTCCTGGAAAATCGCGAGCCCGTCGCGCACCGTGGCAAAGTGCCGGTTCAAGAAGAACTCGCGGTCCTTGTAGTGCCTGATGCCGGCGAGGTGCCCCGTGAGCTGCCGCGTGGTGATAGGATATCCCTTGTCGGGGAAGGTCGGCACATACCGTTGGACCGGCGCGTCGAGATCGAGCTTCCCCTGCTCGTACAGCAGGGCGACGGCCGCGGCCGTGAGCGGCTTTGAGACGCTGCCGATACGGAACTGTGTGGCGCGCGTGACGGGTCGCTTGCGGGCGGCGTCGGCATAGCCGAACCCCTCCGACCAGACCAGCGTCCCGTCGATCGCCACCGCGACCTGCACGCCGGGGATGTGCGACGAGAGCCGCTCGCACACGAGCGTGCGCATGCGCGTCACCGTCTCCCGATAGGCGGCCGGCACGGCGCCGGCGCGCCGCGACACGCAGGGCGCGGCGTGGGTGGAGCCGACACCAATCAGCTGCAGGACGATCAGGACGCTCGTGGGTCTCACCGCTCTGCCCCAGGACGGATAGTTTTTTCTGATCACGGAGCCGTAAATGAAAGTCGGAAAGACGTTCTACGCCAGGAACCGCCGCGAGTGGCGTGCCTGGCTCGCGCGCCACCACAAGACGGCACCCGAGATCTGGCTCATCTACTATAAGAAGCACAGCGGCAAGCCACGCGTGTCTTACAACGACGCCGTGGACGAGGCGCTGTGCTACGGCTGGATCGACAGTACGCTGAAGCCGATCGACGCCGACTGCTATGCGCAGCGCTTCTCGCCCCGCCGGCCCACCAGCCGGCTCTCCGAGATGAATCGCGAGCGCGTGCGGCGCCTGATCGCGGCGCGCCGCATGACCCGGGCCGGGTTGGAGCGCATCCGCCACGTCTTCGACCACATCAAAGACACGAAACAGCTCGCCTGGCGCCTCCCGCCGGACATCCGCGAGCGCCTCGAGGCGGACCCAGTGGTGTGGAAGCGCTTCCAGCGCTTCCCCGCATCCTACCGCCGGATTCGCATTGGCTGGATCGCAGCGGCGCGACACCGGCCGGAGGTCTTCGAGCAGCGGCTGCGGCACTTCATCAAGATGACCGTCCGGAACAAGCGCTTCGGGATGGTGCAGTGAAGCTGCACGAGCTGGTCGTTACGTCCCGGCAGGTCGCCGCCACGAGCGGGCGGAACGCGAAGATCGACCTGCTGGCCGCTCTATTGAAACAGGCGGCCGCGGACGAAATCGAGACCGCCATCGCCTCGCTGTCGGGCTCGCTGCGCCAGGGACGGATCGGGGTCGGCTACGCGGCGCTCCGCGCGGCGCGCCCAGAGGGCGCCGCGGACCGTCCGACCCTGGATCTGACCACGGTGGACGCGGCACTCGAGCAGGTCGCCCGGACCAGGGGCTCGGGATCCGCCGCGGCGAAGGACCGCCTGCTGCGTGAGCTGTTCCTGCGGGCCACAGAGGAGGAGCAGGACTTCCTGTTCCGGCTGCTGATCGGCGAGCTGCGCCAGGGCGCCTTGGAAGGACTCATGGTCGAAGCCGTGGCGCGGGCGACGGCACTCGATCCCGACGGCGTGCGGCGCGCCGCGATGCTCGCCGGCGGCCTGGGCCCGGTGGCGCGCGCCGCGCTCACGGACGGCGCCGCCGGCCTCGCGCGCTTCGGCCTGAAGCTGTTTCGCCCGCTCCAGCCGATGCTGGCGCAGGCGGCGGACGACGTGGCCGCCGCGCTCGCACAGCTGGGCGAAGCGGCGTTCGAATACAAGCTCGACGGCGCCCGCATCCAGGTGCACCGGGCGGGCGACGAGGTGCGGGTGTTCTCCCGCCAACTGAACGACGTCACCGTGGCGGTGCCCGAGGTGGTGGAGGCGGCGCGGCGACTGCCGCTGCGCGACGCCATCCTGGACGGCGAGGCCATCGCCCTGCGGCCCGACGGCACACCCCTCCCGTTTCAGGTGACGATGCGGCGCTTCGGACGGAAACTCGACGTGCAACGCCTGCGTGCCGAGCTGCCGCTCTCGGCGTTCTTCTTCGACGTCCTCTACGCCGACGGCACGGTTCTGCTCGGCGAGCCCTATAGCGCGCGATTCGCCGTACTCGAGCGGGTCGTCCCTCAGGAGGGCCGGGTGCCGCGCATCGTGACGCGAGACGCGCTCGTCGCGGGACGGTTTTTCGAGCAGGCGATCGCGGCCGGCCACGAAGGGCTCATGGCCAAGGCCCTGGGGGCCCGCTACGACGCGGGGGCGCGCGGGGCGGCGTGGCTCAAGGTGAAGCCGGCGCACACACTCGACCTGGTGGTGCTCGCCGCCGAGTGGGGACACGGGCGACGCCGCGGCTGGCTGTCCAACCTGCACCTGGGCGCCCGTGACCCGGATACGGGCGGCTTCGTCATGCTGGGCAAGACCTTCAAGGGCATGACCGACGAGCTGCTCGCCTGGCAGACGACCCGGCTGCTGGCGCTCGAAAACTCGCGCGACGAGCACACCGTGTACGTGCGTCCCGAGCTCGTGGTCGAGGTCGCCTTCAACGACGTGCAGGCGAGCCCGCAGTATCCGGGCGGCGTGGCGCTGCGCTTCGCCCGGGTGGTGCGCTATCGGCCCGACAAGCGCGCCGACGAGGCCGATACGATCGCCACCGTGCTGCGCACAGGCCACGCGCGCGACGGGTGATGCCGTTCGCGCGCGACGCCCCGCGCGCGCAGCAGCGGGCGATGCGGCTGCGCACCGTCCGGAGCGATCGCCGCGCGTTGTTGCGCACGCGATACCCGGTCCGCGTTTTGCCCTAGGGGCTCCCAAACCCGTCGCTCCAGGAGGGGGGCCCCATGAAACGCACCATTTCCCGCAGCATCTCGGCCGCAGCGGTCGCGCTGCTCGCCGCCGCCACCGCATGTAGTGATGCGCGCGATCCACTGAGTCCCAAGCTGCAGGCCTGGAATCAGCCGTCGCCACCGCAGACTGGTGAGTTGAGCGGAACCGGCACCATCCCCGACCCGGAGGGCGGGGTTATTTTCTTCACGTTCGACGTCACGTCCGACGCCACGGGCGTGCACGGGAGGTTCTTCGCCTCTGATCCGCGCGGGAACACGCTGACCGGGACCTCCTTCACGGCGTTCCGCTCGAGCTCGAGCTTCTGCACCACCGCGAGTAACGGTGCCGAGTTCGACGCCGTGGGTACGTTCTTCGACCTGGGTGTCACCAGCACGACCGGCTTCACCGTCAAAGCCTGCGACAACGGCCTGCTCGGTGGGGACACGTTCAGCGTGGATATCGCGGAAAACGGCTTCCACGCCGACGGCGCGGTCACGGGGGACATTCAGAAACACTGAGGTGACGCCGGGCGGTTACGGCCGGTACAGCTTGGGAAACCGTTGTTCCAACTGCTTCAGCTTGGGCAGGTCGTTGTACACGATGTACGAGCTGGTGAGATGGTGCGCCAGGTAGTCCTGGTGATACGCCTCCGCCGGAAAGAAGCGCTCCAACGGCACTACCTCCGTCACGATGGGACGGGGGTAGGCCGTCGCGCGCTCGAGCTCCGCGATCATCGCGACCGCCGCCGCCTGTTGCTGGGGGGTGCGGTAGAACACCACGGAGCGGTACTGGCTCCCCACGTCCGGCCCCTGGCGATCGCGCTCGGTGGGGTCGTGCGCTACGGTGAAGAACACCCGCAGCAGCTCCTCATAGGACACGCGCGCCGGGTCGAACGTCACCTCGACCGACTCGGCGTGGCCCGTGGTCGACGTGCTGACGACGTCGTAGTGTGCGGTTGCGGCGCCGCCCCCCGCGTACCCGGACACGACCGCGGTCACCCCGCGCAGGTGGCGGAACACGGCGTCGACGCCCCAGAAGCAGCCCCCGGCGAACACGGCCGTCTCGCTCTTCTGGCGCGTCGCGCCGGTCTGGGCTGCACCCGGTGCCGCCGCCGCCGTGACACCCGCGAGCACGAGCAGCGCACGCGCCCTCATGGCTGGCGCCATGTGGGCCGCAGATCTTCTGTCACGAGCTCGATCAGACGATTCACCATCCGCCCGTAGGCTTCCTTCGGGTCCTTGGCCCCGAAGAACAGCTGCCCGTCCACCAGCGCCACGTGGCCGACCTTGTCCGTAGCCCACGCACTCGAGCGCCACAGCGTCGCGCCGGAGCGCGTCGAGAGCAGGCGTACGGTGAGGTCGAGCCGCACGGTGGCGTCGAGGTGCGGGCTCACGAGCCCGGCGAGCCCGCCGCCGGGCTGGGGATTGGTGACTTTCAGGTGCCCCGCGAACACGGCGTCGATGTCGCGCTGCTTGCCCAGCTCCTGCGCCGCCGCGATCCCCAGGTCTTGCTCGCCCACGCGCTTCACCAGCGAGTCGACCGAGCCAAGCTCGAGCACTCCCGTGCCGGGTTGCGCGGCGAGGATCTCTTCCGAGAACCGGTCGGTCGCGAACTGGTGCAGCGTGCCCTTGGCGTTTTCCACGGTGAACGTGACCAGCCCCAGACGGCCGTATGGCTTCAGGTCGAGTCGTGCCGGGACGGGGACCGGAGCCGGACGGGGGCTGCCGCCGCAGGCGGCCGCCGACCAGAGCGTCAGGAGGGCCATGGTCCGGGAGACGGTTGCCTTCACTGGTAGACTCCGCACGTGAGGGGTGAGGCAAAGGTAATTCAGTGCCTCCGGCCGCGCGCGCTCTTGACCCGCCGCCGGCCGGGCCGTACATCGATCGGCGTGATCTTCAAGAGCCCGCATCCCGACGTCGCGCTGCCGGACGTCCCGCTGCACGAGTTCGTGCTCCGCAGGGCGGCAGCGCTGGGCGACAAACCCGCGCTGGTCGACGCGGCGAGCGGCCGCTCGCTGACCTACGCCGCGCTCGCCGCGGGCGTCGCGCGCGTCGCCGCGGGCCTGGCCGCGCGCGGCTTCCGACCCGGCGACGTGCTCGGCGTGTTCATGCCCAACGCCCCTGAGTTTGCGCTCGCCTTCCATGGCACCCTCGCGGCAGGGGGTGTTGTCACGACGATCAACTCCCTCTGCACCGTCCAGGACGCCGTGCTCCAGCTGCGCGATGCGCGCGCCCGATTCCTCGTCACCGTGCCGCCGTTCATGGACCGGGCGGGGCCCGTGGCGCAAGAGCTGGGAATCGAAGAGGTCTTCGTGATCGGCAGCGCGCCCGGAGCCACGGCGTTCGCCGCCCTGCTCGAGCACGACGCGCCCGCGCCCCATGTGTCGATCGACCCCGCGACGGACCTGGCGGTGCTGCCGTACTCGAGCGGCACTACGGGGTTCCCCAAAGGCGTCATGCTCACGCACCGCAATCTCGTCGCCAACCTGCTCCAGACCGACCCGGTGCACACGCTGGTCGAGCAGGATCGCGTCATGGCGGTGCTGCCGTTCTTCCATATCTACGGGATGCAGGTGGTTCTGAACCTGGCGCTGTGCCGCGGCGCGAC
>DATNOR010000193.1:0-7640 GCA_035601235.1 Gemmatimonadales bacterium
GTTCGGCGAGATCAAGCGCGGCAAGCGCGAGATCTACGTCCACCCCGAGGAGGGGGAGCCGCAGCTGTACGAAGTGCCGGCCGGCAAGCACTTGCGCGTGCACGAGGGCGACCGCGTGCGCGCCGGCGACCGCCTCACCGAAGGGCCGGTGAACCCGCACGATATTTTGAGAATCAAGGGCCCGCGGGCGGTGCAGGAGTACCTCCTGAACGAAGTGCAGGAGGTGTACCGGCTGCAGGGCGTGAAGATCAACGACAAGCACATCGGCGTGATCGTGCGCCAGATGCTGCAGAAGGTGAAGATCGTCGAGCCCGGTGACACGGAGTTCCTGGAGGGGGAGAACGTGGACAAGCAGACCTTCTCCGACGCCAAGGACCGGGTCGTGAAGAAGGGCGGCAAGCCTCCGACCAACGAGCCGCTGCTCCTGGGGATCACCAAGGCGAGCCTGACGACGCAGTCGTTCATTTCGGCGGCGTCGTTCCAGGAGACCACGCGCGTGTTGACCGACGCGGCGATCCGCGGCGCGCGGGACGACTTGCTGGGGTTGAAGGAGAACATCATCATCGGCCATCTCATCCCGGCGGGCACGGGCATTTACCGCTACCACGAGATCGAGATCGAGCCGCCGGAGGGCTTCCAGCCGCCGCCCCCGCCGCCCGAGCCTTCACCGGGTGCGGTGCCGAGTCCGTTCCCGGAGGAAGTGGAGGCGGACTGACAGTCGGACGGTCGGACAGTCTTGTGTAGGGGCGCAGCATGCTGCGCCCCTACATTTTTATGCCATGGCCGAGCTCGAGGCCCACACGGCGATCATGGATGAGAAGCCACTCAGCCCGGCGGCGAGAGCCGGGCTCGTGGCGAACGCGGCCGCTACGATTCTCCTGTTCTACGCCACCGCGATCCTGTGGATGGGGGGTCTCGGTGCGCTCGCGCTCGTTCTCCTGGCCGCAACCGCGTTTGCGGCGCGGTTCGGCATGGCCGCGCTCGTCGCCCGAATGCTGCGGATCCCGGTTCGCGTGCTCGGCATCTTTGGGCGGAAGCTGTGGCTGCCGTCGGGGCCTACGTATCACATCGCGCTGACACCGCTGGACGCGCCGGGCCTGTTCGAGATCGCCCGCGACTTGTCTCGGCGCGCAGCCGTAGCGTCCCCGGAATCAATCTCCATCGAGATGCACGCGAACGCCTGGGTCCTGATGCGCGGCTACCGGCGCGGCACGGGTCGCACGAGCGTCGGCATCGGCTTCGACCTGCTGGCGGGACTCACCGTCAGCGAGGTCGAGGGCGTGCTGGCACATGAGCTGGCGCACGCGCGCCTCGTGCAGCGGGGGTTCAGCCGGTGGTTGAAGAAGGGGCTTGCCCGGCTGAGCCAGGTCACGACGGAGCTGTCGGCCTGCGCCGCCGCCTACCGCCAAGCCAACGCGAGGTCCGACCTCACGGAAACCACCCTGGAGGTGTTCGACGCCCTGACCCGTCGTGCCGCGCGACTGGTGGCGACCTACTCGCGGCAGGACGAGTTCGCGGCGGATCGCGGCGCCGTCGAGCTGTGCGGCGCCGCCGCCATCAGATCGGCGCTGGCGCGCCTCGAGGTTCTGGACGACGTCGTCGGCCGGCTGCCGTGGAGTGAACGATTGGCCCGCCTCCAGCCGGGAGAAGCCTTCACGGCGTGGCTCATGAGCGAGCTCACCGGTTCAACACCTGGCCCCCACGGGGAGTCGCTCCGTCACGCGGTCGATCCCTATTCGACCCACCCCGCGATGCGCGACCGGCTGGCCGCACTGGCGGCCGATGACGCGCCGCTGCGCGACCGGCGGCCCGGCGTCGCTCTCCTCGCCGACCCGGATGGCCTTGCGAGCCGCCTGGTGGCGGAGATTCAACGCGTGATCGCCGCTGAGGAGGCGAGGGACACGAAACGCCTGGCGCGCGACACCCGCAGGTTGTGCCGCGCGGAGGGCATCGGCGTCGTGTCGTTCCTGGGTGCGATCGCACTCATCGTGGGGCTGGTCGTCGGGGTGATCGGCGCCACCAGTGGATTTCCACTCGACACGATGGGAGCCGCGGCCGTGACACTCGCCGCCGGCGTGGTGCTCGTCCGTCAACCGCGCCACCGCGATCGCCGGCCGCTCCCGGTGCCCGCCTACGGCACGTTGTCGAATCCGCGTCCGCCGGAGACGCAAGAGCAGCTCGCTTCCGCGGAGGCGGCCATCGTCGCGGAGCTGCGGGCGGCCGCCGCGCGGGAAGGGACCCGGCGGGCCCGCCTCGCGATGCTGGTGGGCGCGAGCTACGCGGCCCTGCAGGATCGCGATTACCTGCGCGCACACGTCGCGGCGCGTCTGGCGCTTGAAAGCCGGGCGACATCGGTCGAGGCTGGGCTCGGGTACGCCATCGCTGCCGCTGGTCTCGGGATCGCTCAGCAGGCGCGGAAGAGACTCGGGGTGATCAAGCGGAAGGTGGGGTTTCAGACCCTCGCGACCAAATGGGGCGCCGCGTGGGCGCTGAGCCTGCTCGAGGACTGGGACGGCGAGGGCCTCCTGCAGGAGCTGCATGACCTCCGGCCGGACGTCGCCACGTTCGCGTCGCTGCTCGCGCTCGCGCAGCTCCACCGCCACAAGCTGCAGAGCGCCATCGAGAACGCCGCTCTGGGCGTGGCGCTTGAGCCGGCCAATCGGGCGGCTGGGTTGCTCCTCGCCCACCTCCTGCTGCTGGCCGGGCGAACGACCGACGCCGCCGCTCGGCTCCAGCCGCTGCAGGACTATGCAAAGAGCGACGCGAGTACGGCGCTCTTGATGGTGCGGTTGCGCTTGATGCAGCGTGACACCGCGGGGGCGTTGGATTGGGCCGGCGTGGCGCGGGGCCTCGATTCCGAGGGAGCGCATTTGATCGGCCTGGGCCAGGCATTCGCGGCCGCCCGGCTCGCCGAGCCCGCGGCCACGTTTTTCGCCGCGGCAGCCGACGCGCGCTTCACCCCGGAGGCGAATATCGGCTTCGCCGTGCTGGACTCATGGCGCGGCGATCGGGCGGAGGCGCGGCGCCATCTGCTGGCCGCGCTGAAATTCGAAGGCGCGAAATTCACCAGGGGGGAAATCGTCGGCACGCTGTTCCACGAGATCCTGGGGCGGCTCAATGGTCTCGCCGAGCAGTGGCTCGAGTGTACCGCGTGGATCGCGACCGTCCCGGCCGGGTCGCTGGCGTTGGCCGGGCGATCGATCTTGGTGTGCGCGCCGAGCGAGGCCGTCGCACGAGCCTGTCTCGAGACGATCGTGACGGCGATGCAGGCAAATGAGCCGGCCGCTGATCTGTCGGGGGTGACGTGGCGCCTGGCGCCGAAAGCGCAGCAGCCCGACCGGCCGGTACCGCCCGGGGTGCATTCGGTGGTTGGCTAGACACCGCAGACCGAAGCGTCATCCACTCCGGCGTAGGGATCGGGATCCCGCCGCTTGGCCTGGTCTCCTAGCGCGGCACCGGCGTCGGGCCGAGCGGCTGCACCACCTGCGCGTTGAGGGCCTGCTCGATGCGCTGCCGCGAGTCGGCGTAGTGTGCCTGCGTGTATCCGTCCAGCTCGTTCGCGGGCGCGAGCGCCCGACTGAGGGCACCGCTCAAGCTCACGAGCGTGGCCCGCGTCACCGTGCGCGCGTCCTCCGGCGTGCCGGGCTCGGGCGTCACCACCATGCGCAGCAGCCGGGCAAGATACATCCGCTGCAGATCGCGGCGGATGGAGGTGGTGTTCCGGGCGCGCTGCCCTTGCACCCCGGCCTCCGCCCAGATGCTGGCCGTGAGCGTCGTCAGAATATCCGGGATCGTCACCATCTGGTTACGCGTTTCCGCTCGCAGCTCGGCGTCGCGCACCCGGGACAGCACCTCGGGGTCCGTCAACAGCCGCACCAGCGTCCCCTGGAACGCCAGCGCCCAGTCGTGTAGCGGGAAGTCGATCCGCCCCTCGCTGAAGGGGTTCACGCCCCAGTGCCACCAACGCTCGGGGGCGAGCTTGTTGAGCAGCGCCGGCCGGAACTGATAGACATTCTCGCCCAACCCCGCATCGGCGATGAACGCCAGCGCTTCCCGCTGCCGCGCCGCCGACACGGCGACGAACGGCGGCCGGCTGTTGGGATCGCCGCGGTGATCGCGCGAGGTGTAGGCGCCCGCCAGGTACTTGGTGGTGACGAGCGTGGCGAACCAGCGCTCGAACAGCAGGTCGCGGAAGCCGCGCCGGAGCTTGGGGTAGCCGTCGCCCGCGCCGACGAGCCGCGTCTCGAGCGAGTCGAACAACCGGTTCACGAGCGTCGCGCGGTCCTTGGCCCAGGCGAGCGGGTCGGACGTCTGGTCGTACCGCGTCACGGTGGGATCGAGACCGTAGGCCGCGAACCCGGCGTCCTCGTCCGTTCCATAGACGTGCTCGGGATTGGACGCCTGGAGGGCGATGCCCTGGAGACCCGCACGCTCGCCGTCGGGTGACTCCCCGGGAACCGCCGCGTACCCGTACTTGATCGCCCAGCGGTCGTACGTGCCGATGGTGCGCGAGTAGTAGTCGCCCTGCTTGCTGCGATCCAGCGCGATAGCCGGCGGGTTGTAGTCCATCACCGACGCCGACGTGCCGTGGGTCGCCGTGTAGGCGCGGTCGAACAGTTTCTCCATGGGGATGGCGGCGGTGCCGCGGAAGTTGTGCCGCAGGCCGAGGGTATGCCCCACCTCGTGCATCACGAGCTCCTTCAAGGCCTGGCCGACATACTCGCGGGGAACGGAGCCGCCCGGAGCGATCGCGCCGCTGGCGGCGAGCGTCGCCCGCAGCAGGGTCCCCTGGTGCGCCATGCTCGTGCCGTAGGAGCACAGCCGCTGGAAGCGCCGGCCGCTGGGGTCGGCCCGGAGCAGCGAGTCCTCGAGGAACACCTCACGGATCATCGCCTGCGGCCCGGCGTAGTCGCGGTACTCGCCCTGCCACGCCTGGATCCAGGAGGCGGCGACGAGGATGTCGGCGTTGAGGATTTCCCCCGTGCGCGGATCGACGTCGGAGGGCCCGATCGCGTAGGTGAAGGCATTGTTGGCCATCCACCGCACGGTGCTGTAGCGTGCGTCCTCGGCGCTCCACAGCGTGTCGTCCGGGGCGTCGAGTACCTCAATCGCGTTGCGGATACCGGCTGCTTCGAACGCCCGGTTCCACTCGAGAATCCCGTCCCGCACGTAGGGTCGCCACTCGAGGGGAATCGTGCGGTCGAGGTAATAGGTGATCGGCTTCACCGGATCGCTCACGGCGGCGCCCGGGTCCTTCTTCTCGAGCCGCCAGCGGTTCACGTAGCGCACGAAGAAAGTCTCGCCCGTGTCGCGCGAGAAGTTCTTCATCGCGGAGACGAAGTAGCCCACCCGATCGTCGGCGTACCGCGGGCGCATCGGCGTGGCGGGCAGCTCGAGGATCGAGTAGTGGACGCCGACCGGAATCCAGCGGTAGTCCGGGACCATGTCCATCCCCAGGCTGCGGCTCGTGCGGAACGTCAACCGGGCCTCGGCCTCCGTGTTGGTCGGGAACATGTGCAGCGACTGGAAGCTGGAGCGTTCCTTGTCGAACATCGGTCCCGGGCCCTGCATCGGCGTCGCCTGCGACAAGAACTGGAAGTACGCTCCGAGATCGACCCAGTCGGACGCCAGGAACGGGACGAGATCGACGAGCACCTCGTTCGTGGTATCGCGGATGCTGGCGATGGCAAACGACTGGGCCACCGAGTGCCCGAACGAGTAGGCGACGGTGCGTGCCATGGGCGTGTTCGGCGTCGCCGTGGCGTAGGGGTTCACGACCCACAGCTCGACGTGGTCGCCGCTCCGATGGAACCGGATCAGGTCGGAGCGGACGTCGCTGCCGCCGTCGATGCCCAGCTCGCCGATCCCCTGCGACAGCTCCGTCACCATCAGGTAGTCGTGATCGAGCTGCTCCGGCTTGAGGGCCAGGTACGCGCTTTCCCGCTTGAGATAGGCGGTGAACAGCCCGGTCTGCACTCGGGCATCCTTGGTGACCTCGGCGAAGGGCTTCCAGGGCAGGTCTTTCTTGGCGCTGTCCGGCTTGGGGCCCCCTCCGCCCGCGGGGCCGGCCAGGGGCGCCGGCTGAATCACGCGGATGGTGCAGGCGACGGCCACCACCAGGAGCGAGACGAGGAGCGAAGTGCGGAAACGGGTTGCGAGGCGCATAGCGGGCTCCGGAGGGGCGGACGAGTGCATATAGCCCGGGAGACGGGAGGCTGCAAGGACGGCGCGTCAGCCTGCCGTGCGGCTTGGCGTCGGGTAACTGGCAACGGGGCGGGGTCGTGGGGGGGCCAGGGGTTGCTCTAACCCCAATTCCCCGTCTATTTTGCAAGTCTATTTGGCAACTTTTTGCCGGAGCGTATGCCGACCATCAATCAGCTCGTCCGCCACGGTCGCCGCGAAGTCGAGGGCAAGGAAAAGGCGCCCGCGCTGCGCGGGAACCCGCAGAAGCGCGGGGTCTGCACCCGCGTCTACACGACGACGCCCAAGAAGCCGAACTCCGCGTTGCGTAAGGTCGCTCGTGTACGGCTGACCAACGGATTCGAGGTGACGGCGTACATCCCCGGCGAAGGGCACAACCTGCAGGAGCACTCGATCGTGATGATCCGCGGCGGCCGGGTGAAAGATCTGCCGGGCGTGCGCTACCACATCATCCGCGGCACGCTCGACGCCGCGGGCGTGAACGAGCGCAAGCAGTCGCGCTCCAAGTACGGCGCCAAGCGGCCCAAGGCGGCGGCGTCATGAGCCGCAGAAAGAAAGCGGTCCGCCGGCCCGTCCCGGCCGATCCGCGCTACGACAGCCAGACCGTCTCCAAGTTTTTGAACAACCTGATGGAGCGGGGCAAGAAGTCGCTGGCGGAGCGGGTGTTCTACTCGGCGATGGACCTGATCGAGCAGCGCACCGGGCAGCCGGGGGTCAACGTGTTCAAGCAGGCGCTTTCAAATGTGAAGCCTGCGTTGGAAGTGAAATCACGGCGAGTCGGTGGCGCGACGTACCAGGTGCCGGTGGAAGTGCGGCCCGAGCGGCGCACGGCGCTCGGCATGCGCTGGCTGATCTCGTTCAGCCGCGCCCGGCGCGAAAAGAACATGGCGGAGCGGCTGGCCGCCGAGCTGATCCTCGCCTCGAAGGGCGAGGGTGAGACCATAAAGAAGAAAGAAGACACGCACCGGATGGCCGAGGCTAACCGGGCATTCGCGCACTATAGGTGGTAAGGGTAGGCTAACCCCGGGGCCATGCCCCGGGGCGAGCAGAGACATGCACGTCGCAGGGGGGTCGCACCCCCGGACGACAGCGGAGCGAGACCGGCCCCAGTGACGGGCGTCACGGTCGCCCCGCGTTTTTGCTGAGTAAGGGAGCGCAATGCCTCGCACCACGCCGCTCGACAAGATTCGCAACATCGGCATCATGGCCCACATCGATGCCGGGAAGACGACTACGACCGAGCGGATCCTGTACTACACCGGCCGGACGTACAAGCTGGGCGAGGTGCACGACGGCACCGCCACGATGGACTGGATGGAGCAGGAGCAGGAGCGCGGCATCACCATCACGTCCGCGGCCACCACGGCCTTCTGGCCGCGCCGCGGCCAGCCGTACCGCATCAACATCATCGACACGCCCGGGCACGTGGACTTCACCGT
>DATNOR010000194.1:0-4960 GCA_035601235.1 Gemmatimonadales bacterium
GACCGCCCGGTCCGGTCCCACGCGGAATACCCGATCCGGACCCGGATGCAGCACGTTACCGACGTCGTCGAACCGGATGCCCGTGTCGGTGATGTAGAGCGCGCCGCTCAAGCCGACCACGATGTCGTTCAAGAACACCGCTCCCAGCTTGCTCAGACTCACCGTGTCGATCGCGGCACCCGTCTTGGCATCGAACGCCCGCACGGCGTCGATGTCGGCGACCCACAGCGTGTCGCCCTCCAGGGCCAGGCCCTTCGGGGCGTTGAGGGTGACGCCGTTCCGCCCGCCCTCGATGAACTTGAGGTTCTCGACCGCCCCGTCCGGCCGCACGCGGCTGATGAAGCCGTTGTTGTCCTTCGCCATGGGGCTGCCGTTGATGTTGGAGACGAAGTAAATGTCCTGCGCGCTGTCGTGCAGCACCGATTCCGGCGCGAGGAACCCCAGCACGGTGGCGACCTTGGTCGCAGTCGGCGCGGGCGTCGGCGCCGGAGCCGGAGCCGGAGCCGGCGCTGGAGCCGCGGGGGGCGCCGCAGCCGCGGACGCCGCCGCGGTGTCGGGGCGCGACGCGGTCGTGTCGGACGCGGGCGGGGCCTTGTCGGGCCGCACGCAGGCAATGCCCAGCGCGCCCAGCGCGGCATAGAGGATCGTCCCTCTCATGGGTGATCTTCCTCCTCAGCGATTGCCTTGATGTGCCGCAGCACCCGCTCGTGGATCGCCGCAACGAGACGGCCGGTCGGCAGCGTCCAATAGGCCTGCGGGAACAGCGACACGACGTACTGGGTCCGCCCTTCGAGACGGGTACGGCCGCCGGGCAGGGGGATCAGTCGGAACTCCCCGTGGGTCGCTCGGAAGTACCCGTCCAGGTGCGGCGGGTTCACATCGCGGTACGGGCTCCACTCGCGCATGGGCGGCGGCTGCGTCGTGATGTCGAATCCCAGTCGGCGATCCTCCTCCCAGACCGTGACCGGCTCGACGAAGCTGCCCGTGGTGAAGTCGCAGTAGCGGGTCGCCCCCACGCCGGTCCCGACGATGCGCGCCGCCATCGGCGCCGCCACGCCCGCGCGGAACGGCCATTCGCGGGGCGGCGCCAGCTGCGGAAAGCTAACGACGTGACGCCACACGACCGCCGGGGGCGCGTCGACCTCGATGACGGTCACGACCTCGTGGGACGGCGCGCGCTGCCGCGGGCCCACGAGCACTACGACCGGCGCGAGCAGCGCTCCGGCGAGGAGCGACCGCCCCGCGCCGCGCAGCGCCACCGCCCTGCCGAGGACGGCTCCGGGAAGGGCGAGTAACGCCGCGAGCGGGAAGGCCAGCGCGATGCAGACCGCGCCTTCGAGTGCGAACACCAGCATGGCCCCGCCTGCGAGGGCGACCGCCAGGAGCGCCACCTCGAGCGTGTGCCGCTCGCTCTGTGCCTGGCGCGCGTTGAACACGTAGGCGCTGATGTAGCCGATGGTAAAGGGAGTGCCGAGGAACAACCCGGCGGAGTAGAGGCGCCGCAGATACACCCCGATCAGCACGGTGGGGATCGTGATCGCGAGCGCCGCGGCAACACCCAGCAGCCCGGCACGGAGCCTCCGGTCGGCGGCCGCGTGCTGCAGTGCCCCACCGGCGGGGCCGGCGCGCGACGGCTGCGCCGCGAGCCACAGCATGGTCGCGTAGTTGACGAGGGGCACGAAGAACAGCAGACACCACCACGGCGAGCGTCCGGCGTCCACCGCCCGCCGCAATGTCAGACTCACGCCGATCCACAGGAACGGCAGGGTCCACACGACCAGCGCCGGGGCGACCCAGTCCGGCGCGCCGCGCAGCAGCTGCTGGCGCAGCGTCCAGACGGGGTTCAAGTAGCCGAGCGGCGTCCACCAGCGGCCCACGAGCGCCCACACGAGGCTCGCGTCCACCGTGTACTTGAGCAGCATGAGGGCGGCGCCGCTTTGCAGGTACGCGCGCCGATCGACCGGAGCGTGGAAGGAGAACCACAGGCGCAGCCAGCGCCTCAAGACGCCTTCGCCTCCTCCAGCTCTTTCTTGCGCACCTCCGCGACCTTCTGTGCCGCGTCGGGCGGCACTTCCTGGTACACATGGAACTTCGAGCGATACGTCCCACGGCCATGCGTGATCGAGTGCAGCGTGGTGGCGTAGCGGTCGAGCTCGGCTTCGGGGACGAGCGCCTTGATCTTCACCTGCCGACCGTCGGGCTCGGTGCCGAGGATCTGCCCGCGCCGCGACGACAGATCGCCCATCACGGCGCCTTGATACTCGTCCGGGGTCCACACCTCGAGCTCGAGGATCGGCTCAAGCAGCACCGGCTTGCAGTTGGGGCTCACGTTCCGGAACGCCAGAATGCCCGCCATCTTGAACGACATTTCGTTCGAGTCCACGTCGTGGTAGGACCCGTCGTACACCTCCACCTTGAAGTCCACGACGGGATAGCCGGCCACCGGCCCGCGCGCCGCCGCCTCCTGAATGCCGCGCTCCACCGCCGGGATGTACTGGCGCGGAATCACGCCGCCCACGATCTCGTCCATGAACTGGAATCCCGACCCGCGCGGCAGCGGCGCGATGCGGATCCAGCAGTCGCCGTACTGGCCGCGTCCCCCCGTCTGCTTCTTGTGCTTCCCCTGACCTTCCGCGCGTGCGCGGAACGTCTCGCGGTACGCGATCTTGGGGCGCCCGATCAGGGCGTGCACGCCGAACTTGCGCGCCAGCCGCCCCACGATGATCTCGAGGTGCCGCTCCCCCAGCCCGCGGATCAGCGTTTGCCCCAGCTCGCCCGAGTACTCGTGCTGGAAGGTCGGGTCTTCCTCATGCAGCTTGTGCAGGCCATTCGACAGCTTCTCCTCCTCCCCCCGCTGCTTCACGTCGATCGCCTCCGTGATCACCGGCTCGGGGAACGGGATCTTGGGCAGCACGATGGCGTGCTCTCGGGTGGAGAGCGTGTCGTTGGTGTGCGTATCTCGCAGCTTCGCCACGGCCCCGACGTCGCCGGCGCGCAGCTCGGCGATCTCGAATCGCTCCTTGCCCTGCGTGACGCACAGGTGGTTGAGCTTCTCCACCGCCTCGCGGGGGGCGTTGTAGACGTCCTGGCCGTTCTTGACCGTGCCGGCGTACACGCGAAAGAACGTCACGTCGCCCACGTGCGGCTCCGAGATCGTCTTGAACACCTGGGCGACGAACGGACCCGCGTCCTCGGCCCGGAGCGTCACCCGTTCGGCGCTGCCCCACTTTTGCGCCTCCACCGGCGGCCGCTCGTGAGGCGCCGGCAAGAGCTCCACCATCTTCGTGAGCAGCGCCCGCATGCCGTACGTGAGCTCGGCGGCGCCGCAGAACAGCGGGAACAGCTCACCCTTGGCCATGCCGGCCTTCATCGCCGCGATCGCCTCATCCCGCCCGATCTCCTCACCGCCGAGGTAGCGCTCCAGCAGCGTGTCGTCCGTCTCCGCGATCCGCTCGATCAGCTCCTTGGAATAGCGCTCGAACCGCGCCTGGTACTCGGGCGGCACGTCCGCTTCCTCGTACTCGCCGGCCTTCGTCCCCTTCTTGTACAGGTGGCATTTCTTGGAGAAGAGGTTGATGATCCCGTGGAAGGCCGGGCCTTCGCCCACCGGAATCTCCACCGGGATCACCTTCGGCGTGAGGCGCTCCTTGACCTGCGCGTAGACGCGCTCGAAGTCGGCGTGCTCCTTGTCCATCAGGGAGACGAAGAACAGCCGGGGGATGCCCTGCGTCTCGCAGTAGTCCCACACCTTCTCGGTGCCCACCTCCACGCCGCCGGTGGCGGAGAGCACCACCACCGCCCCATCGGCAGCGTGGACGCCCGCCAGGGCCTCGCCCGTGAAGTCGAGGTACCCGGGCGTGTCGATGAGGTTGAGTTTGGTATCGAGCCACTCCGCCACGGCGAGGGCCAGGTTGATCGAGTACTTGCGTTCGATTTCGTCGGGCGTGTAATCGGTGAGGGCGGTGCCGTCTTTCACGGACCCGTGACGCTTGCTCGTGCCGGCCACGAACGCGAGGGCATCGACCAGGGAGGTCTTGCCGCTCGCGCCGTGGCCGACGACCGCGACGTTGCGGATCTCCGGTGTCTTGTAGACGCGCATTGCGCAGGAAACTCCGGGAGGGGGACCCGGAGAATATGCGGCACGAAACCGGGGGTAGGCTAGGCTGCCGCGTCTGTGCGTCTAGGTGTGGATGGCCTGCGCCCTGACCACTCGGTCCCGTTCTCTCTTCGGCAACCACAACGCCGCCAGTCCACCCAGCAGCATCACCCCTCCCGCCAGGAAGAACGTGCTTCGCTGACCGAGCCCGTCGTACGCCCAACCGGCGGCGAGCGGGCCGACGCTGCGGCCCAGGGCGGCGAAGGCCTGGGCGGCCCCGAGGATCGTGCCTTGTTCCGTAGGGTCTGCGTACACGGACACGAGACCCGACGCCGCGGGAGCGAACAGGCTGTTCGTGAAGGCGAGCGGGACCGTCCAGGCGTACACCAGGAGACTCGTGTCGGCCCATGGCAGCACGGCGATGCTCACTCCCATCCCGAACAACCCGATGATCAGCAAGGCCCGCGCGCCGGTGTGCCGCTCGATCCGACCGAACAGAAGGCCCTGCACGAGCGCGGCGATCGCGCCGATGAGGACGAACAGCCAGCCCAGCTCCCTCGCTCCCCAGGCGAACACCTTGGCCGTGTGGAGCGGCAGGGCCACGGTGTAGCCCGCGAAGGCGAACGGCGCCAGCAGCCATACGAGCATCAAGGGTCGCAGCTCCTTCCGGGCCAGCGCGTCGATCATGTGACCGAAATCGAACAACGGCCGCGCCGTGCGGTGCTCGGCGGCGAGCGACTCCCGCAAGATGGCGCTCGCCGAAAGGAAGTTGGCGACCGACAGGCCGGCGGCGATGAGCCCCGGCGCGAGATGACCCGCGTAGTGATCGGCGAGCCCGCCGATCAGGGGGCCGAGCACGAATCC
>DATNOR010000195.1:0-57423 GCA_035601235.1 Gemmatimonadales bacterium
TAGCCGTCGGCGACCTTCACGAGCTGGGCGCTGATTCGCAGCCGGTTGCCCGCCCGGCGCACGCTCCCCACGAGCACCGTCCCGACCTTGAGCTTCGCGCCGACCTCGGCGAGATCGATGCCCTGCCCGCGGAACGCGAACGACGACGTACGCGCGGCGACGCGCAGGCCGGGCAGATGGGTGAGGGCGTTGATGATCTCTTCGGCGATGCCCTCGCTGAAATACTCGAAGTCGGGGTCGCCGCTCAAGTTCGCGAACGGCAAGACGGCAATCGATTCGCCCCCTTCGCCGTCGAGAGTCGCCTCGTCGGGCGCGTTCAGCGCTCGGGCGAACTGGCCGGCCGTGGCGAATCGATCCGCGGGCACCTTGGCCAGCGCCGTCAGCACGGCCTGTTCCAGGGCGTGCGGCACCGCCGGCCGCACGCTTCGGATCGGCGGGACCACATCGAGCAGCTGGCGCGCCATCACGGCCTGCGCCGTGGGCCCGGTGAAGGGCACTGACCCGGTGAGCATCTCGTACAGCGTGCAGCCGAGACTGTAGATGTCGGACCGCCCGTCGAGCTGCGGGCTCTGGCTCACCTGCTCCGGACTCATGTAGGCGGGCGTGCCAACGGCGCCGTCGATGGTGAGCGGCTCGAGACTGGCCGCCGTCACCGCGCGCGCGATCCCGAAGTCGGTCACGAGCGCCCGGCCCGCTGAGAAGATGATGTTCTCGGGCTTGATGTCGCGGTGCACCACGCCGTGCGCATGGGCGTACCCGAGCGCTTCCAAGACTTCGCATGCGATGCGGACCGCGTCCTCGATCGGCAGGCTGCCTTCGCGCGTCAGCAGACCACGCAACGTCTCACCCTCGATGTACGGCATGACGTAGAACAACAGTCCGCCGGACTCGCCGGAATCGAACAACGGGACGATGTGGGGGTGGCTCAGCGCGGCCGCGGTCTTGATCTCGCGCAGAAAGCGCTCCACGCCGAGGCCCGTCGCGAGCTGCGGATGGAGCAGCTTGATCGCGACCCGGCGCTCCAGCTTGAGATCGTCTCCCCGGTACACCGTCGCCATGCCACCACGGCCAATCTCGCAGGCAACCGAGTAGTGGTCTGCGACGGCGGCTTGGAGACGAGCGAGGAGAGTGGTCAGGCCTCCATCATAGAGGCGCCCGCGCAACATAGCCAGGGGCGCCCCGCGCTAGACCACCGCCGAGAGGTTCAGCAGCACCCGCCAGACCCGGAACACCTCGCGGTAATCGTCGTGCGAGAACGCCACCGTGCGGCCCGCCGTGCGCGTCGCGCCTGGACACAGCTCCGCCATGTCGGCATGGACGGTCTGGGCGAAATCCACCTCGAGCGCGATCGGCGTCGGCAGGACAAAGGACGTGTGCTTGCGCTTCAGGGTGCGGGTCACCTCGTCCCGGATCATGCTGCAGGCCAGCGCGGGAGCGACGCTCTGCGCGGCGTGGCGGCCCACCGCATGCTTCACGACGACCGTGCTCACGCCGTCGCCCAGCAGGTCCTTCGCCTCCGACGCCAGCGCGGAGTCCCCACTCACGAGTGCCACCGGCACGCCGTGCACGCCCGCGAACGCCGCGTTGATGCCGAGCTCACCCACCGGGTCGCCGTTCAAGCGTACCTCGTAAATGCGATCGGCGTACGTGTGGTCGAGGATGGCGTGCCGGGTGCCGGCGCGCGCGTGATACCCTATGAAGAGAGCAGCGTCGAACCCACCCGGCTCCTTCTCATCGATCCCCTGCACCATGGAGCGCGGCTTGGGGTCGCCGGACACGAGCTCCGCCGCCTGATGCAGCTCCTCCGCCAGCAGGTTGCGCATGAACCAGTGGCTGTCGTTCACGACCACCCGGGTCGCCCCCGCCGCGACGGCTCCCTCCACGGCCGCATTGGCCTCCGCCGTCATGAGGCGCCGGAAGCGCGCGTACTCCGCCGCACAGGCCGGGTCGGTCGGGTCCGTCTGGGACTCGTGGACCACGCCGGCGATGCCTTCCATGTCGACGGAGATGTAGATGCGCACGCTGGAAGCGTAGTGACTTTATGTTACAAAGTACTTGACAATGGAGGCGCGTGGAGCGATCTTTCGGCATGACCGCCCCACGGCCGCTGCACGATCGCGCGCTCGACAACCTCCGCTACATCCGGCAGACCATGGAGCGGGCCGGATCGTTCACCGCCGTACCGGGGTGGGGGCAGGTGGCCGTGGGAGCGACCGCGCTCGTCGCGGCCCTCTTGGCCGCTCGGCAGCCGACGCCCGAGCTGTGGCTCGCCACCTGGCTGGGCGAGGCGGTCGTGGCGCTCGGGATCGGCGGCGCGACCATGGTGCGCAAAGCGTTCGCCGTGAACGATCCCCTGCTCTCGGGGCCGGGACGCCGGGCCGGCTTGAGCTTTCTGCCTCCGATGGTCGTGGGTGGCCTGCTCACGGTGGCGCTGTCGCGGGCGGGGCTGTGGCATGCACTCCCGGGAACGTGGCTGCTGCTGTACGGCACCGGGTTCGTGACGGGAGGCGCGTTTTCGGTCCGCATCGTCCCCGTGATGGGGGTCTGCTTCATGACCTTCGGCGCCGCGGCGCTGCTCGGACCGGCAGCGTGGGGAAACTGGTTGATGGCGGCAGGGTTCGGTGGGCTGCACATCGTGTTCGGCACGATCATTGCCCGGAGGTACGGTGGCTAGACAGGGCGTAGCGAGAAAGACGGAGGCGGCCGAGCGGGACGTCGCGCGGGCGCGCGCCAGCGCCGGCCCGCGTACCGCCGAGCTCGACCGGCTGATCCACGAGCGCGTGCGCCTCGGCATTGTGAGCGCGCTCGCCGTGAACGACAGCCTCAGCTTCAACGAGCTCAAGGCGCTGCTCAAGACGACGGACGGCAACCTGAGCGTGCACGCCCGTAAGCTCGAGGAGGCGTCCTACGTCACCTGCACCAAGTCGTTCGCGGGACGGATCCCCAAGACGGAATACCGGTTGACGAGTGCCGGGCGGCGTGCCCTGGAGCATTACCTCGACCACATGGAAGCACTCATTCGCGTCACCCGTCAGGGGTGAGCGAGCAATTTTTTTTGAGGTCTGACTTTATGCCGCAAAGCTCTTCGATTCACATCGCGATCATCATGGACGGCAACGGCCGCTGGGCCGCGCGCCGCGGCCTGCCCCGCGTCACCGGCCATCGCGCCGGCGCCGACGCCGTCCGCCGGGTGGTCGAGGCCGCCCCCGACCAGGGCATCGCCGCCCTCACCCTGTACGCCTTCTCCGCCGACAACTGGAAGCGCCCGCCGGCCGAGGTCGCCGCGCTGATGCGGCTGTTCGCCCGGCACCTCCGCACCGAGACGCCGCGCCTGGTGGAGAACGGCGTGCGGCTGGAGGTGGTCGGGCGGCGCGATCGGCTGCCCGCGCCGCTCGTGGCCGGGATCGCCGCCGCCGAGCGCGCCACGGGTCGAGGCAACCGGCTCGTGCTCCGGCTGGCGGTCGACTACTCGGCCCGCTGGGCGATTCGGGCCGGCGTCATCCTCCCCGACGTCGACCTGATGATCCGCACCGGCGGCGAGCAGCGGCTCTCCGACTTCCTCCTATGGGAAGCCGCCTACGCCGAGTTGTCCTTCACCGACACCATGTGGCCCGACTTCGGCCCGGCGGAGCTGACGCGCGCCGTGGGCGATTTCCGGACGCGCCAACGCCGCTTCGGCGGCCTGCCCGAGGCGGCGGCGGGATGAGCGCCGTGAGCGGCGGGCGCGGCTGGTTCGTGCCCTGGGGCTGGGTATACCGGCCGGTGAGCTGGCCTGGCGTCGCGCTCGTGGCCCTGGCGGTGGTGTTCTGCGCCCAAGTGTTCCTGGCCGTGGACCGGCACTCGCACTCGGTGAGCGATACGCTGTACGGCGTGTTCCCGTACATCGTGCCCTGCTTGACGCTGCTGAATTGGATCGCTTCGAAAACCAGCTCGGGACCGGCACAATGAGCGCCGTGAGCGAGCGAACACGCCTCGGGCTGGACATCCTCGGCGCGGCGACTCTGGCGGGAGTCCTCGGCGACGCGCTGCTGCGCGCCAAGCCTTGGGGCCTGAACGCCTTCGTCTGCACCGTCGTCCTCGTCGCGGGAGGGTGGTGGCTCGTCCGTCGCCACCACGTGGCGGTGACCCGCGACGCGCTGTGGCTCGCCGGCGCGGCGCTGCTTGTCGCGTCGAATTTCGTGGCGCGCGACGCGACGATCCTCCATTTGTTCGATGTCGTCGGCCTCATCGTCCTCCTGGCGGTCGCCGGCCTGAGCCTCAAGGGCGTCGCGCTGCGCGGGCGCCAGGCGTGGCAATACGTGCATGCCGGCATTGCCAGCGCCCTGGACGCGTGGTTGGGCGTCTTCCCGCTCGTTGGTCGCGACGTGACCTGGAGCGAGCTCCCGAGCGAAGGACGGATGCGGCAGGTCCGCGGAGCGGCGCTGGGCGCGGCGCTGGCGTTCCCCCTGCTCGTGGTGTTCGGAGGTCTGTTTACGTCGGCCGACAGCGTGTTCCGGACCGTGGTTGCCAGCGCATTCGACGTCGACTTCGGCGACTTGCTGTCTCACGTAATCCTGTTCGCCGTGTGGGGGGCGCTGGTGGCGGGATACTTCCGGGGAGCATTGATCCGTTCGCTCGTGCCGGCTTCCGAGGGGGAGAGCGGGCTGTCGCTCGGCATCATTCCCGTGGCCACCGCGCTGGGCCTTGTGAGTCTGCTGTTTCTCGTCTTCGTGGTCATTCAGCTGCGCTACCTGTTCGGCGGCGCCACGCTCGTAGTCGCCGCGGGCGGCCTCACGTATGCCGAGTACGCCCGCCGCGGCTTCTTCGAGCTCGTGACGGCCAGCGCCCTCGTACTCCCCCTGCTCACCGGCGCCGACTGGCTGCTCCGCAACGAGCCGGCGGCGCACCAGCGCACGTTCCGGCAGCTCGCCATCGTCCTGCTCCTGCTGCTCGCGGTCGTCATGGCGTCTGCGCTCGAGCGGATGCGGCTGTACGTGAGTGCGTACGGGCTTTCGGAAATCCGCCTGTACTCGACCGCCTTCATGCTGTACCTCGCCGGCGTCGCCGCGTGGTTCGGCTGGACGGCGCTGCGCGGGCAGCGCCGGCGCTTCGCCTTCGGAGTATTGGTGCAAGGCTTCGTCGTCCTCGGTGGATTGCACCTCCTCAATCCCGACGCAGTCATCGTCCGGACTAACCTGGCGCGTCCTCCCGTCGAGCGTCCCTTCGACGGTTGGTACGCCGCGTCGCTCAGCGCCGACGCCGTGCCGGTTCTGCTGCGGGCCTATCCCCACCTCGACGCCACCGCCCGGTGCGCGGTCGCGGCCGGCCTGCTGAGCCAGCGTGCCCGGCTCGACCACGATGACTGGCGCAGCTGGAACTTCGCGCGCCATACTGCACGCCGCCTGCTCCGGGACCAGGCTGCCCGGCTCCATACCGAGCTCTGCCCCGCGCGCCACACCTGACCGCGGCCTGACCGCGTAGATTGCGCCGAGGCATGGATCTCGGCGCGGTAATCCACAGCTATGGCGGCCCGGTGCTCTTCGTCTGGGCCTGGCTCCAGGGAGAAGCGGCGGTCATCGTGGGCGGCGCGCTCGCTGCGGCGGGGTACTGGCCGTGGTGGGCGGTGACGCTGATCGCGCTGCTCCCCGCCACACTGGGACATCAGATCTATTTCGCGCTCGGCCGGCGCTACGGGGAGCCGCTGCTGGCTCGCTTGCCTCCGCACTGGCGTCCGGCCGTCGAGCGCGCCCGCGTCCTGGTGCGGGCGCACGACGCCCGCGTCATGCTGCTGATGCGCTTCGCGTATGGCATCCGGCTGCCGCTGCCGATCCTGTGTGGCGTAGCGCGCATCGAGCCGCTGCGCTTTTTCCGCTTCAACGCCGGCACGGCGCTCGCCTGGGCGCTGCTGTTCACCTGGCTCGGCTACGCCTACGGCGCCGCGGCGAACGCCGCGCTCGGTCGCGTGGCCCGAAGCGAGACGTGGATCCTGGTCGGCGCAGTCGTGCTCGGTCTCGTGGTCCACGCGCTGTCGCGACGCGCCGGCGGCAGGCTAAGTTAGAGCCATGGGCTTGAAGATCGTACAGGTGGATGCCTTCGCCGACCGGGCGTTTCGCGGCAACCCGGCCGCCGTGTGCGTCCTGCCCCAGGCGCGGGGCGAGCCCTGGATGCAGGACGTGGCGCGCGAGATGAACCTCGCGGAAACGGCGTTTCTCCATCCCGAGAACGGTGATTACCGGCTCCGCTGGTTCACTCCCGCCGTTGAGGTCGCCCTGTGCGGTCACGCGACGCTGGCGAGCGCGCACGTCCTATGGGAGGACGGCTATCTCTCCGCGGACCGCGAGGCGCGCTTCCACACTCAGAGCGGAGTGCTCACGGCCCGGCGCTCGGGTGACTGGATCGAGCTGGATTTCCCCGCTACGCCGCCGGCGCCCGCGCCGGCGCCCGCCGGCCTCGCCGCCGCGCTCCGCGCCGGGACCCGCTGGGTGGGCCGCTCCAAGTTCGACTACCTGGTCGAGCTCGATTCCGAAGATGCGGTGCGCGGCCTCAAGCCGGATCTGTCGGCGCTCGAGCGCGTGGACGCGCGCGGGATCATCGTGACGGCGCGCGCCACGACGCCGGGCTTCGACTTCGTGTCGCGCTTCTTCGCGCCCCAGAGCGGCGTACCAGAGGATCCAGTCACGGGCTCCGCTCACTGCGCCTTGGCGCCGTTCTGGAGCGAGCGGCTGCATAGGCCCGAGCTGATCGGCTACCAGGCCTCGGCGCGCGGCGGCGTGGTCCGCGTCCGGCTCGCCGGCGACCGCGTGGTGCTCGGCGGCCAGGCCATCACCGTGTTGCGGGGAGAGCTGGTGCCGTGCGAGCAGTGACCTTCGCGTGCCCGGGCTCCCCGGCCGACGCAGCTGCCCGGCTCGAGGCGGCGATCGACGCGCGCCCCTGGAACGCGGCCGGGATGGACGGCTGGATTCGGGGGGGCGGCGCGGTGCTCTATTACCGCGACGCCGCCCGCTACCGCGCGCTGTTCCGCCGCACGTTCGTCGGGCAGTTCCGCCAGCGGGGCGACGCCACGGTGCTCGAGGGCCGGTTCGGGATGACGTTGCTTGCCCGGCTGCTCCTGCCGGTGTGGCTCGCCCCCGCCGTTGTGTGCTTCGTGCTGGCCCTCGTGCCCACCCGCCTCGAGCCCCAGTCGCCCGGCACCAGAATCGTGCTATTGCTCCTGGGCACCCTGTTGGGCGTGCTGGCGTTCGGTCGCTTCGCGCTCGAATGGTGGGGCCGGCCGGGCGACCGCGACGCCATCACGCACGGCATCCGCGCTGCGCTCCAGGCGCGCGACCGCGTCTGACCGCGCGCTCGAGCCGCCTCGCCGGCTATCTGTTCGCCCTCGCGGCCGGCGCCGTGTGGGGCACCACCGGCCCGCTCTCCACGGCGCTGTACCGGGCCGGCGAGGCGATCACCGGGATCGGCTTCTGGCGCCTGGTGCTCGGTCTCGCCGGCCTGCTCCTGTATGGCCTGCTTCGGCCGCAGCTGTTCCGAATCGATCGCACCGCCTGGCTGCTCGTGGGACTGGGCGGCGGTGCGCTGGTGGCCCTGTTCGAGGTGGCGTACCAATTCGGCATCGCCGGAACGGGGGTCGCCGGAGCCGCGGCGTTGCTCTACGTGGCGCCCGTCCTCGTCGCGATTCTCGCCAAGCCGCTCCTGGGCGAGCGGCTCACCACCCTGCGCGTACTGCTCGCCCTCGTCGTGATGGCGGGAGCGGCCCTCACGGTCCAGGGGGGGAGCCACGGCGCGGGCGCCGCCGCGATTCCGCTGCCGAGCCTGATCCAGGGCGTGGCGGGCGGGCTGCTCGCCATGCTGTCGTACGCGGGGACTACGCTGCTCGCCCGCTTCGCGGTGCCGCGCTATGGCGCGCTCCAGGTGCTGTTCCTCGAGATCGTCGGCGGGGTGGTCGTGTTGGGCGTCGTGCTACCGCTCAGCGGACACACGCCGCTGCCACCGCACACGACCGGCGCCTGGATCTACGTGCTGCTCTTGTCGCTCGGCTCCGTCCTCGCGGCGAACTTCCTGTTTTTCGCGGGCGTCAAGCGGATCGACGCCGCGCCCACGGCCGTGGCCGCGACGATCGAGCCGGTGGTCGGCACGCTGCTCGCCCTGATCCTGTTCGACCAGCGGTTGTCGCCGCTCGGCTGGCTGGGGCTCGCGATGGTCGTGGGCGGCGTCGCCACGGGGTACTTGCAGGAAGCGAAGCCCACGGAATAGGAGGACGTAGCAGCGATGCTCCCGCTCGCCTTCGTGCTCGCCGCGCTGCAACAGCCGGCCGCCGCTGCGGCCAACCTGCCGCCCCAGGTGAGTGACACGTCGCCGTTCCGGCGACTCGTCCTCCCCACTGCGACCCCGCTGCGGGCGGGCTCCGGCGCGCCGGGGCCGCGCTACTGGCAGCAGCGCGCCGACTACACCATCCGGGCGTCGCTCGACACGGCGACCCACATCATCGCGGGCGCGGAGACGATCCGCTATACGAACAACTCCCCCGACACCCTGCGCTACCTCTGGCTCCAGCTCGACCAGAACATCTACAAGGCGTCGAGCCGCGGGGCGTTTCTCAACCCGACCGACGCTCGCTTCGCGGGCCGCGGCTTCGAGGGAGGGTATACGATCGATTACCTCCGGGCCATGCGACGGATCGGGCGGGCGGCGGGTCGGGTCCCGCTCGCCACGACGCTGAACGGCACGATGCTGCGCGCCGATCTCGACCGGCCGCTGGCGCCTGGCGGGCAGGCGGAGCTCGAGCTGGCGTATCGCTTCGAAGTGCCGGAGCACGGATCCGACCGCATGGGACGGGAGCAGTTCGCGAGCGGCTGGCTCTACGAGATCGCTCAGTGGTACCCGCGCGTGGCCGTGTACGACGACGTGCGCGGCTGGAACACGGAGCAGTACCTCGGCCAGGGCGAGTTCTACCTCGAGTACGGTGACTTCGACGTCGCCATCACGGTGCCGCGCGGCTTTCTGGTGGCCGCGACCGGTACCCTGATGAACCCGCTCGAGGTGCTCACGGCGGCGGAACGCGCCCGCCTCGCCCGTGCCCTGCGCTCGGACGCGACCGTGGCCATCGTCGCGAAGGCGGAGGTGGCGCAGGCGTCGACGCGTCCCTCCGGCGCGAGCCCGACGCTCACGTGGCACTACACCGCGAAGCACGTGCGCGACGTGGCCTGGGCCGCGGCCGCGAACTTCATCTGGGACGCGAGCGGCTACGACGGCGTCCTGATCCAGTCGTTTTATCCACCAGAGGCGAACGCCGACTGGGCACGCTCCACCGAATACGCCCGCCACTCGATCAAGCACTACTCGGAAAAGTGGCAGCGCTACCCCTATCCCACTGCGATTAACGTGGGGGGGCCGGTGGGCGGCATGGAATACCCGATGATCGTGTTCTGCGGCCAGCGCGCGGGAGAGCGCGGCCTGTTCGGCGTGACCACCCACGAGCTGGGCCACGAATGGTTCCCGATGGTCGTGGGGTCGAACGAGCGGCTGTACGCCTGGATGGACGAGGGCTTCAACACGTTCATCAATATCTACTCGACACAGGCGTTTTATCACGACGCCACGCCTCAGGGACGCGGGGTGGCGGCCCAGTGGGCGCAGTTCGCCGCGAGCGGTCAGGACGAGCCGCCGCTCGTCGCCGCCGACCGCGTGAGCCCGCGCCTGCTGGGCCAGATCGAGTACAACAAGCCCGCGACTGGACTGTATCTCTTGCGCCAGCACATTCTCGCCGACACCGCGCGATTCGACGCCGCGTTCCGCGAGTACATCCGGCGCTGGGCGTACAAACACCCCACGCCGGCGGATTTCTTCCGGTCCATGGAAGACGGGTTGGGCGAGGACCTCTCGTGGTTCTGGCGCGGCTGGTTCTACCGCACCGACGTCGTGGACCAGGCCGTGGATTCGGTGCGCATGCGCAGCGACTCGACCGGCACCACCGCGGCCGTGTTCCTCTCGAGCCCGGGCGCGCTCCCGATGCCCGTGGACCTGCGGCTCGGTTACGCCAACGGCGCGGCGGACGACATCCGGCTCCCGGTGGAGATCTGGTTCCAGGGCAATCACTACGTCTACGAACGGAAGGTGCCGGCGGAGGTCGTGAAGGTGGAGATCGATCCCGGGCAGAATTTTCCGGATGTGCGGCGGGCGAACAACGTGTGGGCTAAACCGTGACGGCGTTATACGACGCTACGACGCCACGACGCCACGTTGTACGACTTATGACGTAGCGTCGTGGCGTCGGGCAACGCCGTTCAAGACGACCAGGAACACACCTCCCCACACCAGCCCCGGCAAATCACGCAGATCCCGCCCATAGTGCATCCACAGCCAGCGCGCGATGACGTAGCACCACAGGCCTCCGCCGAACCAGCCGGCAACGCGCACCAGCGGCCCGACGCCCTCGCGGATTCCCGGGAGGGCCAGCAGCAGCTTGTCGACATAGTAGCCGAGGAACGTGAAACAGAACGCCATCGTGAACGTGTCGACGAAGTCCGCGCCAAGCGACCCGTGGCGCGGCAAGAGCACCAGGAACACGACGCCCAGCACACCGGCCATGAGCGTGGTGCGGGTCACGGTCTTGACGAAGGGCTCGCCCATCAGCGGGCTCCCGTCAGCGCTTGCGGCCGGAGGTGCTGGTCGAGCCAGTCGAGCACCGTGCTCCACCACAGGCGGCGGTTGCGGGGCTTGAGTACCCAGTGTCCCTCGTCGGGAAAATACAGGAACTTGGCCGGCACGCCCAGCACTTTGGCCGCCGTGAACGCCTGGTAGCCCTCGGACAGGTCCACGCGGTAATCGAGCTGGGAGTGCACGATCAGGATCGGCGTCTTCCAGTTGCGCGCGAAGTTCAGCGGCGACCACTTCTCGTACAGCGCCCGGCTGGCGTGCGGGGGGCCGCCGAACTCCCAGTCCACGAACCACAGCTCCTCGGTGCTTCCCGCCATGCTCGCCGGGTTGAACACGCCGTCGTGCGCGACGAAGGCCTTGAAGCGGTTGGTGTGGCCGGCCATCCAGTACACCATGTAGCCGCCGTAGGAAGCCCCGGCCGCGCCCATGCGCGTCGAGTCCACGTACGGCAGCCGGGCCACGATGTCGAGCCCCTGCATCAGGTCTTCGTAAGGATAGTCGCCCCAGTGCTGCGAGACGGCGTCGGTGAACTTCTGTCCGTAGCCGGTCGAGCCGTGGCGATTCACGGCCACGACGACGTAGCCCCGCGCGGCGAACATCTGGTAGTTCCAGCGCGCGTGCCACAGGTCGAGCCAGGCCGTCTGGGGGCCGCCGTGCAGCAGGTAGACGAGCGGGTATTTCTTCGACGCTTCGAACCCCGGCGGTTTGAGGATCCAGCCGTACACCGAGTCGCCCAGCGCGCCGCGGAAGCCGAATTGCTCGAGCGGCGCCAGCGCGAGCCCGGCTACGGCGGCGTCGCTGTGGTGCGACAGCTGGCGGCCCCCGACCCACAGCTCCGCGGGATGCGTCGCGGTCTGATGGAGGTAGGCGAGCGTCTTGCCATCGGGAGCGATGCTGACGCTCGTGTTCACGCCCGCCGACCCGATGACCTGGGACCGCTGCCATGACGGCACGTCGATCCGATACACGTTCTCGCGCCCGCGCTCCTCCACCACCGCGTAGATGCACTTCGAGTCGGGGCACCAGGTGTAGGACCCGACCGAAAGCGTCCACCCCGCCGTCACCTCAACCGTCCGCCCATCCGTCCATCCGCCCGTCCGCCCAACCAGCATCAAGCGCTCTCGATCAGCTTCGAACCCCGGGCGCTCCATCGAGAGATACGCGAGCCAGTGTCCGTCGGGAGAGTAGCGGGGGGTATTGTCGGCCCCCCGGCCCGCGGTGAGCGCGTGCATCCCGGAGCCGTCGGCGCGCATGACATACACGTCGACGTTCGTGTTGTCCGCCACGCTCGAGTCGCCGTGCAGTGCCACCGCGATCTCCTTACCTTCCGGCGCGACGGCCACGTCGCCATCGCCGCTCGTGGCGATCGTGGGCACGTCGTGGTCCACCGGCGTGAGATCCCTGGCGCTGCCGTCGGCGATGGACACGAGGAACAGGTGCTGTCGCTTGCCGGCCCGCCACTCGTCCCAGTGGCGCCACATCAGCTCCGTCCAGATGCGGGCCTCGGTGGGGTAGTCCCCGTTGCGGCGGTCGATCTCCTGGTCCGCGGGCCACTTGATGTCGCTCGTGACCAGTACGCTCGTCCCGTCGGGCAGCCACACCGGGTCGGACACGCCGTCGGCGAGGCTCGAGACACGGCGCGCCTCGCCCCCCGTCCCTCCCACCGGCAACAGCCACAACTGCGCCCCGCTCTCCCGCGTCGAGACGAAGGCCAGCGTGCGCCCGTCGGGCGACCAGCGGGGCTGGCGGTCCGAGCCAGGGCCCGCGGTGAGCTGGCGCGTCGTGCCGCCCGCCACGTCGGCCAGCCAGATGCGTGTGGTGCCGCGGTTCTCCTTGAGCGAGTAGTGGGTCACGGGGTAGGCGACCCACTTGCCGTCAGGCGAGAGCTGCGGGTCACCGACGCTCGGGAGCGCGAGATAGTCCTCGATGGTCATCGCGCGCTGCTGCGCGACGAGACCGGGAAACGGGAAAGGGGAAACGGGAAACGTGAGACATCCGAGCACGACCAGTAACTGTTTCTTCATGAGGCCTTCCGTTGCCGATCAGTAGTCCGGATGCGTGAGGATCGCCTTCACCAGGTCGTCGAACACCTTGGAGTCCGGGGTTACGGCCCCGCTTGCATCCGAATGGACGTTCCAGGCGCACAGCTCGTTCAGCGCCGTGGCCTCCTCGTACGTGAGGTGTAGCCGGTAGCCGTCCCCCGCCCGGCTGGCGCCGTCGAGCACCTTCTTCAGGACGTCGGGCATGTGCCGGGCCCCGCGCACGGCGTCGTACTGCGCCCGGCTGACGGTGAGATCCATGAGTCCTTGCCAACGAGCGGGTCGGGGGCGAAATCTCCTGCCGTCGCCCCGTCCCCGCAAGGAAGGTCGATGCCCCGCACGGAGTTCATCGCCACCGGCTTCCACGTCCCCGAGCGGGTCGTCTCGAACGACGACCTCGCCCGCACGATGGAGACGTCCGACGAGTGGATCGCGCAGCGCTCGGGGATCAGGACCCGGCACTGGGTGTCCGAGGGCGAGACCGGGGTCTCACTCGCGCGCGAGGCGACGTGCCGCGCGCTCGACCGCGCGGGTATGCAGCCCGCCGACCTGGATTGCATCGTCTACTGCACCTGCACGCCGGACCATTTCGAGCCCGGCAACGGCGTCTTTCTCGCGCGCGAGCTGGGCCTTTCCGACGTGCCGGCCATCGACGTGCGCAACCAGTGCTCGGGGTTCGTGTACGGGCTGTCGGTGGCCGACGCCTGGATCCGCACCGGCCAGTACCGCCGCGTGCTGCTGGTGGGCGCGGAGGTGCACTCGCGCGGGCTCGACAAGACGACTGCCGGGCGCGATACGGCGGTGTTGTTCGGCGACGGCGCCGGCGTCGCGATCCTCGGCCCCACCGACGACCCGGGACGCGGTGTGCTCACGACGCACCTGTACGCCGACGGCCGGCACGCCGAGAAGCTGTGGGTGGACGCTCCCGGACTGGCGCACGACCCGTTCATCAGCGAAGAGCTGATCCGCGATGGCAAGCACCGCGCCGTGATGGACGGGCGCGAGGTCTTCAAGTACGCCTCCATCCTGATGCCGCAGTCGGTCAAGGCCGCGCTCATGGCGAACGGCCTGACGCCCGCCGACGTGAAGCTGCTGGTGCCACACCAGGCCAACCTGCGGATCATCGAGATGGTGCAGAAGGCGGCCGGCCTGCGGGACGATCAGGTGTACGTGAACATCCAGAAGTACGGCAACACGACCGCCGCGTCGATCCCGATCGCGCTGCACGAAGCCCTGGACGAGGGGCGGCTCGCGCGGGGTGACCTGCTCGTCCTCACGGCGTTCGGCTCGGGCTTTACGTGGGCGAGCGCGGCGATCCGGTGGTGACTACTTGATCTCCTGCCCCCACAGGTCCCGGTAGACGATCGGTCCCTCGTTCAAGGCCCTGATCCCCGCCTCGATTTGCGCCTTGTCACCCACCACCACGATGTCGAAATGGTCCGGATCGATGTACTGCCGGGCGACACGCTGCACGTCGGCTGCCGTGACGGCGCCGATCCGCCCGATGTAGCGGTCGTAGTAGTCGAGCGGCAGGCCGTAGCTGAGCACCTCGCGGAACCGCGCAGCGGCCCCGCCCGTCGTCTCGAAGTCTCCCGGCAGCCCGAGCGTGACGTACGCTTTGGCCTTGGCGAGCTCTCCCTCGGGGACCGGCTCCTCGCGGATGCGACGCAGCTCCTTCAGGAACTCGACCAGCGAGCTGTCGGTCTTGGCGGTCACGACCGATGCGAGCGCGACGAACGCGCCCGCCAGCTGCCGCGCCGCGAACTGCGAGAACGCGCCGTAGGTGTATCCGTGCGTCTCGCGCAGATTCTGGTTCAAGCGCGAGGTGAACGCACCGCCCAGGATCGTGTTGAGCACTTCCAGGGCGTACCAGTCGGGCGTGGAGCGCGCCGGTCCGATGTGGCCGATCCGGATTACCGACTGCGCCGCACCGGGTTTGTCGATCAGATAGACGGCCCGCGTCGCGGTGGCCGGCGCGGTTCCACCCGCGAGCCCGGGCACGTCGCCCTGCGGCCACGCGCCGAACCGTGCCGCCACGAGCCCGCGCGCCTGGGCCAGCGTGATGTCGCCGACCAGGAGGATGCGCGCGTCGTTCGGCCGGTAGTAGGCACGATAAAACCCCGCCACGCGATCGCGCGTCAGCGCGGCGGTGGCGCCGTCGGTGCCGTTCAGCGGATGCCCGTACGGATGAGCCGGCCCGTACACGATCGCCGGGAACGCCACGTTGGCCACGGCGACGGGCTCGTCACGCTGCTGCACCAGCTGCGCACTCCGGAGCTCGCGCTGGCGGGCCACCTCCGAGTCGGAAAAGGTGGGCCGCAGCACCACGTCGGCGAGCAGGTCGAGCGCCGCCTCGAGCCGCCGCCGCGGCACGTGCAGCGAGGCCACGGCGCCATCCGCCGTCGCCGTCGTGTTGAGCTGCGCGCCGAGGAACGCCGCCTCGTCCGCCACGTCGAGCGCGCCGCGCGCGCCCGCCCCCTGCTGCAGCATCAACGCGGTGAAGGTCGCGAGCCCCGGGAGGTCCGCCGGATCGCGCGCCGCCCCGGCGTCCACCAGCACCTGGACGTCCACCACCGGCACCTTGTGCACCTCCACCACGGCGAGCGTCAGGCCGTTGGGGAGCGTCGCCGTCTGGATCGCGGGCAGCTTGAGGGCGGGCGGGGGCGGGAGGGTCGGAGGCTTCGAGCGATCGACTTGGGCGGACAGGCGGTCGGGCGGATTGGCGGACAGCAAGGCCGCTGCCGTTCCGAGCGCGAGCCCCGTCCGAGCAAGTCCGACCGCCCCACCGCCCGTCCGCCTGACCGCCGCCGTCATGGCTTCACCCCCAGCTCCGCTTTCCCCTGCGGCACCACGCTCAGCACCACGCGGTGCGCGCCCGTGAGATAGGTCTTGACGGCGCGCTGCACGGCCGCGGGCCGCACCCGACCGTAGCGGTCGAGGTCCTTCTGAAAGTAGTCCGGCGTGCCCACGAAGTAGTTGTAGAAGTTCAGCTGGTCCGCCTTGCCCCCGAAGCCGCCCACCCGCTCCATGCGGGACAGGAACTCGGCTTCGAACGTGTTGCGCGCCCGCTCGACCTCCCGCGCCGTGGGGCCCTGGTCCGCCAGCTTGCGCAGCTCCTCGTCGATCACCCGCTGCAGCTCGCCGAGCTCGTGCCCCGGGCGGGCGGTGGCGAAGATCTCGAACTTGCCGTCGATGCGAGTGCCGTCCTGAAACGCCACGACGTCGGTGGCGATCTGCAGGTCGTACACCAGGCGCCGGTACAAGCGCGACGAGCGGCCGCCGGCGAGCACGTTCGCGACCACGTCGAGCGTCGCGTCGTCGTCCGCGAACGCCTTGACCGTGTGCCATGTGTCGTACACGCGCGGCAGCTGCACCTTGTCCTCGAGCACCGCGGGGACGTCCGCGCTGAGGCGAACAGGAGGTGGCGGCGTGCGGGTCACGGCTGGGCCGCGCGGGATATCCCCGAAGTACCGCTCCACCAGCGCGCGGGCGTCGGCCGGCGAGATGTCCCCCGCGATGGCGATGGTCGCGTTGTTGGGCGTGTAGTAGGCCTGGAAGAAGCGGCGCACATCTTCCAGTGTGGCCGCCCGCAGATCCTGCATCGACCCGATCACCGGCCAATGGTACGGGTGATTCGGCGGATACAGCCGGTCGAGAATACTCTCCTGGGCGAGTCCGTAGGGACGGTTCTCATAGCTCTGCCGCCGCTCGTTCTGCACCACGCCCCGTTGAATGTCGACCTTGTCGGTGGTGATCTCGGGCAGCAGGAACCCGAGGCGGTCCGAGTCGAGGTACAGCATGAGGGGCAGGGCGTTGGCCGGACCGTCTTCGTAGTAGTTGGTGCGGTCCTCCGTGGTCGAGCCATTGTTGTCGCCGCCCGCCGCCTCGAGCAGCCGGTCGAATTCGCCGGTCGGCACGTGCTCCGAGCCCATGAACATGATGTGCTCGAACAGATGGGCGAACCCGGTGCGGCCGGTCCGCTCGTCCGACGAGCCGACGTGGTACCAGGTGTTCACCGCCACCACCGGCACGGAGTGGTCCTCGTGCAGGAGCACCTGCAGCCCGTTGGGAAGCGTGAACGTCGTGTAGGGAACCCGGAGGGTCTGGGCGGACAGGCCGGCGGCGCACGCGAGGCCGAGCACCAGGGTGGTCGTAAACGACATGCGGGGCATCATCACTCCTCAGATTCGTGATTCACCCGGACGGTTGCACGTCCGCGGGGAGCTGTCGGGCACGCCGGAGATTTGCGGTGGAAACTCCGCCGTCGCAAGTTGCGTAGGGCGCCCACCGGGAGACACGACATGATCGGCTTGCTGATCGCAGCGGCGGCATTGGGCGGGGGGTTCGTGGGTGCGCGCAACTTCGTGCGCCGCCGGCTGCGGTTCGTCGCGGCGGTGCGGCGCCCGGCCGCGCCGCTGGTGGCGGGCCTCGCGGCCACGGCCGTCGCCCTCCCCATCGCGGCGCTCCCGATCGTCACCATCGGGACCGCGGTCGCATTCGGCGTCGGGGTGGCGAGCGGGGTGGTGAGCGGGCGCCGCGAGCCCCCCCGGGACGCCTAGACGACCTTCAAGCCCGCCTCGGGGGCCGTCGCCTCCGGCCGGCCGGCCACGGCCCGCAACGCCCGCACCGCGTTCTTCGCGAACGTCTTGCCCGCGCCCTTCTCCACTTCTTCGAGCGCGCTCCACTTGGGAAACGCCGGACGCACCGGCGTCGCCATCTGTAGGGTCTCGAACGCGTCCGCCACCGCGAGAATCTTCACCGTAGTCGGGAGCGGCAACGCTTCGATGTCCCAGTCCTCACCGACGATCTCGTAGTAGTGCCCGTATTCCCCGATGATCTGGGCGGCGCCCCGCATGGCGCGCGCCACCGTCACCGACGAATCCGTCACCGAGCGTGACAGGAGGCGCAGCAGCCGCTGATCGCGCGTGCCCACCTCATGCAGCAACGCCGCCACGCGCAGGTTCTCCACGTCGTCCTCGGGGAGGTTCAATTCACGCCCGATCGCAGCCGCGACGTCCGCCACGCGTTTCGAGTGGCCCTGCTGGTTGCGCTCGGCGGATTCGATGTGGTAGGTCAGCAGCTCGAGCGTCGCCAGATACGCGTTCTTCACCTCGGCCAAGCGCGCCTGGCGCTGCTCGGCGAGCCCGCCCACGACGTACCCCGTGAGGATGAGGAACCCGGCCCACGGCGCGAGCGCGAGCAGCGCGTCGCCGTACAAGCCCGGGAGCATGTCGAGGCCCTGCACGTCCTGCCAGTAGAACACGAGCCCGACCACGAACACCCCGGCCATCACGGCGAAGCGTCGGCCGCCGTAGAAGCCGGCGAGGATCATGGGCAAGTAGTAGAAGCTGAGAAAGGCGAACTTCTGGTCCACGAGGTTGTGAATCGCCACCATCGCGAGCACGAGCAGCAGCACGAACGTCTGCTCGAAGTAGCGGAAGAAGAGCAGCTTCGCGCGCTCCAGCGGACGCGGTTGAGCCACGAGCGACCTCGCTGTTGTGCGGTGTCCAGGGGACGCGAACCCAAAGTGAGCGAACGGCCTCGCCGACGCAATAGGGCGGCCCCGCTATGAAACCTCTCCCGCCTCCCCGCTCCCCGTTTCGTCGACCGACCCCGCGTCCTCGTACCCGGCGCACTGCAACACCGGCAGCGGCGGATAGCGCGGGAAGCCCGGATCAGTGTCGGCCCGGCCGCACCGGAAGAAGGTGGAGCCGCGCCGATTGGTGACCGTGCGCACCCAGCGGCATGAGAGACAGAGACCGACGGCGGGTGTCACACATGCACCTGTACCGGCTCACGCAGCCTGCGCCGCAACACCGGGTGCGTCGCCCACACGTACCAACCCATCGCGCACACCGCCAGCACGTTCGCCGCGACTACGGTCCAGACGCCGAGGGCTCCCAGCACCCACTGGGCCCCGAGCGCCATCACCGACACGACCACGGCCTCCAGGACGATTGCGGCCATCACGGCGATCAGGATGAGAGCGGGGGTCCGCTCGACCTGCTCCGCGATCGCGACGAACACAATGCCGGCGACCGCGAACGCCGCCACGTGAACCACGGTGTAGGCCGCCACGAGGCCGATGTTCGCCTGTACCGCCGCGACATTGGACGCGCCGAACAGCAGTGCCGCGCCCAGCGCCGCCGGCGTCCGCAACGGTCGGCCGGCGGCCACGTCCAGCGCGAAGAACCAGAGCGCAACGGTGGCCGCCCCGACCAGCCCGGTGACCAGCCCTTGCGCGAGCAGGGGGTGACCTTTCAGGGCTGCGAGTCCGAGCGGGTGTTGATCCCGCGCGGCCCGGTGCAGGTACGCCATGAGGACGAAACCCGACAGCACGTTGGCGGCGACCACATGCGGCCAGGGCACCACCGCGACGCGAGAGGCGCCGCTGAGCGACAACCCCGCGTAGAACACCAACTCTTGTGCGACCAGGCCGAACATCACGCCCAGCAGCAGGCGCGGGGGCGTTCGCAGGGCCGTGAGCGCGGCCGCCATGGCGACGCCGAGCAGCGCGAACACGCCGAAGTGGATCAATGAGTACGCTACGACCAGGCGTAACGTCGGGGGACCGACTTCTTGTCCAGCCAACGTAGCCGCGAGGGCGGCGGGCGTGTGAAAGGGTCGACCGGCGACGGAGTCCACCACGAGGAACCACAGCGCGACCACCAGGCCCGCAAGGAGCCCGCCGACGACGCCATCGGCGATCAGGTGGTGGATGGACCGCTTCATGGGGGTATCCTCCTCCTGGGTGCCTCAAGGCAATATCGCGCGCGGTCGGGCCGGCGCAACAGCGCTCGAGCCGCTGGCGTTCTGGTGGCCTAGGCACGCAGGCGTGCAGCGGGTGAACGGAGCGAGATGTTCACCCGCTGCGCGTGCGTTCGCACGCGTCCGGCGCCAGCGCGCGCCACACCTCACGAGTCGATACCTCGCAAGAGACCTAGTTCGGGAATCTCGTTACTCCATTGGCTTGGATGCTCTTGAACAGAATAGTCTGGGTTGTCAGCGGGTTTGTGCCAAACCAGCCGCTATCAACTCCCAGGAAGATCGAATTGATTGTCAGACCCTGGGCAGCGGCCAGCGTGACCGCTTCAGAGTACGTTCCGTAAAAGGTGCCGCCAAGCTGAGTTGAATCCCACCTCGGCTCTGGGCCTGTCACCAAGTTCCCCGTTGATTGCCAGGAACCGGACATGCAGAGCGTGTACTGAGGGAACGGGCCGATATAGACATGAACCTCTGCGCCGTTTGACATGACCACGCTGAACCTAGGCGAACCGGCGCCGCAGTCCCCGTTCTCGACGTAGTACATAGTCGCGAGCGTGGTGAGTTGGTCGAGCGTCTTGCCTCTGGTGTTGTACATCACCATGTAACCGAATGTGAACGTGTTAGCAGCGAAGCAAACCAGAGGCCCCCCAGGACATGCCGACTGCGTAAAAACAACGGTTTCATCGCTGAACCGCTCAGGATGGGCGGTGCCAATGAAGGTTCCGAATCCATTCGGGTCTGGCGGTGTGGGATCGGAGACGAGCGCTACCAGGGCATTTGACGTTGAGGACACACTCGCTGTTGCGGTGCCCTCGGTCAGTTCACCCGTAGACCAATCGTAGTTGAACGATGTGGTTGAGGTGATAGGACCGAAGTTCACACTGATGTAGTTGACCGGAGTGGAGGAATCAGCCAACAAGTCGGTCAACACATGCCGGGGTGCCTCCGTGGGCGCCGCCGCCCGCTCACAAGCGACGCCCAAACACAACATCGTGGGATAGATGAGAACCGCAGCAGCTCTTCGGATCGTTTGCATCGGTCTCCTCCCGAGACTGGCACGTTGGTGGTGAGAAGGCGCATGTGTGTCGTCTTCGGAGGAGGCGGGCGTGGCTCAATCGCAACTGCTGACATCGTCGCGTCGGGAAATCGGATGGGAAACTGTTGCCGACATGCGGCATGCAAACCGAGTGCCGCACGCGCGCTACGGATTGCTTTCGCGTATTCCGGGTTGGGAACCCCCGTCACCGAGGCTCGCCGTGCTGCAGCCGCGCAACGCGACCCGGGTGTTGTGGGATGTTACTTGCTGCGCAGGCGCTCCAACCTACTGTTTCGCCGCCACCTGCTCGGTGGCCCGGAGCACCCGCAGCGCGTTGAGCCCCGCCATCTTCCGCACGTCCGCTTCGCTCCACCCCCGCCGCAACAGCTCGGCGATCAGGTCGGGAAACTTGGAGACATCCTCGAGCCCGACGGGGACCTCGGTGATGCCGTCGAAGTCGGAGCCGAGCCCCACGTGGTCGACGCCGGCGACGGCGCGGATGTGCTCGATGTGATCCGCCACTTGCGCCAGCGTCGCTTTCGGCGTGCGTGCCGCCCACACTTTGGTCGATTCCGCGATGCTCGTCGCCTCCACGCCAGCGGCGCGTAACGCCCGGGCGCGCGCCTCCATACTGTCCTCATACACCCGCACCGCCTCGGACACGAAGCCGGGGTTGAAATTCACCATGACGATGCCGCCGTTCGCCGGTACGAGCTTGAGAATCGAATCCGGCACGTCGCGCGCATGGCCGGTCAGCGCGCGGGCCGACGAGTGGGAAAACATCACGGGGGCGCGCGTCGCATGCAGCGCGTCCGACATCGTGGCATCGTTCACGTGGGAGAGATCCACCACGATCCCGAGGCGGTTCATCTCGTGCACCACGTCGCGCCCGAACGCCGAGAGACCGCGGCGCGCGGTGTCGGTGGAGGCCGTCGCCCACGACAGGCTGCGCCAGTGTGTGAGGGTGATGTAGCGCACGCCCAGCGCCGCGAACATCCGCAGCGCGCCGGGCGAATTCTCGATGGCGTGGCCACCCTCGATGCCGATCAGGCAGGAGATCTTCCCCGCCGTGAAGTTCCGCTCGACGTCCGCGGCCCGATAGGCCATCGCGAGGTCGCGCGGATACTTCGCGCACAGGCGCTTGATCAGATCGATCTGCTCGAGCGCGTACACCGCCGGATGGGGCCCGGAGTCCATGGTCGTGACGGGCACGTACGCCGCCCAGAACTGCGCCCCCACGCCGCCCGCGCGCAGCTTCGGGGTGTCGGTCATGAGCTTCGGCTGTAGCACGGCGAAGTCCACGGAGTCGAGTCCGCCACGGGCGCGAATGGCGTCGGGGATGTCGTTGTGGCCGTCGATCAGCGGGACCGTCTTGAGGATGCGGAGCGCCTGGGCGCGGTAGTCCTGGGCGGCCAGGCGGACCGACCGACCGGCGGACACGAGCAACGCGAGACCGAGCATTCGGTAGACCAGGCGCATTGACACCCGCCGAGCTTGGGAGGCGGAAAGCTGGCTCCCCACCACGCGGTTATCAAGATTACGTTTCGGAACCATGCCCGTCCCTGATGCCAAGACGAAGATCGCGCTCGACGTGAACGGCGAGTCCGTCGAGGTGGCCTTCGCGCCGCACAAGACCCTGCTCGAGGTGCTGCGCGAGGACCTGAGCCTCACGGGCACCAAGCACGGCTGCGAGCTGGGTGAGTGCGGCACGTGCACCGTGCTGGTCGACGGCACGCCGGTGCTCTCCTGTCTGGTGCTCGGCCTCGCCTGCGCGGGACGGCGCGTGCGGACGGTCGAGGGGATGGCCGCCGGCGGCAAGCTGCACCCGCTGCAGGACGCTTTCGCCGAGCTGGGCGCGGCGCAGTGCGGCTATTGCACCCCCGCGTTCCTGCTCGCCGCCGAGGCCCTGCTCGCCGAAACCCCCCGCCCCACTCGGGACGACATCAGGCACGCTCTGGCGGGCAACCTGTGCCGCTGCACCGGTTACATCAAGATCTACGAGGCGGTCGAATTGGCGGCCGCTCGCATGCGCGGCGAGCCCGCCGAGCCGGCGCCGGAGACGCTGTATGGGCAGCGCTGAGCTGCGCGTCGTCGGCAAGGCACTCCGCAAGGTCGACGCGACGGCCAAGGTGACGGGCGCCACGAAGTTCGCGGACGACCTGTTTCTGCCCCGGATGCTGTACGCGAAACTACTGCGCAGCCCTCATCCCCACGCCCGCATCGTCTCGATCGACGCGTCGCACGCCGCCGCGCTCCCGGGCGTCAAGGCCGTGCTCACCGGCAAGGACCTCCCCATCCCGTTTGGAATCCTCCCGGTCAGTCAGGACGAGCACGCGCTTGCCCTCGACAAGGTGCGGTTCGTGGGCGATCCCGTGGCGGCCGTGGCGGCGACCAGCGAGGAGGCGGCCGCCGCGGCGCTCGGCCGCATCGCCGTCCAGTACGAGCCGCTGCGCCCCGTCACCGACGCCCGAGACGCGCTCGCCCACCCCGAGCCCCGCATCCACGAGTACGGCGACCTGGGGAACCTGCACAAGCTGATTCACCTCGAGTTCGGCGACGTGGAGCAGGGGTTTCGAGACGCCGACCTGGTGCGCGAAGACACCTTTTTCTTCGAGGGCAGCACGCACCTCCCGATGGAGCAGCACGCCGCGGTGGCCGATTGGTCGGCCGACGGGAAGGTCACCCTGTGGAGCTCCACCCAGACGCCCCACTACGTGCACCGCGCGCTTGCCCAGGTGCTCGAGCTCTCACCGGCGCGGATCCGCGTTATCGCCTGCCCCAACGGAGGCGGGTTCGGCGGCAAGAGCGACCCCTTCAGTCACGAGATCGTCGCGGCCAAGCTGGCCATGGTCACCGGTCGGCCCGTGAAGATCACGCTCACGCGCGAGGAAGTGTTCTACTGCCACCGCGGGCGTCACCCCACGCTGATGTGGGTCAAGACGGGCGTGAAGAAAGACGGCGCCATCACCGGCATGCACTTCAGATCGCTGCTCGACGGCGGCGGGTACGGGTCCTACGGGGTGGCGAGCACGTACTACACGGGGGCGCTGCAGACGGTCACGTATCACGTTCCCCGTTACACGTTCCAGGGCGCACGAGCGTTCACCAACAAGCCTCCGTGTGGTCCGAAGCGGGGGCACGGGACTCCCCAGCCGCGCTTCGCGCTCGAGGTCCACCTCGACAAGATCGCCGAGCAGCTCGGGCTCGATCCCGCCGAGCTCCGGCTCAGGCATCTGGTCCCGCCCAACTCGCTCACCGCCAACTGGCTGCGCGTCGGCACGATGGGACTGGGGCGCTGCATCGACAAGGTCGTCCAGGGCTCGGGCTGGAAGGACAAGTTCAAGAAACTGCCCCTCGGAAAGGGGATCGGCCTCGCGTGCTCGTCCTACATCACGGGCGCGGGGCTGCCGATCTATTGGAATGCCATGCCGCATTCCGGCGTGCAGCTCAAGTGCGACCGCGGCGGCGGAGTGACGGTGTTCTGCGGCTCGACCGAGATCGGGCAGGGCTCCGATTCCATCCTCGCCGCGATCGTCGCGGAGGTGCTCGGTATCAACCCGTTCGACATCGCGGTGGTCACGGGCGACACCGACCTCACGCCCGTCGATCTGGGCAGCTACTCGAGCCGGGTCACCCTCATGACCGGTCACGCGGCGATCCAGGCGGCCGAACGGGCGCGCGCGCTGATTGCCAGACATGCCGCCGCGCAGCTCGCAGTACCCGTCGAACGCGTCGGATTCGCGGACGGCCGGGTGTTCGACCTGGAGCGTCCCGAGCCGGGACTCTCGTTTGCGGACGCCGTACGGCTCGCCGAAGCGGCGGAGGGAACGGTGGGCACGGTGGGCTCGTATACGCCGCCCCCCTCCCCCGGGGAATACCGCGGCGCGGGCGTCGGCCCGTCACCCGCGTACTCCTACAGCGCCTGCGTGGCGGAGGTGGATGTGGACCCGGCCACGGGCATCGTCCGCGTCCCCAAGATCTGGATCGCGCACGACGTGGGGCGAGCCATCAACGCCGCGACCGTGATGGGGCAGATCGAAGGCTCCGTGTACATGGGGCTGGGCGAGGCGCTGATGGAGGAGATGGCGTACCGCGGCAACCGCAACGTGGTGCACAAGATTCCCAGCCTGCTCGAGTACAAGAGCCCCACCACGCTCGAGATGTGCGACGTGGTGACCTACGTGGTCGAAGACCCCGACCCGAACGGCCCGTTCGGTGCCAAGGAGTGCGGGCAGGGTCCCCTGCTGCCCGTACCGCCCGCCGTGGCGAATGCCGTGTACGACGCGGTCGGTGTGCGCATCGACGAGGTGCCGATCACACCGGAGAAGGTGTTCAAGGCCCTACGCGCAAAAGGAAAGGGAGAAGAGGGACGGGTCGGGCCCAAGAGCTTCCCCGAGATTCCCTGGCCCGAGCCGACGCGGGTGCCGCCGCCCTGGGAGGGGGGAGACGGAAAGGCGGTAGAGAGCGGCAAAGGCGGCAAGGGGCGGCAACGAGCGGCAAAGGCGGCAAGGCCCTGATGCTCAGACTTCCGTCGTTCACGTACCTGCAACCACGCACGCTCCAAGAAGCGCTCGCGATGAAAGCCGACGCGGGCCCCGACGGCATGTATGTCGCCGGCGGGACGGATCTGTACCCGAACATGAAGCGCCGCCACCAGGAGCCGCGCACCGTGATCTCGTTGATGGGGATTCCGGAGCTCGCAGGATGCGAAGTGCGGGATGCGGGATGCGTCGTTGGGGCATGCGTGACATTGAGCTATCTGATAGCGCACCCGACCATGCGTCAGCATTACGACACTGTCGCGCATGCGGCCGCGCTTGTGAGCACCCCGCTGCTCCGCAACATGGGAACCCTCGGGGGAAATCTCTGCCTCGACACGCGCTGCAATTACTACAATCAGACGTACGAGTGGCGCCAGGCGATCGACTTCTGCATGAAGAAGGACGGGCACATCTGCTGGGTGGCACCCTCGTCCCCGCGGTGCTGGGCCGTCAGCTCGTCCGACGTGGCCCCCGTGATGGTGGCGCTGGCCGCGGACTACGTGCTCGTCGGTCCGGGCGGCGAGCGCGTCGTGCCAGCGGCGCGGTTCTATCACAACGACGGCATCAATTATCTGACCAAGCAGCCCGAGGAGATCCTCAGCGCGGTGCGGCTGCCGCGGCCGGACGGGTGGGACGCGGTGTACCACAAGCTGCGGCGCCGCGATGCGTTCGACTTTCCGGTGCTCGGCGTGGCGGCGTGGGTGAGATGGGAAGCGGGACGAGGGACGAGGGAGCAGGGACGGGTGGCGGAGGCACGTATCGTGTTGGGCGGCGTGGCGAGCTCGCCGCAGGAGGTCCCCGAGGCCGGTGCCGCGCTCGCGGGAACCGACTTGTCGGACGACGCGATCGCAGCAGCAGCCGCCGCCGCCTATCGCCCCGCCAAGCCCCTGGACAACACCGACTTCGATCTGTCGTGGCGCAAGCAGATGACGCGCGTGTACGCGACGCGGGCGCTGGTCGAGCTGCGCCGGCGCCGCTCGCTCGCGCTGACCCCTACCCCGGAGTCCCGATGGAAGAGCTGAGTCCCCTCGAGCCGTCCCTCGCCCCGACTCACAACCTCGTGGCCGAGCGCCTGTTCCGCGCCCGCATCGTGATTCTCACGGGTGAGATCACGCAGCGCGTGGCGGCGAACGTCACCGCGCAGCTGCTCGCCATGGCCGGCGAATCGAGCGACGACATCACGGTGTTCATCAACTCCCAGGGTGGGCACGTGGAAGCGGGCGACACGATCCACGACCTGGTGCGGTTCCTGAGCCCGCGGGTACGGATGGTGGGCACCGGATGGGTGGCGAGCATCGCGGCCCTGATTTACGTGGCCGTGCCGCGCGAGGACCGCTACTGCCTCCCCAACACGCGCTTTCTGCTGCACCAGCCGGCGGGCGGGGCGGGTGGGTCCGCGAGCGACATCGAGATCGAGGCGCGCGAGATACTCAAGATGCGCGATCGGTTGAACCGCGTCTTCGCGCAGCAGACCGGGCAGCCGCTCGAGCGCATCGAAGAAGATACGCGCCGCAACTTCTGGCTCTCGGCCGAGGAGGCGCGTCGCTATGGGCTGGTCGGGCAGGTCATCGAGCACCAGGCCGAGCTCGGCACGTCACGGTGACCTATGAGACCACACTGGATGATGATCGTGGCACTCCTGGCCGGGTGTGGCCGGTCCGACCGGGAGCCGGCGCAGGCAAAGGCGACCGCGACAGCCGCGGCGAGCTTCCGCGTGCGGTTCGTGACCAGCGCCGGCCCCTTCGTCGTCGAGGTGACGCGCGCCTGGGCGCCGCACGGCGCGGACCGACTCTACGACCTCGTGCGGCAAGGGTTCTACGACGGAGGGCGCTTCTTCCGCGTGGTCCCGGGGTTCGTCGTCCAATTCGGGCTGAGCGGCGATCCGGCGGTGTCGGCCCGCTGGCGCCCGGCCACTATCCCGGACGATCCGGTGACCCAGCATAACACCCGCGGCACGCTCACCTTCGCCACCGCGGGGCCGAACACGCGCACCACGCAGCTGTTCATCAACTACCGCGACAACATTCGCCTCGACGGCATGGGCTTCGCACCCCTGGGTCGCGTGGTCGAAGGGATGGACGTGGTGGATCACATCTACGCGGGCTACGGCGAGCGGCCCGATCAGGCGCAAATTGAAGCGCGGGGAAACGCGTACCTCGCGGCCGCGTTCCCCCGCCTCGACTCGATCACCCGCGCGACGATCGTCGCGCCCTAAGCCGACGTCTTCGCGTCCCCCAGGGCCTCGACCTCGCCTCGCATCCGGTCGAGCAGCTCCACCAGCGTGCGTCGGGTGGCCTCGTCGCGCGCCTTCCAGCCGGCGCGGTACACGGCGCGCACCAGCCGTGCGGCGGCGCGGTTGACTTCGATCATGCCACCGCCCAACGTGCGATCCACGGCGTCGCGGACCCGCTCGAAAATGTCGTCCACCACGTCGCGATGCTCTTCGAGAAAGCGCGTTCCCGCAGCAGTGATTTCGTACACCTTCTTCCCCTCGACCTCTTTGGAGCTCACCAACCCCTCGTCCTCGAGCCACTGCAGCGTGGGGTAGACGGTTCCGGGGGAGGGAGAGTAGCAGCCGTGCAGCTGCTCTTGCAGCTCCTTCATTACCTCGTAGCCGTGGCGCGGCTTGTCCTTGAGGAGCTTGAGGATCACATACTTCATGTCACCCGATTCGAACCACTGGCGGCGCCGCCCGCGCGGCCCGCCCCAGAAGAACGCCCGGGGGCCGAAGCCGAAGGCGAAGCCATCCCATCCGAACTGTCGCGTCATTGTCTCCTCGGTGCTATGCGATGTAACGTGAAGATATACCGTGACGATATATCGTGTCAATCGGTCGTAACACCGCTCACAGCAATCCCGTCGCACTTCACACAAGTTCCAAGGCCGCATGAACTTGTGCAGGGGGAGCGGGGTGGTACATTTGGAGCCCGCGCTAACCCTGTTTCCCTTAGCCCGCGCGCCCGGAAGGAGCTTCGATGTCCGTGCAGGTGACCCCCCACCCCGCCTGGGTGGCCGACCTGGATGCCACACTGGATCCCAGACGCGAGGCGATCCTCGACACGCCGGTGATCGTGCACGCCTCGGAGAACGAGCTGGTCGACGGCCAGATCCAGAACTTCCTCGTGGCGTTCTACCCGATCATCCGTGACTTTCCCCAGTGGCTGCAGGTGCTGCTGGACCGCTCGCCGGACGACGGCAAGGTGTTCTTCCGGGACAACATCCGCGTCGAGAAGCGACACGACGCGATGTGGCGCGCCATGGGAGATGGCTTTAACGTCCCGAAGGCGCGGTTCCAGGTGCCCGAGCCGATGATCCCCGAAGTGAAGGAATTTCACGCCTATCTGACCGAGATGTGCCGCGGCGCGACGTTCGGCGCGGCCGTGTCCGCGACCAACTACGCCGTGGAGGGCGTGGCGCAGAAGATCTCCGAGAAGGCGCTGCGCGGGCTCGCCAAGAACGAGAAGATCGGGCCGCGCGGGCGGTGGTGGCTGGAAGAGCACGCCAAGTACGACGATGAGCATCCCATCCACGCCCTGGAGATCATCAAGGGCTGCGTGAAGCGCGGCGAGGCGCCGCGGGGAGTGACCGAGTCGGCCCTCAAGAGCCTGGACCTGATGAAGGATGCCATGGTGGCCTCGTACGACTCATGAGCAAAGGCCGGCGCGCTACGCCCGCGCGCGGGCTGCGATCTCCCGTGCCGTCCTCCAAGACGGCGCCCCAGCGCCCGCTTGATTCGCAGCGCATCGCGGCCGAAATCGTGGCCGCGCTCGCCGACGCGGTGATCGTCACGGGCCCGGATCGGCGGGCGCTCACGGCCAACCGCGCCGCGGCCGATCTGTTCGGCCGGCCGCTCGAGGACCTGCCGGGAACCCCCATCGACGACCTGGTCGCGCCCGGCGAGCGCGCCAATGTCGCCGAGCACGAGCAGCTGGCCTTCCAGGGCGAGGAGCAGCACTACGAGACGAAGGTCGTGAGCGCGAGCGGCGAGGAGCGGGTGGTCGCCGTGTCCACGACACCGCTCGTGGTCGAGGGCGAGCTGATCGGGGCCGTGGCGACGCTGCGCGACATCACCGAGCAGAAGCGGGCACAGGAAACACTCAGCCGCTCCGAGGCTCGCTATCGCCATCTGTTCGAGTCGGCGTCGGATGCGATCGTTACCCTGGACGCAACCGGCCGGTTCACCACTGTCAACCACGCCTCCGAGATCATCTCGGGCTACCGCCGCGAGGAGCTGCTAGGGATGTTTTTCGCTCCCTTGTTCCCGGACGACGAGCTTCCCCGGGCCCTGACCCACTATCAACGGGCGCTGGGGGGCGAGACGGGGTTGTTCGAGACTGCCTTCTACCGGAAGGACGGTGAAGTCCGGACCATTCAGGTGACCTACTCGACGCCGCAGCTCGACGAAGAAGTCCTGTGCGTCATCCGCGACGTCACCGACCAGAAGATGCTGCAGGAGCAGCTGATCCAGTCCGAAAAGATGTCGGCCATCGGGCAGCTCGTCTCCGGCGTAGCGCACGAGCTCAACAACCCGCTCGCGGGGATCTCGGCCTTCGCCCAGCTGCTGCTGAGTGAAAAGCGCTTCCCGCCCGATCAGCGCACCGCGGCCGAGATGATCTACGCCGAAGCCCGGCGCGCCTCGCGCATCGTGCAGAACCTCCTCACGTTCGCGCGCCAGCACAAGCCGGAGCGCTCACCCACGTCGGTGAACCAGGTGCTGGACGACACGCTCGAGCTGCGGGGATACGAGCTGCGGGTGCGGGGGATCGACGTGCAGCGCGACTACGACGACCAGGCCCCCGAGACCATGGCCGACGCGCACCAGCTGCAGCAGGTGTTCCTGAACCTGATCACCAACGCCGAGCAGGCGATGGAGCGGGCGGAGCGGGACCAGCAGCGGCTCACGGTGCGCACGCGCCAGGCCGGCGCGCTCATCCGCACCGAGGTCGAGGACACGGGCCCGGGCATCCCCCCCAATCTGCTCGAGCGAATCTTCAATCCGTTCTTCACCACCAAGCCCACCGGGTCCGGCACGGGTCTGGGCCTCTCCATCTCGCTCGGCATCGTGCGGGAGCACGAGGGGCGCATCTGGGCGGAGAACGCCCCCCAGGGGGGCGCCCGGTTCGTGATCGAGCTACCGGTCGTGGCGCCGCGCGCCACGGGGGACTTCCCGAGCACGCCGTTAGTGCAGCCCGTGACCGACCGGCTGCACGTGCTGGTGGTGGACGACGAGGCCTCGGTCCGGGTCGCGCTGCAGCGCTATCTGTCCGGCCGGGGCCACGAGGTGGAGACGACCGCCAGCGGCCGCGAAGCCCTCGCCCGGATGCGCGAAGACGCCTTCGACGCGGTGATCATCGACATGCGGATGCCCGATCTTTCGGGCGAGCAGCTGTTCGGGGAGCTCAAGGCGCGCGATCCGTCCTACGCGGAGCGCGTGATTTTCACCACCGGGCAGCTGGTGGACGACACGGTGCGCAATTTCCTCTCGTCCACCGGCCGCCCCTGTGTGCCCAAGCCGTTCGAGTTCAGCGCCTTCGACCAGGTGCTGCCGGCGCGCCGCGTCTCCTGATCAAACGCGCTGCAAGCGCGTCACGCGCCGCAACAGTCGTCGCGCCTCGTCCTGCTGTTGCCGCAGCAGCTGCCGCAGGCTGCTCTGCTCCTCGCGCATCTTGCGTTCCAGCTCGTGGCGCATGCGATGCGCCCTGGCCTCCGGCACCTTCCACGTGAGCGACATCCGCTTCTGCTTGCGCAGGATATCGATCGACACGGACTCCCCCGCCTCGTACGACCGCAGGATGCGCATCGCGTGGGACTGGCTGGTCGGCTTCCGCCCGCCGATCGACAGGATCACGTCCCCGCCCTTGAGGGGCAGGGTCGAATCCGCGGGCGCCTTCACCACCAGGATGCCGTCCTTCGTGCCGAAGTAGTCCCCGAGATCCGGGTTCAGGCTCACCAGCTCGAGGTCGCCCCACGGCTCCCCGAACCACTCGAAGTCCATCCCCGGCATGTGCGGCATCGCGACCATGGGGCCCGGCATGTCCATCCGCATGGCGCCGTCTAGATCCTCCGCGACGAGCGTCGCCTGTTTGATGTCGGACCCGCGGCGGTACTCGATGCGCACGGTGTCACCGGGCTCGAGCTTGCGGGCGAGGGCGACGAGCTTGCGCCCCGGGCCGGACTCATCCTCGTCTTCCGCCTTGATGCCTCCGAGCGACGTGCCGGCGAACTTGGTGATGACGTCACCCACCTTGAGGCCCGCCTTCTCGGCCGGACTGCCCGGCGTCACGGCCTCGATCTTGGCCCCGACCTTGTCGCTCTCCGCGCTCGCATCGGTCCGCACCAGCACCCCGATCCGACCGTGGCTGTCGCTGAATGAAAAGGCGAACGCGCGCGGCGCCCGGGCCACCCGCGGCGGCCGGGCGGGGGACGCCGGTGCGGGCTCCTGCGCCACGAGTCCGCCCGCCCACAGAGCCGCGACGGCGGCGATGACCAACGACTGACGTTGCATGTGAAATCCCTCCGGAGCCCTAGAGCCCCACGTAAGCGGCCCGCGTCACGTGAACCCCCACCAGCTGCTGCATGAGATCCACCCGCTGCTGCCACAGTTTGACGAGCTCCGCCGGACGCGGCTGCGCGTCCGGCGGCCCGAAGCGGGCGAGCTCGCCGTCGATGACGGCAATGCGATCTTCCAGCGCGGCCGCGACCGCCGCCGCCCGGCCGCTCATCACCCGCGCGTCGGGGTCGTAGCGCTCGAGCTGCTGCTCGAGCGTCGCCGATTCCCGCTTGATCGAAGCGAGATCTGCGGCGTTTGCCTGCCCGGTGCCGAACGGCCGGAACACGAGCAGCCCGGCTACCGTCGCCGCCGCCGCCACGCTCCATGCCCCCCAACGGCTGCGGCGCCGGCGCCGCGCGAGCACCGCATCGCGCACCACGGGCCAGCGATCCCGCGGGGGGCGCCGGGTCGGCAGGGCCTTGAGCTGCGCCACGCGCTGATACAGCGCATCGAGCTCCGCCCGGCACGCCGCGCACACCTCGGCGTGCGAGCGTGCCCAGGCGGAGGCCTCGCCCGCCTGCAGCGCCAACAGATCGTCCATCGTGCAATGCATCATGATGCCGCTCCTTCATCCTCCAGCATGCCCCGCAGGCGCGCGTGCGCCCGCGCCAGCTGCGACTTGGAAAAACTCACCGTCCGACCCATCTGCTCCGCGATCTCCTCGTGCGTGTACCCTTCGACGTCGTGCAGCCACACCACGGCGCGCGACGTCTCGCTCAACCGCTCGAAGGCGCGCTCCAGGTCGACCCGCGCCGGCACGCCCGAGCCTCCTGGTCCGGCCGCCGCTTCCTCGTGCAGCTCCTCCGTGGCGCGCACCTGGTTGCGCCGGATCCGCATCAGGGCCTTCGACGCCGCGATCTGCCGGATCCACCCCCACAAGTGTCCTTCCCCGCGGTACTGCTTGATGCTCCGCACCACCTCGAGGAACGTCTCCTGCAGCACGTCCTCCGCGTCCTCCGGGCTGCGCAGCATCCGGAGAGCGAGGCTGTACACCGGCGTTTCGAAGGCGCGGTACAGCGCCTCCAGCGCCTCCAGGTCGCCGGACTTGGCCCGGGCAACGAGAATGTCGGGGACGGCGAGTGAGATGGTCATCTCCTGAATTACATAGATGCGTCGAGTACGTAAGGCGTCGCGGAAAGGCGTCACGAGAACGGCGTGGCGGAACGGCGTAGGCCACCGTATGTCCGCGACGTCGTTGCGTGACGCCTCTTCGTGACGCCTTCTAACCGATTGCTATTAGGAGAGTTGCAGCTATCTTCCGGGATGCCTCTCGACCGACCCACCCTCCACAACTGGCTGCACCACTGGCAGGACGAATACGACGCCGCCTACCTGTACCTCGTGCTCGCGGGCCAGGAGCCGGAGCCGAAGCGCAAGGACGTGTACATCAAGCTGGCCGGCGTGGAAGAGCGGCACGTGCAGATGTGGGAGAAGCTGCTGGCGGAGCACGGCCATCCGGTGGGCCGCCCGCGGCCGTCGGTGAACGCGCGACTGCGCGCCTGGTTCGGGCGGCGCTTCGGGCCCGGCTACCTGCTGCCGCTGCTGCTGCGCGAGGAGGGGCAGGAGGTGAAGGGCTACATGGACCTGCACAAGCGGGCCACCTTCGCCGACGCGCGCGAGGTGTCGCTCAAGCTCGCGAAGGAATCGGCGGCCCACGCCGAGACGCTGGCGAACCTGGCGGGCCGGGCGGCGGAGCCATGGCACAACACGGGGTCGGGCGGGTTCCTGCGCAACGTCGTGTACGGGTTCAACGACGGCCTGACCGCCAACTTTGGTCTGGTGGCGGGCGTGATCGGCGCCGCCGTCACGCCGCACATCGTGCTGCTCTCGGGACTCGCCGGCATGATCGCGGACGCGCTCTCGATGGGCGCGTCGGGGTACCTCGCGGCCAAGAGCGAGCAGGAGGTGTACGACCACGAGATCGCCATGGAGAAAGAAGAAATCCGCATCATGCCCGAAGTGGAGGAAGAAGAGATCGCCCTGGTCTATCAGACCAAGGGCATCGAGGCGGGGATCGCGCGCCAGATGGCCGCCGAGGTGATGCGCGACTCGCAGCGAGCCCTGGACGAGCAGGTGCGCGAGGAGCTCAAGATCGGGGAGGCGCACGCGACCCCGTTCAAAGAAGGATGGGTCACGGGGGCGTCCACGGCGGTCGGGGCGCTCATTCCGGTGGCGCCGTTCCTGGTGCTGAGCGGGCCGGCGGCCGCGTGGACCGCGTTCGCCATCGCCATGCTCTCCCACTTCGCGGTCGGGGCGGCGCGCAGTTTTTTCACGGGCCGGGGCGTGATCCGCAGCGGGATCGACATGTTCGTGGTGGGCCTGGGCGTGGCGGGCGTCGGGTACGTCGTCGGCGACGTGATCGCGAAGGTGCTCTAGACCACCAGGTTAAGCAGGCGATCCTGTACGTACACCGTCTTTCTTAGCTGCTTCCCGTCGACAAATTTCCGCACGGACTCGTCCTGCATCGCCAGCGCGACGACCTCCGCCTCGCTCGCGCCGCGGCCCACCGTCACCCGGCCCCGCACCTTGCCATTCACCTGCACCACCACCTCCACGTCGCCCGCGGCGGCGAGCCGCTCGTCGAACGCCGGCCAGGCCGCCGTGAAGATCGAGCGGTCGTGTCCGAACAGCGACCACAGCTCCTCGGCGAGGTGCGGCGCGTACGGTGCCACCATCACGATCAGCGGCTCGATGGCGTCCCGTGCCGCGACATGCTCGTCGCGCACCGTGTTGAGGTACTCCATCATCGCCGAGATGGCCGTATTGTAGTCGAGCCGCTCGGTGTCCGTCGTCACCTTCTTGATTGTCTGATGCAGCTTGCGCTCGACGACTGACGGGAGCCCCGGGCTGGCGCCCGGGGTCAGACGGGTCGCTTCGTGGGCCGTGGTCCACAGTTTGTCGAGGAAGCGCCGTACCCCGATGATGCTGGTGTCGCGGAAGTCGCCGCCCTCCTGGAACGGCCCGAGGAACATCAGGTACATGCGCAGCGTGTCGGCGCCCCACTTCTGGATGTAGGCGTCGGGAATGACCACGTTGCCGCGCGACTTGGACATCTTCGCGCCATCCTTGATGATCAGCCCATGCGCGCGGAGCTTCGGGAACGGCTCGTCGAAGTACAGTTTCCCGAGCTCGTGCAGCACCATCGTGATGAAGCGGGAATAGAGCAGGTGCAGCACGGCGTGCTCGTTGCCGCCGATGTAGCTCGACACCGGCAGCCACGCCTTGGTGCGCGCCGGGTCCCACGGCCGGTCGTCGAACTCGGTCGACGGGTAGCGCAGGAAGTACCACGCCGAGTCGAGGAACGTGTCGGACACGTCGGTCTCGCGCCGGCCCTGGGCGCCGCACTGCGGGCACTTCACGAAGTACCACTCCTTGTGGCGCGCGAGCGGCGAGACCCCGCTCGCATCGGGGCGAAAGTCCTGGATGAACGGCAGCTCCACCGGGAGGTCCCGCTCCGGCACCGCCACCGGTCCGCAGGCGTCGCAATAGATGATCGGGATGGGTGGTCCCCAGTAGCGCTGGCGTGAGATGCACCAGTCGTGCAGCCGGTACTGCACCTGGGGCGTGGCGAGCCCCCGCTCCTCGAGCCAGGCCACGATACGCCGCTGCGCGTCGCGGCACGACAGCCCGCTGAATTCGCCGGAGTTGACGAGCATGCCGTCCTGCGTGACGCTCGGAAGCGGCTCACCGGTGCGCACCACCTCGCGGATGGGCAGCTTGAATTGGGTCGCGAACTCGAAGTCCCGCGTGTCGTGGGCCGGGACGGCCATGATCGCCCCGGTGCCGTACTCCATGAGCACGTAGTCCGCGATCCAGATGGGGATCGCCTCACGGGTGGCCGGATTGCGGGCGTAGGAGCCGAGGAACACGCCGCTCTTGGTCTTGTCACCCACGCGGCGGGACACGACGTCCTTGCCCTGCATCTCACGCCGGTAGGCGTTCACCTGGCGCCGCTGCTCGTCGGCCGTGAGCCGGTCCACCAGCGGGTGCTCGGGGGCGAGCACGAGGTAGGTGGCGCCGAACACGGTGTCGGGACGGGTGGTGAACACGGGGATCTTCGCGCCGGCCGGGGTCTCGAAAATCAGCTCCGCGCCCTCGCTGCGTCCGATCCAGTTGCGCTGCAGTGTACGGGTGGAATCCGACCAGTCGAGCCGGTCGAGGTTCTCGAGCAGGGGCTCCGCGTACTTCGTGATGTTGAAGAACCACTGCTCCAGAAAGCGCTGCTCGACCTTGGTGTCCGGGTGGCGCTCGCAGTAGCCGTTGATCACCTGCTCGTTCGCGATGACGCTCATGTCCTTGGGGCACCAGTTGACCGCCGCCTTCTTGCGGAACGCCAGCCCCGCGGCGAACAGCTGCAGGAAGATCCATTGCGTCCACTTGTAGTAGCGCGGGTCGGTGGTGGAGAGCTCGTGCCGCCAGTCGAACATGCCGCCGAACCGGCGCAGCTGCCGGCGGAAGGTCTCGATGTTCTTCGGGATGAGCTGGGCCGGATTGATCCCCACCGAGAGCGCGTAGTTCTCCGAGTGGATGCCGAACGCGTCGAACCCGATGGGCTCGAACACGTCGTGCCCCTGCAGCCGCTTGAACCGCCCGTAGATGTCGGCGCCGGTGAACGCGAACATGTTCCCCACGTGCAGCCCTTCGGCCGACGGGTAGGGGAACATCATGAGGTTGTAGAACGGCCGGCGCGCTCGGTTCAGGTCGGGCTCGTTGGTGTGCTCCCGCGCCCAGCGCTCCTGCCACTTGGCCTCGACCAGCTGCGGGTCGTACGCCGGGACCTGAGTCATAAGTCCATGAAATTAAACAGGCTTGCTCAACTGGGTAACCCTGCGTAGCTTCGCTTCCAACCCGCATCATGTCCAGTCGCACCCCGCAGCTCCGGCAGAGCTTCCTGGTGACGGGGGCGGCCGTGGCCCTCGTCTTGGTGACGGGGTTTGCCATCCTCTCGAGCCGCAGCGCCGGCCGGATCGTCGAGCAGCAGGCGAACGCCCGCGGCCAGGACCTGGCGACGCACGTCGCATCGCTGGTCGATCTGTATCTGCGCGAGCGCCGCCACGAAGCCGAGGCGCTGGCGGGCTCGCCTGCCGTGGTCCGCGCCGCGCTCGACGCGTCCCAGTCCGCGGTGCGCCAGCGCCTGCCACAGCTCGACATCCCCACCCTGGAGCGGATGTTCAATCAGCGGCGTGAGCTGGGCGGCGATCCGGATCTCGCCGCCTACCTGCGCGGCTATGCGGAGCACTCCGACTTCGCCGAGCTCTTTTTCACCGAAAGCCACGGGTACAACGTGCTCGCGTCCGACCGCACCTCGGACTTCGTGCAGTCGGACGAGGAGTGGTGGCAGCAGGCCGTGAAGACGGGAGGGTACGAGGGCCCGCCCCGCTACGACTCGTCGGCGGCCGTGGTGTCGCTCGAATACGACATCGCCATCCGCGCGCCGCGCGTGGCGCGCCCGGTAGGCGTCCTCAAGGCCGTGTTTGCGCTGGATCGGCTGTCGCGGCTCCTCGCCGCCGCCGACCTGCCCGGCGGCGTGCGGCTCGAGGTGGTCGACGCCCAGGGCCGCCGCATCGTCACGCCAGACTCGGCCGAGCTACTGCGCCCGCTGCCGCAGGCGGCGGACATCCCGCGGCAATCGCGCCCCGCCACGGCGCGCGTGGTCGGGCCGGGAGGGAGTGCGGATCTCGTCATCACGGTGCCGACCACGAACGGGAAATGGTGGGTCGTGTTCCGCGAGCCCGAGCGCGCGGCCTACGCCGTGGCGCGCACCACAGCGACGAACATCGTGCTCTGGACCGTGGCCCTGTTCGGTGCCGCGCTCACGCTGCTGTTCGTGTTCTGGCGGCGGCTCAACCGGCGCGTCACGGAGCCGGTGAAGGCGGCGGGAGCGATCGCGAGTCGGGTGGCGGGCGGCGACCTGTCCGTCACAGTCGCGACCGAGCGGACGGAGGCCGCCGAGGTGGGCGACCTGCTCTCGTCCGTGCATTCCATGGTGGTGGCACTGCGCCGGCTGGTGGGCGCCATCCGCACGGCGGCGGACGAAGCGGCGGCCATGGCCACCGAGATCTCGGCCTCGACCGAGCAGATGAGCGCGTCCACCGAGCAGATGTCGGCCACGTGCCAGGACCTGACCAAGCGCGCCGCGGAGCAGGCGCAGCTGGTGCGCGCGGCCGCGGACGACGCTGGCAAGATCCTCCAGATCGCGACCATCCTCGCGGCCGGCGCCGACGATTCGGTGCGGCGCAACAGCGCGGTCGCCGGCGTCGCGAAGCAGCACAAAGACGTGCTGGACCAGAGCACCGCCCAGCTCGCGAAGCTGGTGGAAGAGGTGGGAAAGGGCGCGGCGGAGGCCGACGCCCTGGCGCGGGCATCCGCGGACATCCAGAAGTTCGTCGCCCAGGCCAAGTCGGTCGCCACCCAGACGAACATGCTGGCCTTGAACGCGGCCATCGAGGCGGCGCGTGCCGGGCCGCAGGGGCGTGGGTTCGCCGTCGTAGCGGACGAGGTGCGCAAGCTCGCCTCGGTGGCCGCCGCGGCGGCGACCGACACGGCCGACACCGTGCGCGGCGTGCTGGGGCGGGTGCAGGCGACGCGCGATCGGCTGGCGCACCTCGCCCAGGGCGCGGGCGCGGCGCGGGAAGCGGCCCAGACGGCGGCTCAGGGGCTCGGGACGGTGGCCGCGGAGGCGGAGGCCAACGACGTGTGGAGCCGCGAGATCGCCAACATGGCGGGGGAAATGCGGCGGCTCGTCGAGGAGATCGGGGCGCGCCTCAACTCGGTGGCCGAGGGAACCGAGAACCTGCTCGCGTCGGCCGAAGAGATCGCCGCGTCGAGCGAACAGCAGAGCGCGTCGACCGAGGAGATCGCGTCGTCCGCGAACCAGCTGGCCGAGGCGGCGGACAAGCTCACCGGTGCGGTCAAGTCGTTCCGCCTCCTGGCCGATGAGGAGCCGCCGCGCGAGCAGGCGGCCGACTAGCCCGGAACCAATCGGCAATGCGCTCCGTACGGAACACGCACGCCGTTCCACGCACTCGAGCGGAGCCGTCCTAAAATGAAGCGCCGCAATATGTTCGCCGTCGTCACCGTGGTCGCCGTGCTGGCGCTCGGCGCCATGGCCGCCGCCGGCAGGCTGGGCGGCCACAAGAAGGACGGCCTGAAAGCCGTGGCGGTGGCCCGCGGGTCCCTGGTCGATAAGGCCCTCGCCGTCGGCACGATCGAGCCTCGAGTCGAAGTCAGCGTCAAGTCGATCCTAGCGGGCGTGGTGCGGCAGCGCTTCGCCGCAGTCGGGGACTTCGTCAAGCGGGGCCAGCCGCTGCTCGAGATCTCACCCAACCCGACGCCCCTGGAAATGGTCGAGCTGCGCCGCAACGTCGAGCTGCGCGAGATCGAGCTCAAGAATCTCGAGCGCCAGCTGGGGCGCCAGCAGGAGCTGCGCGACAAGAACCTGATTTCCCCCTCCGATCTCGAGACCGCGCAGCGGCAGGTGGACGAGGCGCGCTCGCAGCTGTCGCTCGCGCAGGAGCGGCTGGCGCTGCAGGAGGGCGGGACGGTGCTGGCCAACGGCAAACCGGTCGAGACGGTGGTCCGCGCCCCCATCGACGGCTATATCCTCGAGGACTCGATCGAAATCGGTGATCCCGTCGTGCCGTTGACGCCGTACCAGGCGGGCACCGTGCTGATGCGGATGGCGGCCATGCGGGACCTGATCTTTCGGGGCACCGTGGACGAGATCGACGTCGGCCGGCTCAAGGAGGGCATGCCGGTCACGATCAAGATCGGCGCGCTGCCCAACGCGACGGTCAAGGGGCGGCTCGACAAGATCTGGCTCAAGGCGCACAAGCAGGAGCAAGCGACGGTGTTTCCGATCGAGATCGTCCTGACCGAAGTGGAGGGCGCCACACTGCGCGCCGGCTACTCGGCCAACGCGGAGGTGATCATCGCTCGCCGCGACAGTGTGCTCTACGTCCCCGAGCGGCTCATCACCCACCGCAACGACTCGAGCTTGGTGACCGTCCGGACCGGCCCCGGTAAGACCGCGGAGCGGAGCATCAAGACCGGTCTCTCGGACGCCATCAACATCGAGGTGCTCGAGGGCCTGCAGCCAACCGACTCGATCATCGAGCCGCCCCCGCGCGAGATCAGCTGACGTGTGGCGTGAGTTCTTCGCCGACCTGCGGGCGCAGAAACTCCGCACCTCCCTCACCGTGCTGGGGATCGCCTGGGGCACCGTCGCCGTGGTGGTGCTCCTGGCGTTCGGGGTCGGACTGGAGCGCCAGACCAGGAAGCGGTTTCACGGCTTGGGCGACCGGATCGTGATCCTCTGGGGCGGACGGACCACAAAGCCGTTCGCCGGCTTCGGCGATGGCCGCCCCATCCGGCTGCAGGCCGAGGACGTGCCGCTGCTCGCCCGCGAAGTCGCCGAGATCCAGTACATCAGCCCCGAGTACATCACGCAGAGCACGCGGGTGCGGCGCGGCGTCAAGGCGGCCGCGCCCGCCGTCACCGGCATCGTCCCGGTGTACGGCTTCATGCGCAACATCATCCCCGAGGCGGGCGGCCGCTTCATCAACGATCGGGATGTCGCCGAGCGGAGGCGGGTAGCCGTGCTGGGCGACGAGCTGGCGAAGCTGTTGTTCGAGCACGACGCACCGGTTGGCCAGCAGGTGTTCCTGGGAGACGCCCCATTTACGGTCGTGGGCGTGATGCGGCCCAAGCTGCAGAACTCTTCCTATCAGGAGCGCGACAAAGACCGGATCTTCATTCCGGCCTCGACGCACTACGCCCTGTTCGGCAACCGATTCCTGAGCAACATCGTCTATCGCGCGCGCACCTCGGAGGTCACCAAGCAGGCGGAGCGGCGGGCGTACGAGACGCTGGGGCGTAAGTACCGGTTCGATCCGAAGGACAAGGACGCGCTGGCGTTCTGGGACACGAGCGAATGGGAGACGCGCTTCGGCCAGATGTTCGTGGCCTTCAACATTTTCTTTGCCATCGTGGGGAGCTTCACGCTGCTGGTGGGCGGCATCGGGGTCGCGAACATCATGTACATCGTGGTGCGGGAACGGACGCGTGAAATCGGCGTGCGGCGCGCAGTCGGCGCCACGCGCGCCGACATCATGCGGCAGTTCTTCGCCGAGGCGCTGATGATCGTAGCGCTGGGCGCGACGTTCGGGCTGCTGCTGTCGCTGGGGCTCGTTGCCGCCCTGGGCGGCTTGCCCATTAAAGAATTCGTCGGCGTCCCGACCATTTCCGCCACGGTGTTGACGGCGACGGTCGTCCTGCTCGCGGCGGTCGCCTTTGTCGCAGGCCTGATGCCGGCCCGGCGCGCGGCCGCGCTCGACCCGGTAGAAGCGCTGCGCACCTAGCCATGTTCTACATCCTGCTGCAGGAATTCATCGGCGACTTGAAGGCACAGCGTACTCGGGCCTTCCTCACCTTCTTCGCGGTAACGTGGGGAACATTGGCGGTCGTGTTGCTACTGGCGTTCGGCGAGGGACTGAAGCGCACGGTGCGGGACGGCCTGCTGGGCGCGGGCGAGCGGATTTTCATGATCTACGGCGGCGAGACCAGCAAGTCGTTCGCCGGCCTGGGTCAGGGCCGGCAAATCCGCCTCGTGGAGGAAGACCTCGACCTGCTCGAGCGCGCCATCCCGGACATCGACCGCGGGAGTGTCTCGTACGGACGCTGGGGCACCGCCTTTCAGGTGGGGAAGACCCGCACCAACGCGTTTCTCGAAGGCGTCGGCCCCGATCACGAGGCGATGCGCCACATGGAGCCGGCGCAAGGCGGACGCTTCATCAACCCCGCCGACGCGGCGCAGAAGCGGCGCGTGCTGTTCCTCGGCAACGAGCTGGCGGAGCGCATCTTCGGCAAAGGCGTGGACCCGATCGGCAAGAACGTCGTCGTGGACGGCCTGCCCTTCACCGTGGTCGGGGTGCTCAAGAAGAAGTTCCAGGACTCGAGCAACAACGGGCCGGACGCCCAGCGCGCCGTCGTCCCATACTCGACGTTTCGCACCATCTGGGGAAACCGCTTCGTGAGCCACCTGATCGTGCAGCCGCACGACGCCTCCCGCGGTCCCCTGGTGAAAGCCGAGCTCTACCGCGTGCTGGGGCGGAAGTACCGCTTCGACCCCACGGACGAGCGCGCCCTGGGCATGTGGGACTTCATCGAAAGTGAAAAGGAGACCCTCGCCGTGGGGCTCGGCATCCAGGTCTTCATGGGGCTGGTCGGAGCCTTCACCCTGCTCATCGCCGGCGTCGGCGTGGCCAACATCATGTACGTCGTGGTGAAGGAGCGGACCCAGGAGATCGGCGTCAAGCTCGCTCTCGGAGCCCGCCGCCGGCATATCATGGCGCAGTTCCTGTTCGAGGCCATGGCGATCGCCGTGTCGGGCGGGCTCGTGGGGCTCGTGACGGCGGCGCTGATCGTGTTCGGAGTCGACGCCATCCCGACCGAGGGCAACCCGGCGATGCAGTACATCCTGAACCCGAAGCTGTCCTGGCCGATCGCCCTGATCTGTGTCGGCATCCTGATCAGCATCGGGCTCCTCGCCGGCATGCTGCCCGCCCGCCGGGCGGCGGCGGTGGACCCTATCGAGTCGCTGCGGTACGAGTGAGCTAGGGCTTGGCGGCCTGCTTCTGTGGATCGTCCGCCGGATTGACGTAGGTCAGGGCGAACGGGCCCATGCCGGTCACCTCGATGAACGTGGCGCCCTGCGCCGCGGCGAAGTGGTGTGCCTTCGCCGCCATCGACCTCTTGTCGCCGGCCTTCATCGCCTTCGTCTTCGCTGCGTCGAACTTGTCACCCATACCGACGAGCAGCGTGCCCTTTTTGACTTCGACGAGCTCGTCGGTGGGATGGAAGTGCGGCGCGATTGTGTAGCCGCTCGGCATCGCCAGCTCGACGGTAAAGAGCGCCGCCTTGGTAGGATCGCCGCTCACAACTGCCATGCGTGCACCCTGGGGAAATACGGCCGGGGCCGGGCCCCACTTCAGCGCCGCCGGCTTTTCCGCCGGGGCAGCTTGGGCGTGAACGGCGGGGGCTACCGAGAGCAACAAGGAGGTCGAGAGGCTGAAAGCGAGGCCAACGGGGCGCATAGAGTCTCCGAGGGTGAGGGAGCGTTGGCATTATCTAGCGCCGGAAACCGAAAAGCGGAAGAGCGGCGACCAGCGGCGGTGGACCCGGTGGAGTCGTTGCGCTACGAGTAACGACTCACTCAGCAAGCCTAACGTATCGGCACTGTCGAGCTGAGTGTCGAAACGCCGTTTTCGTCGAAGCTCTCGATCGCCACCCAGTACGCTTGCCCCACTGTGAGCGCCCGCAGCTCGAGCATCGTCCCCTGGTCGGCAAACCGCTGGTAGGTCTGATACAACTTGGAGGGTGTGATGCCCCAGCGCACGTTGTAGCCGACGACGCCGGGCACGGGCTGCCACGTGATGACCGCAGTGCGCTCGTCCCGATCGCGCACCGCAGCCAGGCCCGTGGGTGTCGCCGGGCGCGGTCCTGTGCCGTTGCCAAATACGCGGATATCGCTGATGGCCAGGTTGGCAGCGCCGACATGAATGTGCTCGTACCGAACGAACCGCGCGCGTGTGGGTCGCTCGAGCTCGATGTACGCGTTGGGCCGATCACGCCGCTCGCGCGAAAGGTCCGCGACGGTGTTCCACTCGATGCCGTCCAGCGACGCCCGCAGGCGGAATTGCGTGACCACGCTGGAGTCGGTGCCGTAGAGACCCGACTGGTAATCGGCGTAGTTCACCTGGATCGCTTTCACATCGTACGCGCGGGCCAAGTCAATCGTGAGCCACTCGCCGGGACGACTCCGCGTGGCCACCCAGAAGGTGCGTGGGTTCTCATCGGTGACGTAGCTCGAGGGAAAGCTGTCGAGCGCGGAGGATGCGGTCGTCGATTTGCGGTATGACAGGAGCATCCAGCCAGTGAACAGCTCCTCACTCGTGCCCCACGGCCTCGTCGGCAGCCAGTGCGGGAAGTCGCCGAAGCGCGTGTCGACATACATCTGGCCGTCCGAGTCGAAGCCCGCGGGGTGCAGACCGATGCGGCGCTCGAAGTTCCAGTTGACCCCGATCCACGGCGTGCCCGTATTCCACCAATTGCCGTACACGTCCTGGAACGTGTTGCCGTGTCCGGCGCCCTGGACGAATCCGCCAGGCTTGTAGGCGACCGGGTTGTATGATGCGTAGCTGAATGGGCCGAGCGGATCGTCGGCGACGTAGACGCCGGTCGCGTACACGTTGTACTCCGTGCCCGGCGCGCCGTACTGGAGGTAATACCGACCCGCGTACTTGGTCATCCAAGCGCCTTCGATGAACGGCCGGGTCGTCGTGTCGCGATGGTCCTGGCCGAACCGTTCCCACCCGTGCTTCTCGGGCTCGAGACCGAACAGCCATTTCGGCGTTCCCCGGTAGGCGAGCTGCTTGGTCTTATCGAGCTCGATGACATGCAGCGGATAGGCGTTCGAGGAGTTCCAATAGAGGAACCAGCGGCCCGTGTCCGGATCGTAAAAGAAGGCGGGGTCCCAGGGACCGGGTTGCACCGAGTCCGGCTTGGCAAGCACGGCCGCCTCGCGCGCGCGCGCCAGCGGCAGCGAGGGGAGCAGCCGATTGTAGAATTCCACGCGCCCGCTTGCCGGCTGCGTGAGCATCAGGATCGGCAGCGGGGTGGTCGTCGCCGGCAGGAGATAGATGGTGTCGCCCACGGACAACGCGGCGGGTGCCACGACGTCGGTCAGCGGCCAGCGCGTCGGCGTGATGTGACGCCAGGTGCCGAGGTCGTGGGACTGCCAGTAGCCGTCGCCGATGGTCTCGAAGAGATAATATTCGCCGCGCTGCACCACGATGACGGGATCGGCGCCGGAGCGGTAGGAGATGCCTTGGTTCTTCTGCTCGAAATTGTAGCGGTAGTCGATGTCGATCGGGTTGGCATACGTGCGCTGACGCCGAGGCGAGGTCTGTGCCGAGCCATGCGCCGCGGCGACGACGGTCAGCACCGCAGCAGCGTGTCGCGCCACGGACCTCATGGAAGGCTCCCTAGCGGATCGCGCTAGTCCCCGAAGTTCGCCAGCCGGACCAGCTGGATGTCCGGCACTTTCGCGAGCTCGTCGAGCACGCCGTTCATGAGCGGCTGATCCACGGTGATCGCCGCGAGCGCGTCGTGCCCCGGAAACGGCACCCGCGCTTGGTGGTAGCTGCCGATGTTGATCCCCGCTCCGCCCAGCAGCGTGCCCACCCGGCCGATGACGCCCGGCACGTCGCGGTTCCGGATCACCAGCATCCAACCCTCGGGGGCCACGTCGACGTGGTAGTCGTCGATGCGAATCACGCGCCCGTGGCCATTCCCCAACACGGCGCCCGCCACGCGCGCCCGTCCCCGGGCCGCTTCGAGCGTCACACCCACCGTGGTCTCGAACCCAGGCTCGGGGGTGCCCGTCTTGCGTGCGTGGCGCACCCCGCGCTCCTCGGCGATGAGCAGGGCGTTCACCAAACTCACCGGCTCGACGTTCATGGCGGAGAGCAGGCCTTCGACGGCGGCCATCAGGACCGGTCGCGGCGCCGCCTCGTCCTTCCCGCCGTAGTCCACCTCGACCGCGGTGACCGGCCCATCCACGAGCGCCAGCGCCAGCCGGCCCAGGCGGCGTGCCAGGTCGAGCAGCGGTCCGAGCCGGCGCAACAGGTCGCCCGAAATGCCGGGGACGTTGATCGCGGGCGACAAGTCGCCGGCGAGCAGCGCGTCGCGCACCGCACCGCAGATCTCCAGGCTCACCCGCTCCTGCGCCTCCGCCGTGGACGCGGCGAGGTGCGGCGTGAGGATCACGCGCTCGAGCTTGCGGAGCGGCGAGTCGGCGGGGAGCGGCTCGACCGCGAACACGTCGAGCGCCGCGCCACCGATGCGCTTCTGTTCGATCGCCTCCGCCAGCGCTACGGCGTCCACCAGCTCACCGCGCGCCGTGTTCACGAGCACCGCGGTGGGCTTCATGAGCTGGAGCCGCGCGGCGTTGATCAGGTGATGCGTCTGCTCCGTGTGGGCCACGTGCAGCGTGACCACGTCCGCCTGGCGCAGCAGCTGGTCGAGCGGCAGCAGCTTGAGCTGCAGCTCCGCGGCGCGCTCGGGCGAGAGGTAGGGGTCGTGCCCCACCACGTGCATGCCGAACGCGCGCGCCAGCTGCGCCACGTGCCCGCCGATGCGGCCCAAGCCGACGATGCCGATCGTCTTGCCGCGGAGCTCGGTGCCCTCGAACCGCTTGCGGTCCCATTCACCGCGGCGCATCGCTTCCGCGGCCCAGGGGATGTGGCGGGCTTGCGCGAGCAGCAGGCCCATCGCGTGCTCCGCGGCACTGACCGTGTTGGCGCCGGGCGCGTTCATGACCGCGATCCCCCGGCGGGTGGCCGCGTGCACGTCGATGTTGTCCACCCCGGTGCCGGCGCGGGCGATCACGCGCAGCCCGGGGCCGTGCGTGAGCAGATCCGCGGTCACGCGCGTCTCGCTGCGCACGATCAGGGCCTGCGCGCCCCCGAGCGCCCGCTCGAGCTCGTCACGCGGCTTGCCGGCGCAGTTCACGACCTCGATCCCCGGGGTGGCCGCGAGCAGCTTGAGGCCCGCCTCCGTCAGGCGATCCGCCACCACCACGCGCACGCTCATGACACGAGCCCGGCGAGCAGCGCGAGCAGCTCGTCCAGCGCCGCGACGCTGTGGTCGCCCATGTGACCGATGCGGATGGTCGACTCCTTGAGGGAGCCGTAGCCCGCGCCGATGGTCCACCCGGCCTGCTTCAGCGCCGCCACGATCGCCTTCGACGTCTTGCCGTCGGGGAGCTTGAGGCAGGAGACGGTCCAGCTGCGGCGCCCTTCGCGCGGCAGGTACGCGATGCCGTGCTGCTCGCTCCACCGCTCCACGCGACGGCGCATGGCCTCGTGCCGCTGCCAGCGCGCCTCCACCCCCCCCTCGCGCTCGATCCGGCCGAGCTGCGCCTCGAGCGCGTACAGCAGGGAGATGGCGGGCGTGTTGGTCGGCTGGTGCTTGGTCGTCGCCTCGAGAAAGCTCACCAGCTCGAAATACAGCCCGCGTCCGGGGAGCGTCCTGGCCCGCTCGACCATGCGCTCCGAAGCAACGCCCAGCGCGAGCCCCGGCGGGAGGGCGAGCGCCTTCTGCGAGCCCGTAAGGACGAAATCGAGCCCCCGTCCCCCGCCCCAGCGGTCGGTCTCCACGGGAGAGCCCGCGAGCGACGTGACGGCGTCCACCAGCAACAGCACGTCGTCGAACTCCCGCACGACGGCCGCGAGCGCTTCGACGTCCTGGAGCACGCCGGTCGAGGTTTCCGAGTGGACGAGGGTGACCGCATCCACGGGTGTGCGCCGCAGCGCGTCCCGCAGCATGTCGGGCTCGACGGCGCAGCCGAGCGGCACGTCCAGCCGGATGCATTCCTTGCCGCAGGTGCGGACCAGGTTCGCAAAGCGCTCGCTGAACGAGCCGTTGACGAGCGACAGGGCGCGGTGCCGCACGCCGTTGCGCACGGCCATCTCCATGAAGCCCGTCGCGGAGGTGGTGCCGACGAGCACAGGGCGGGTCGTGCGGAACAGGCCGGCGAGCGGCCCCTCGAGCCGCGCGAGCAGCTGCTCCATGGCGCCGGAGCGGTGTCCGATCATGGGACGCTGCATCGCGGCCAGCACCTCGGGGTGGACGTCGGTGGGACCCGGCAGAAAAAACCGCCCAAAGGCGGGGGCGGTGGCGACGGAGGCCGCGCTCATACGGCGGCGCGGGCGAGACTCTCGACGAGCCCCTCCTCCACGACTTCCTTCGTCTTGATGAGGCGCACGCCCTCGTCGCCCCAGTCCTTGAGCAGCTGCTCGGAGACGTCCTTATCGATGCCCTTCACGGCGTCGGTGACCACGAACAGGCGGGTGTGCGGTCGCCGCTCGAGCAGGCCCTCGATTGCCGCCTTGTCGCACACGTCGGTCGCCACGCCGTACAGCACGATGTCGTCCGGCGCCAGCACGTCGAGCACGGTGGTCACGTTGTCGTTGGTGAACACGTCGAACCGGTGTTTGTCGAACAAAATGTCTCCTCGATGCGCCCGCACCCGCTCGGCGAGCAGCTTGGGGTCGGTCCGCGCCGGCTCGATCACGAGCGGGTCGCGGAGCGCCGTTTCCGGAATCTTTTTCTGGCCGGGAGTGCCACGCAGACAGTGCGGCGGGAAGGTGGTCTTCCAGTCCGGGGTGTCGGAGATCTCGGCGTGGCCCTTCACGTGGTCGTCGGCGCTTGCGATCACGCGAATGCCGTGCCCATGCGCATAGTCGCTGAGGCGCTTCAGGTTGCCGATGATGCGCTCCGCGTCGGGCACGTACAGCTTGCCGTCGGCGTGCATGAAGTCGTACTGGGTGTCGACGTCCCAGAAGATCACACGGGGCATGGCGAGGAATCTCTTCGGGGGTACGGGAACGTGTCAACAGGATGGCCGAGGAGTGTCGCGAAGTCACGACAGACGGTTACAGACGCAGCACGACCGCGACCTCATCGCAGCAGTTTTGCCTGGGACAGCGTGCGCAGTCCGCCCACACCTTGAGCGGGAATTGCTCGCGCTCGGCGGGCACGAAGCCGAGCTTCAGGAAGAACGCGGGCTTGCGCGTCAGGGCGAGCACCTCGTGCAGCCCCTGCGCACGCGCTTCGGCGGTGAGCGTCTCGAGCAGCGCCCGGCCGACCCCCGCTCCCTGCCACCGCGGATGCACGGCGAGACCCGCGACCTCGGCGAGCCCACGCGAATAGATCTTCAAGGAGCCGCATCCCACGATCTCGTCGCCCGGGGCCGTGGCGACGGCGTATTCCTTGATGTGCCGGCACAGGTCGTAGTTGCTGCGCGGCAACAGATCGCCGGTGGCGACGTAGGGGGCCATGAGGGTCTCGAGGGCCGGGACGTCGGCGAGCACCGCGCCCCGCACCGCGACGCCGGGCAGCGGTATGGGAAGAGCGCTCACGCCAGCACCTGTTCCAGAATGTCTACAGCGCGCTCCAGATCAGCGTCCGTGACGACGAGGGGCGGGATCAGGCGCAGAACGCTCGGCCCCGCGGTCGCGATGAGGAGTCGCCGTTCGCGCGCCGCGGCGACGAACGGGGCCGCCGGCTCGGTCAGCTCGATTCCCCACATCAGGCCGCGCCCGCGCACCTCCGCGACGCGCGTGCCGCGGGCCGCCAGCTGCGCGAGCCGTGCGCCGAGCCATTCGCCCTTGCGGCGCACCTCGGCGAGAAACTCCGGCGCGGCGATCGTGCGCACCACGTCGAGGGCGACGCCGGCGACGAGCGGTCCGCCGCCGAACGTCGTGGCGTGATCGCCCGGCTTGAGCGCCGCGGCCACGGCGCCCGTGAGCAGCACCGCTCCCATCGGGAGCCCGCCGGCGAGCGGTTTGGCGAGCGTGAGCACGTCCGGCACGACGCCCGTCTGCTCGTAGGCGAAGAGCGTACCAGTGCGACCCAGCCCGCACTGCACTTCGTCGAAGATGACCGCGACACCGCGCGAGTCGCACAGCTCCCGCACGAACCCGAGCCACTCGGGATCCACCGGCCGCACGCCGCCCTCGCCCTGCACCGGCTCCACGATCACCGCCGCGGTGCGCGACGCTGACACCGCGTGATCCACCGTCGCCCAGTCCTCGCGCGGGACGATGCGGATGCCCGGGACGAGCGGCTCGAACGGCTTGCGGTACTCGGGGCGGTCGGTGGCGGCGAGCGTGGCGAACAGCCGGCCGTGGAACGAGCCGGAGAACGCCACGATCTCGGGCTTGCCGGACCACTTGCGGACGAATTTGAACGCCGCCTCGTTGGCCTCGGCGCCCGAGTTGCAGAAGAACACGCGATCGGCGAAGGAGCGCGCCACCAGCTCCTCCGCGAGCCGCTCACCCGCCTCGGTGCGGTACAGGTTCGAGACGTGGATCAAGCCGGACCCGAGCGCCCGCTCGATCGCTGCGCGGATGACCGCGTGATTATAGCCGAGCGCGTTCACGCCGATGCCGGCGACGAAATCGAGGTAGTGCGCCCCGTCGTCGGCGACGAGCTCCGCGCCGTTCCCCGCCACGAACACCGGTCCGGCGCGGGAATACACCTCGAGCAGCGCGGGGAGCGCCGAAGGGACGGTGGTCACGCGGGCTGCGGAGCCGGCGCGCGGGCGACGACGCGGGTGCCGGCGCCCGGGTCTTCCAGCAGGCGCAGGTCGCCGATGCGGACGCCGCGGGCGCCGGCGCGGAGCGCCGCGGTGGCGGCCCGGAGCTTCGCGGCCATGCCGCCCGCCACCGCGCCGCTCTCGATCAGCGCTTCCACGTCCTCGGCGTCGAGCGTGGGCCGCAGCACACCGTCCACCTGCACGCCGCCCACGTCGGAGACGAGCAGCAGCTCCGCGGCGTGCAGCGCGCCCGCGATCGCGGCCGCGGCGGCGTCCGCGTTGACATTGAGCGGCGGACCACCCGCTGGTGCCGGAGCGGGTGCCATCGGCGCGATCACCGGGGTCAGGCCCGCGAGCAGGAAGCTCTCGAGCAGGCCGGCGCGCACGTGTGCGATCTCCCCCACCATGCCGAGCCCGCCCCCGGCCGGGCGGGCGACCAGGAGCCCGCCGTCCACACCCGACAACCCGACGGCGTCGAGGCCCGCAGCGCGCAACTCGGCGACCACCTGGCGGTTCACCGGGCCGCCCAGCACGAGCTCCACCACCTCCGCGATTTCGGGAGTCGTGACGCGCACGCCGTCCCGCTGCTCGACCGTGAGGCCGAGCCTGCGGGACAGCGCGCTGATCGCGCGCCCGCCACCGTGCACCACGACCACCGGATCGAGGCGCACCAGCGCCCGGGCGCAGGCCGCGAGCCAGCCGGGACGATCGAGCTCATTGCCGCCCAGCTTCACGACGCGCGCGCTCAGCATACCAGTCCCGCCGTCTCGGGCAGCCCGAGCATCACGTTCATGTTCTGAATCGCCTGTCCCGCGGCGCCCTTCACGAGGTTGTCGATCGCCGCGATCACCGTGAGTCGCGGGCGCCGCACGTTGGCCACCGCCGCCACGCCGATCGCGACCCGGTTGCGGTAGACGACATCCTTGAGCGACGGCAGGGCGCCGCGCAGCACCGTCACGCACGGCTCGGCGGCGTACACCGCGTCGTAGATTCCCTCGGCGGTCGCCTGGTCCACCGCCCGGGTCAAAGGCACGTGGATGGTCTCGAGAATGCCCCGCTTCACCGGGAGCAGATGGGGCGTGAAGACCAGGTCGCCCGTGAAACCGCCTTCGCGCGCCAGCGTGGCCTTGAGCTCGGGGAGGTGGCGGTGGTCGTTGCCCACTCCGTAGGCCCGGAAGTCCTCGGCCACCTCGCCGAACAGCAGCTCCCGCGTGGGCGTGCGGCCGGCGCCGGTGACGCCCGAGGCGGCGTCGATCACCACCTCGCGCGACTGATCGATCAGACCCTGGCGCACCAGCGGCAGCAACGCGAGCAGCGCCGCGGTCGGGTAGCAGCCCGGGTTCGCAACCAGCTCGGCGGCGGGGAGGCGGGGCCGCGTGACCTCGGTGAGGCCGTACACCGCCTCGGGCGACAGCCGGAAATCGGACGACAGGTCGACGGTGCGCTTGCCGGCGGCGCGCGCCTCGCGCACGTAGCGACCGGACACGCCGTGCGGCAACGCCGACAGCACGATCTCGGCGCGCGCGAGCGGCGCTTGGTCGACCGGCACCAGCGTGACGCCATCCAGCGTCTCGCCCGCGCTCGCGTCCGCCGTGGCGAATACGAGCGACACCCCGGGGTGCCGCGTGAGCAGCCGCACGAGCTCCTGCCCGACGTAGCCGGAGGCCCCCAGGACGCCCACGGGCACCCGTGAATTAATATTCATTTCTTCGTAAAAATATGCATTTGCACAGCGAGTGCAAGGGTCGTAGCCTTGGCGCCCATGATGCGAATGATCCGAACGATCCGAGCGCTCAACGCCCTGCTCCTGACGCTCGGCGCACGCGGTCTCGCCGCGCAGGCGCCCGCCCCCACCCTCGCCCCCGCCCCCGCGCCGCGGCTGGTCACGGTCACGGACCTGTTCCGGCTGCGCGAGCTGGCCGATCCACAGCTCTCCCCCGACGGCGCTTGGGTCGCCTACACGGTGACCGGCGCCGATTCGGCCGAGGACAAGCAGCCCGGCGCCGTGTGGATGACGAGTTGGGACGGCACCCGTACGCTGCGCCTCACCAACTCGAAGCAGGGGGAGAGCGCGCCGCGCTGGAGCCCGGACGGACGCTGGCTCGCGTTCCTGTCGAGCCGCGAGGACGAGCACACGCAGCTCTGGCTGCTCGATCGTTCGGGAGGGGAGGGCCGCAAGCTCACGAGTTTCGGCGGCGACGTCGAGGACTACGTGTGGGCACCCGACGGCAAGCGGCTCGCGGCGGTGGTCGGGGACGCCGACACGGCGAAACCCAAGACCCCGGCCGCGATCGTGATCGACCGTTTCCAGTTCAAGCAGGACGAGATCGGCTACCTCGGCAAGGAGCGGCGCCACCTGTACCTGGTCGACGTCGAGACCGGGAAGGGTACGATCCTCACGCCGGGGCCGTACGACGAGCTGCTCCCGGCATGGTCGCCGGATGGCCGCTCGCTCGTGTTCGTGAGCAAGCGACGCACGGATTTCGACCGCGACAACAACTGGGACCTGTACGTGATGGACGCCGTGCCCGGGGCGGTACCGCGTCAGCTCACTACGTTCGAGGGCTCCGACAACGACCCGGACACCGAGAGTCGCCCGGCGTGGAGCCCCGACGGTCGCTCGATCGCGTACCTGCAGGGCGGGCCCCCGAAGCTGATCTACTACGGGGTCCAGAAGCTCACGGTGGTGCCAGCCGCGGGCGGCACGCCGCGCCTGCTCACCGCCGCGCTGGACCGCAGTGTGACGAACCCGACCTGGTCGCCCGATGGGACGGCGATCCTGTTTCAGCTGGAGGACGACCGCGCGGTGCAGCTGGCCCGGATGCCCGCCGCCGGTGGCGCGATTGAGCGGCTCATCGCCGGAGCGCGGGTGGTCACCGGCTTCACCACCGGGCCGGGTGGGAGGGTCGCGGTGGCCGTCTCCACTCCGGACGCGCCGGCGGAGGTGTTCGCGGTGGACGGGGCGGGAAACGCGCTGCGCCCGCTGTCACGCCAGAACGACGCGTGGCTGAAGGAGGTCAAGCTCGCACCCACGGAGCCCATCACTTTCAAGAGCCGCGACGGCACGACGGTGAGCGGCCTGGTCGTAAAGCCGCCGGACTTCCGCGCGGGAACGCGCTACCCCGCGATTCTCCGTATCCACGGCGGCCCGGTGTCGCAGTTTCAGTACGAGTTCAGTCATCTGTTCCAGGTGCTCGCCGCCCACGGCTACCTCGTCGTGGTCGCGAATCCGCGCGGCAGCTCGGGCCGCGGCGAGGCATACGCGACGGCCATCTACGCCGACTGGGGGAACAAGGACGCGCAGGACGTGCTGGGGGCGGTCGACTACGTCGTCGCCCAGGGGCTGGCCGATCCGGCGCGGCTGGGTGTGGGCGGGTGGAGCTACGGCGGGATCCTCACCAACTACGTGATCGCCCAGGACCGGCGCTTCAAGGCCGCCGTGAGCGGCGCTTCGGCCTCGAACATCCTCGCCGGGTACGGCACCGATCAATACGTGCGCGAGTACGAGGCGGAGCTCGGCGTCCCCTGGAAGCATTCGGACGTCTGGCTCAAGCTCTCATTCCCGTTTCTGCACGCCGACCGGATCGTCACACCCACCCTGTTCCTGGGCGGCGACAAGGATTTCAACGTGCCGCTGCTCAACTCGGAGCAGATGTATCAGGCGCTCAAGAGCCTCGGCGTAGAGACCGAGCTGGTGATCTATCCGGGGCAGCGCCACGCGATCGGGAAGCCCAGCTACCTGCGGGATCGCATGGAGCGGTACCTGGCGTGGTACGACAGGTACGTGAAACGGTAGGGGCGCAGCCTGCTGCGCCCGTACATCATTCGACGCGTTCCAGCCGCGGGTTGGGCCGGTAGCTGCGGCCCACCTTGGCGACGGGCTTCCCCTCCACTCGCACCACGTCCGCGGTGAAGTCGAAGCGCCCCTGGAACAGGCTCGACCCGACCCCGTACATGTCGACGGGGACGTCCTCTTCCTCGAACTGACGGATCTTCTCGACGGTAAAGCCGCCCGACACGACGATCTTCACGAACCGGAACCCTTCTTTGTCGAGCGCGCCGCGCACGTTCCACACCAGCTGCGGGTTGACCCCGGTCGGCTTGAAGGTGCCCATCTGCGGAATGACCGACTTGTCGACCAGCGTCTCGGACGTATCGATGCGGACGCCGTACAGCCGCTCGCCCAGGGCGCGGGCGACCTTGAGCGACGTGTCCACGCAGTCGTTCTCGAAATCGACCAGGGTGATGAGCCGCACGCCCGGGTCCATGTGCTCGGCGAATTTGCGGGAGGCCATCACGGTGTCGCCACCGTACGCGGCGACGAGGGCGTGGGGCACGGTACCCACGCCTTCGGAGCCCCACCACGAGGCCTGCGCGTCGGTCGAAACCCCGATCGCGCCGGCGATGTGGGCAGCGTAGCCGTCGCCGGTCTGCACCAGCCAGTGGTCGTGCCGCGCCGGGAAGAACATCACCTGCTTGGGCCGCGCGGCTTCGACGACGCGACGCGTGTTGGTCCCCACCTTGGTGCGCCGGGCGAGCACGCCCAGGTAGAGCGTCTCCAGATGGGCGAATGCGTCGTACGGCCCCTCGATGAGGAGCACCGTCTCCCACGGCTCGATCTCGTCGCCGTCGTACAGGGCGTACACCTGGAGCTCGTCCCACTCGGTGGAGCAGAGCTTGAGGATGGCGATGGCCTCGTCGATGCCGCCGAGGAAGGCGTGCGCCTTGCCGAACACCTGCATCGTCACGCAGGGGCGATGGTGGTCCTTGAGGAGCAGCTCCCGCGTGCGAACGAAGTACTTATCCGAGTAGTAGCCCTCCCGCATTCGCTCGACGGGGAGGTGGAAAATCGAGGGATGGAGCCGCGGCTTCCGGGACATCGCTGGATAATAGCGCGCTCACCGCACTGCCGGCCAGGCGAACGTGGCGACGAGCGTGTCGCCATCGACGAGCGCGAGGCGCCGGGCCACGTTGTCGAGCCGGCCGCAGCGCACGCGTGTCGGGCCCGACGACCCGGGGACCAGCAGCCGCAGACACACGACGTCCGCGTCCACCGCCAGCGCGCTGTCGCGACCGGTACGGGGCGGCTCGGGCCGCTCGAGCGTGACGTCGAAATCGAACGTCTCGCCCCCCAGCACGAAGCTGACCCGGCGGCCCTGCGCCTCGGGGACGAAATCGACGGTACGCTGGCTGCTCGCGGTGTCGCCGCGCACCAGGCTCATCCGCACCGTCACCCGGCGCGGCGGAATCACCGCTTCGGCGTCGAACGCGACCGCGCTGTCGACGATCGTGACCTCCTCGCTCGCCCGGGTCTCGCCGGCGGCGAACTGACGGCCCACGGTGATCTCGACCCACAATGGCGGCCGCGTCGCGCGGGCCCGCACCCCGGCGCTGGCGGTCCCGAACGGATAGAGGCGGGCGGTGCCGCCCCACGGGATTCGCGTCCAGCGCCGGTAGCTGTCTTCCTCCCACAGGGGCAGGCCGCGGCGCGAGCGGCCCGCCGCGCGGCGACTGAAGAACAACGCGGCGAGGTTGACCGTGTCGGGCTCCGGGAGGGTGCCGAGCAAGCCGCGCAGCTCGGCTCCCGGCGCGCGCAGGGAGAGCCGCAGGGTCGTCTCCGGCGGGCCGGTCACGACGCCGCTCGCCAGCAGTTGCGTGTCGGCCCCGGCCGCCGCGGGCTGGACGACGCGGAGGCGATAGGTCACGCGGTAGTTCGGCGCCTGCAGCGCCGCCAGCAGCAGGGCGGCCGCGGCGACCGGGAGGCTACTGCGCCACGAACGTCGCACGCGTCGCCTCGAGCGGGCCTGCACCCGGTCCACCCCAGCGCCAGTGCGCCAGCCACCCCGCGGCGGCCCCGGCCACGAGGGCGAGCACGACCGCCATCGCCAGCGCGCGGGCGCGAATGCGGGGCCGGGGCACGGTGCGGGCGTGGGGCTCCCCCGCCGAGCGGGCGAACGCCACGCGCATCTCGAGGTGGCTGACACGCGCTTCGGCGCAGTGGCGGCACGAGGCGAGATGTCGTGCCAGGGCGGCGCTCTCGGGCAGGCTGAGCTCGCCGTCCAGCTCCAGGTCCACCTGGCGCACCCAGTCTTCGTGCATCAGGGCAGCTCCTCCCGCACGCGGTAGCGCAGCGCCCGGCGCTGCATCCAGCGGACGGCGAGTGCGTCCGCCAGTCCTCGGAACACGCGGTTCCACATCCCGTACTTGGTCTTGCCGTAGCGGCGGGGCCGGTGACGCACGGGCACCTCACGCACGCTGCCCCCCTGCATGCGGATGAGGGTGGGAAGGAAGCGATGCATCCCGTTGAAGAGCGCCAGCTCGCGCAGCGCGTCTGCCCGGAACGCCTTGAGCGAGCAGCCGGTGTCGCGGATCGTCTCCCGATTCAGGCGGTTGCGCACCCCGTTGGCGACCCGGCTCTGCAGCCGCTTCCAGCCGCTGTCGCGCCGCTCGACGCGGTATCCCGCGACCGCCGTGGCGCCGCTCTTGGCGAGCTCCGCCACGAGCGCCGGGATGTCGGCGGGATCGTTCTGCAGATCGGCATCGAGCGTCACGATCACGCGGCCCCGGGCCACGCGGAATCCCGCCGTGAACGCGGCAGTCTGCCCCGCGTTCGCGGCGAGCGCGACGATGTGCAGCTCGGGGTGATCGCGTTTCAGCGCCTTGAGCTCCTCGAGCGAGCCGTCGCTCGAGCCGTCGTCCACGGCGACGATCTCGTAGCGTCGCCCCGCGAGCGCGCGGCCGATTTCCTCCACCAGGATCCCCAGGCTCTCGCGCTCGTTGTACACCGGCACGACCAGCGACAGCTCAACGGGTTCGGACATAGGCGAGCTCGGGCGCGTCCGGATACCGGGCCACGAGCCGGGTGATCACCTGCTCCGCCTTGGCGACGTCGTGCTGATGTGTCCGATAGATCTCGGCGAGCCGGATGCCGGCCAGCAGGGTGCGGTGCTGCGGCAGCGGGGGGTCCGCGTCGAGCACGCGCTCGAGCATCGCCGTCTCGTCGTCGATGGTGATCGTGCTCCCGCCCGGCATCGCGCCGCCGGTCAGGGCGCCGCCGAGAAACCGGCCGAGCGGCTCGACCACGGATTCCAGCAGCGTGCCGAAGAAGCTCCACGCGCCCCAGAAGGAGAGCAGGAGCGCGACGAGCCGCCACTCCACATGCCCCTCGTCGATGGATACGACGACGAGCGCCAGGCCGACCACCACCGCCGCGGCGCCCAGCATCCCGCGTATCACCGCACGCATGCTCGGCGGATCTGCGAAGTCCACGAGGAGCAAGTTGACAGGGCCCGCCCGAGCGCGCAACCTACGCACGACGTCCTTCAACCGGAGTGTTTCCGTGGCCGATCTGCTGTCACGTCGCGACTTCCTCGCCTCCGCCGCCGTCGGGGTCGCGGCCACCCAGGCGGGCGACATCCCCTTCCCCATGCGGCCGCCGCGTCCGCTGCCGCCCCGCAGCCGCTGGGCCGCGAAGCCGGTGGCGGTCTCGAGCGCCAACGGGTTACGGGCGGTGCAGAAGGCGTTCGACATGCTGATGCAGGGAGCGGACACGCTCGACGCCGTGATCGAGGGGGTGAAGATCCAGGAGCTCGACCCGAACGACGATTCGGTGGGCTACGGCGGCTTGCCGAACGCCGCCGGCGTGGTGCAGCTCGACGCGTCGTGCATGCACGGGCCTACGAAGCGCGCCGGCGCCGTGG
>DATNOR010000196.1:0-5661 GCA_035601235.1 Gemmatimonadales bacterium
CGTTGGTCGAAATCGGGGCGGCCACGCCGAACTCGGTGAGCCAGAAAACATCGCACCGCGGTTTGGGTCGCCCGCGGAAGCACCAGTGGGTGGTGGACTCCTGGGCCGGGAGGGAAGGGGAGTAGACCAGCGCGCACAACAGGATCGACACTACTGCACCGTTGCGAATCATGATGCCTACCTTTCGATATCCGTCCCCCGGTATCTCGATTCGTCTGCAACATGCGGGCAAGTGCAAGCGGGCGATAGTCCCGGCTGCCCAGATCATTGCCGCGCAGCGTACCAGCCCGTACGTTGAGCCTGGCTCTCTCACCTTCGTTCAACGCCTCCTATCGACGCCCCCGAGTCTGAGATCGCCGATCCTGTGTCCGCGCGGGTCCGATCTCACCCTCAAAGAAAGATGGCGTCCACATGCGACCCTTCAGTCAGCTGCTCACCGCGACTGCACTTGTGGTGTTGGCATCCGGCGTTGCCTGTAAGAATGACTCGGGTGTGACCGGCCCGACGAGCCTGGAAGGTCAGTACAGGGGGACAGTGGCTGGCGAGTCCTCTCCCAGTTTGAGCGCGTCGCTCGCTGTGACCGTGGCCCCGAGCGCGACGGGCACGATCACGCCCGTGGGCGCGGCAGCGATCACCATGACTGGGACCTACGTTGCCTCGACGAAGGCGGTCACGCTCTCCGGCGGAGGGTACACGATCGCCGGCACGATCGACGATACCGGGAAGCTGCTCGGTACTTACACGCACTCCTCTACGGAGGGGAGCGTCGTGGCGTACCAGCACACGACTACCAGTCCCGTCACGGTATACTGCGGTACCTACACGGGCGGCGCCGACGGCGTCTGGAACACCCTCATTAGGGGCTCTTCGCTGTCGGGCGTGTACGACAACGTCGACGGTTCAGATGGTTACTTCACTGGTACCGTGAACGGGAACAGCGTCAGCATCACCGAGATCAGCGCTAGCCCCGGCGCCACCGCCAGTGGCACAATTTCCGGCACGACCATGTCGGGCACCCTGTCGGGGAACGGGGTCGTTTACGCGACCTGGACCAGCGACACGAGCTGCTGACCCGTCATCGAACGGCGGATGCTAGGCGGGGACGCCGCCCGCAAGCGTCTCAGCGGCGGAGGGGACTGGGGCACGGCGCGATGCGAGCAGGTGGGCCATTACGCCGCGTCGAGGTGGAGTACCGCGTCGTGCAGCACGCCGCTAAGTTAGGCGACCAGGCGTGCCAAGCGATTGCCGCACCCACCGACTCTACGGTGCCACGAACGCCCAATTCGCCGTGGCCGTGCCGCGCTGGCCGCTCACGGTCACCCTGCCGGACACCACCTGGCCCCGCGCCGGAACCGGCTGCGGCGCCCCGAATACGGCCAGCAACTTCGCGCTCGTCGGCTCGCTGGCGAGCGACTGCAGGGCCGGGAGGAGTTGCGCCGTGCTGGTCACGCCCACGTAGATGCCTCCGGTCCGCGTGGCGAGCTCGCGCACCGCTGCCACGGCCGCGGGGTCGGTCTTGGCGCCCTGGTCCGAGGCCGGACCCAAGCCGACGGCGAAGAATCGGACCGCGCCGGCGTTGGCCGCCGCGAACAGTGAATCCCTGTACGACGTGTCGCTCGGCTGGCCGTCCGTCATGATCACCACGTATCGACCGTATCGGGCCTCGGTCAGGGTCGTGTCCGTCCACCGCACGACCTCGAGCGCGGAATGATACAGGGGAGTGCTGCCATTGAGCGGTTGGATGCTCGCGAGCTGGGCGTCGAGCTGGCTCCCGACGCTGGTGTAGGTCTGCAAGAGACGGGTTCGGTTCAATCCTGGGCTCGGTGGCCCACCGAAATCCAACAGCGCACACTGGTTGCTGACTTCCGCGCCCAGCAGCGTTTGCCAGAAGAGCTGCGCGGCGCTGGCCCGCACGCGCTGGGGGTCGCTGTAGACCATCGAAGGCGAGTCGTCGATGTCGATTGCGGCGGCGGTCAGCTGGGTGTCCGGCGGCTCGACGCGCTGCGACGTCAGGGGCAATCCCCCTGCGACGGGACTCACGAGCGTGCCCGAGATGGTCCAAGCATCCGTGACGAGCGTCTGCCCGGTTTGGTCGGCCGGCACGAGCTCGAGGGCGAACTCACCGCGCGATCGGAAGGCCGCGGAATCGACCCGCACACCGACAAACAGAGTCAGTACACGGTCAGGGCCGCAGCAGTCCCGGCGGCAGGCCGGTACGGCTGCCACCGCCAGGGCCGAGACGAGCGCCTTCGCTGCATGTCGGTACGCAGCCATGATGTCCTCGGAGTGTGCGGCAACCTGGAATGCAAGGGCCACGCCAGGGATGAGCTCGCGAGACGCAGGCGACGGGCGCCACCGAGGGTACCGCGGATCGACTAGCGAGCCGCAGCGTCGAGTCATACATGTGGCAGATCTGATACAGCCGATCGCGAAAGGGAAATCCGGAACCGTGTCTGACCGTGCCCTCGCTTCGCCCCGCGTCGTGAACATCGAGGACCTGCGGCAGCTGGCCCGGCGCCGCCTCCCCAGGGTCGTCTTCGACTATCTCGACGGTGGCGCCGAAGGCGAGGTCACGCTGCGGCAGAACCGCCAGGCCTTCGACGCCGTGACCTTCCGGCCGCGCCACGCGGTGAGCGTCTCCGGCGTGGACCTCCGCACCACCGTGCTCGGCCGCGAGCTCGCCCTCCCCGTCCTGCTCGCGCCCGTGGGATACAGCCGCGTCATGCACGTCGCCGGTGAGCCCGCCGCCGCGCGCGCCGCCGGCGCCGCGGGCACCGCCTACATCCTTTCTACTATGTCTGGACACTCACTCGAGGACGTCAAGGCGGCCTCGAGCGGCTCGGTGTGGTATCAGCTGTATCTGCTGGGCGGGCGCGCCGCCGCGGAGGCGGCGATTCAGCGCGCCCGCGTGGCGGGCTACTCGGCGCTCGTCGTCACGATCGACACCGCCGTCGCCGGCCTGCGGGAGCGCGACGTCCGCAACGGCACCGCACAGCTGTTGGGCGGCACGCTGCGGGCCAGGCTGCCGTTCCTGCCGCAGCTGCTCACGCACCCCCGCTGGCTCGCGTCGTTCCTGCTGGCCGGCGGCGTCCCGCCCCTGCCGAATGTCGTCACTCCCGGCCAGGCGCCGATGCCGCTCGTGGACGTCACCACGGCCCTGGCCCGCGCCGCCGTGACCTGGGAGGACCTGCGCTGGCTGCGGGACGCCTGGAACGGACCGATCGTGGTCAAGGGCGTGCTGACGGGCGACGACGCCCGCCACGCGGTCGACGCTGGCGCGGCGGCCGTCGTCGTGTCCAATCACGGCGGGCGCCAGCTCGACGGCGTCCCCGCTTCGCTGCGCGCGCTCCCAGAGGTCGTGAAGGCCGTCGGCGACCGGGTCGAGGTCCTGATGGACGGGGGCATCCGTCGCGGCGGCGACATCGTGAAGGCGCTCTGCCTCGGCGCCCGGGCCGTGCTGGTCGGCCGCGCCTATGCCTACGGCCTCGCCGCCGCGGGCGAGGCGGGTGTCGCCCGCGCGCTCGAGATCCTGCGAGCCGACTTGGAGCGGACGCTGCGGCTCCTGGGATGTCCGGCGGTCGCCACGCTGAATCAGTCCTTCGTGGACGCTTCCGCCTAACACTGTTGCGCCCGTGCAGCACCCGGGTGCACGTGCGGGCGACGTCCCGCCGCACAATGGTGCGCTTGCTCCTCCCCGGAGCCCCGCCGACGCCAGAACTGCCACCCAGCGAACGGCACGGCCAATGCACATGTCATGATCGCGCGTTCACTTTGTGCACTTTCTTCCGGAAGGCGGTGTCGGACCAGTCGGACGTCGCTGCCATGGCAGAGCCCAAGGCGTTCTCCATTCTGGTCGTGGAAGACAACACGGCCATCCGAGCGGCCATCGCCCGCTCGCTGGAGCGCCGCAGTTGCTCGGTGACGACGGCGAGCGACGGACTCGAGGGGTTGGAGGCGGTCCGCGCGCGGAGCTTCGACGTCGTGATCACCGACCTGAGCATGCCGGATCGGGGAGGCTTGTGGCTGTGGGAGCACGCCCTCCAGCTCCGCCCCGAGCTCAAGGGCCGGTTCGTGCTCATTAGTTCCGAAAACAGGCCTGCCCAGCAGGGGATGGGTCTGTTCCTCGAGTCGGAGCATTTCTTCGTCAAGCCGTTTTCGCTGGATGGTCTCCTGGACCAGGTCGAGGCGATCGCGCGACGCGCGGGCAACGGCTTCCGGCGGGGTGACTCAAGCGGACCGAACGCCGCCGACCGGGACGGCATGCTCCCGCACGTGCCCGACGAGGTCTAGGCCGGTCTTCAAGACGACGAGCAGCGGCGAGTGGCGCCCCCAGCGCCTGGACGAGAAAACCGCCCCCCAGGATCACGACGTGCAGCACCATGCACCCCGCTGAACAGCGTCAGCACGAACACCCCGTGGACGGTGGTGAAGATGACGTAGTGGACGACGAAGAAGGGGATCATACCGGCCTTCGCCACCCACATCAGCGGATTGTCCGGCTGTGCCCACAGCATGCGCAGGACGTTGAATCCCCCTACGATCACGTTCTGTCATGGCGCCTCAACGATGCGTGCGGGGAGCACCGGCGCCAAGGACTTGCCGGCCCGCCGGCGCCCGAGGATCTTGCCCGGGTGAGTAACGTACGGAAGGACCTCGCCGTGGTGGGCCTGTCGGGCAGCCCGTCCGTCACCTCCAAGTCGCGCGTGCTGGTGGAGTACGCGCTCGGGCGGGCGGCGGCACGTGGGGCCCGAGCCGAGCTGGTCGACCTGGCGGCGCTCCCGGCCGACGCCTTGCTGGGGCGCGGCTCGGCGCCCGCGGTCGTGGCGGCGATCGAATCGGCGACCCGGGCGCGCATCGTGGTGGCGGGTACACCGGTGTACCGCGCCACGTACAGCGGCCTGCTCAAGGTATTCTTCGATCTCTTGCCGCAGGACAGCCTGATCGGCAAGATCGGCGTTCCGATCGTGACCGGTCACGATCGCGGTCACTCGCTCGCGCTGGATCACGGGCTGCGGCCCCTGTTCGCGAGTCTGGGCGCCACGGTGGTCGCGAGCGGCGTGTACGGCACGAGCGCCCAGTTCCAGAACGGCAAGACCGCACCCGAGCTGCTCCAGGCGGTGGACCGCGCGGTCGATGAGGCGCTGGCGCTCGCCGGCGCCGCGGTCCCATGAGGAGACTGGACGGCACATGAGCGCCACGCCGCAGCGTCCGCTGGCGATTTATTACGAGCACCCCGACTGGTTCCGGCCCCTGTTCGAGGAGCTGGATCGTCGGCGCGTGCCGTACGTGCGCCTTGGCGCGGCGAGTCACCGGTTCGACACCGCCGACGGGCGCCCGCCCTACTCGCTCGTCTTCAACCGCATGAGCCCGTCGGCGTACCTGCGGGGCGCGGGGAATGCGATCTTCTACACGCTGCATTACCTGGCACATCTCAAGCGCCACGGCGTGCGGGTGATCAACGGCCATGACGCCTGGGTCACCGAGACGTCCAAGGCGCTGCAGCTGTCGCTGCTCGAGCAGCTGGGGCTGCCGTTCCCCGCGGCGCGGGTCATCAACCACGCCGCCCAGGCGGCCGAGGCGGCGCGCGGCCTGCGCTTTCCGGTTGTATTGAAGCCCAACATCGGTGGCTCCGGCGCGGGGGTGCGCCGCTTCGAGACGCCC
>DATNOR010000197.1:0-17654 GCA_035601235.1 Gemmatimonadales bacterium
ATCGAGTCGTCTCTAAGGATAGCGCAGCTGCCAGCTCTTGGCGCCGCTGCCGATCGCGACGCCCACGAGCGTGCCGCCGAGCATGATGCCCGTTCCCGCGAGCAACCGGTCGGTGATGCAGCCCGAGTCGCCCCACTCGCAAGACTTGCCGGACATGACGGCTGATGCCACGACGGCACCGATCAGCAGACCTACGAGGGCACCCGTTCCCGCATGACCCTGGCTCACCCACACCGAGTCGATTCCGGCGAGCGGTACCTTGCGGGCTGCCGGCTCGGCGCCGAGCCAGAGGGCGCCGTCGCGCACGCCCGCGACCGGGCCCGTGAGGGTGCCGATCTCCCGCGCGCTGATCCGGATGGCTCGGCCGGCCTGGAGACTGCGCAGCGACAGCGCCCGCAGATCCGGAGCCGGCGCCTGCCCGCCGGCGCGCCCCGCGGGCGACAGCGACAGCACGAGCGCGAGGTACAAAGGTGCCCGAGCGAACATGAGTTCTCCTGGCGCGGCGCTAGTGTTGCGCGAGAATGAGGTCCAATTGCTGGAAGATCGGTCCCGACCAGTCGCCCTTGGCCGTGAGGTTCGTCGAGAGGCGGCGTTTCGTGTACACGCGGACGGCCACCGCTCGATCGGGAGTCTGCGCGACGACGACGCGCACCAGCTCGCCATAACTGAGGAGCGACATCCCCTTCTTGGCGATGATCATCCAGGTCAGGGAATCGAGGGTGGACACCGTATCCACGTTGAGACCGGCGGACAGCACCGCCTGACGCGCCGCCGGCCCGACGACGGCGAGCGGCGCGGCGTAGAACTTCGTCTCCCCCGCGTCGAGCGGCTCGGAGCGTAATCCGGCGGTGCTGGCGCACGCGGCCGCGATCGCAGCCGCCACAGCGAGCCCATACGCGCTGCTGACATGACCGACCATGGTGCTCTCCTGAAGTAGACTTGATCCGGTGGAATGCTGCGGGGGAGCGGTCAAGGGACGGGCAAGTAGCTCTGCTTGACCACGCCTTGACCCCGCCGACGCATCGTAGCCCGGTCCTTCACGGAGCTTCCCATGCGCCCGGTATCCCTTCTCGTGATCGCGGCGGTGCTCACGCTGGTCCGTCAGGCTGCTGCCCAGGAGACGGGCGACCGCGTCCGGCTCACGCTCGAGCCGGGCGCGTCACACCAACTCATCGGCAGCCTGGTGAGTCAGAATCGGGACTCGCTCTGGGTCGAGCTCCCGGGGCGCGCGGCGCCGCTCGCGGTCGCCCGCCGCACCGCGGCACAGCTCCAAGTCAGTCGCGGTTGGGATCGCGAGACGATTCGCGGTGCCGGCATCGGCGCGGGCCTCGGAGCGATCGCGGGAGCCGTCTGGGGCGGAGTGACGGCGAGCAAGTTGCAGTCTTGCCGCACGCCGCATCTCATCGACGTGTGTTCCATGGAATGGTACGAGCGGGCGGCCCGGGGAGGCATGATTGGCGCCGCGGTCGGCGGCGCCATCGGCGCGGCGCTCGGCTACACCGTCAAGAAGGAGCGCTGGGGAGTGTCCGTCGCCCCGGGCGGTCGCGGTCTCGAGCTCTCAGTCGCGTTCTGACGGCGGTAGTGCGACTCCCCACAGCGCCTGGCGCATGCACGGCCTCGTGGAGGTCGTCGCTGATCATGTGAGCGGGACCTATCGCGCGGTCTACACGGCGAAGCTGGCCAACGCGGTCTACGTGCTCCACGTCTTCCAAAAGAAAGCCACGCGAGGGATCGCGACGCCGAAGCACGAACTCGATCTGATCAAAGCGCGCCGGCAATGGGCCCAGCGCGACGCGCGCGGCGAGGTGGAGGAGCTATGAAGATCATCAAGAGCAGTGGCAATGTGTTTGCCGACTTCGTCATCGGGTAGCTTCAGACCTCCTCGTTCCCCTCGGTCGGCAGGGAAGTCCCTGTCTTTCCGCTAGATTCCGTGGACCGGCTCCGAGCCTTCTTGACTTTTAATCCGTAGGTCCTGGGTTCGATTCCCAGCCGGGTCACTCCGTCCGCCTCACCCCGTCTCCCACCACGCCACGATCCCCTGGTGCCCGCACTGGTTGCACGAGGCAACCGCGGGAATCACGTTGTTGCGGAACGGCAGGCGCGTGGCGCACCGGGGACACACGCCGTAGCGGCGCCCCACGTCGGCGCGCGTGCCGCGTGCGGGGTTGGCGTCCTCGCGCGTGCGGTATACCACCGTGAACCTGTCGGGCCGCTTGTCCCGGACTTCCAGTGCCTCCTGCGGCACGGTCACCCGCTGTCCCGACACCTCCAGCACGGCCCGCGTGACGCCGCTGCTCACGATCGGATACCACGCGCCCTGACGCAGCAGGCCCTCGTCTTCCTCGCGCTTGAGCGCGTACCACACGCGCGCCCAGCCCAGCGATTGGTCTCCCATGCACCTACTGATTGTCATTTTCGGCCCGCCGTTCCGTGATCTGGGTAACATTCCGGGTGCCCGAGCGTGGTAGCCGGGGGCTCTGCCGGACGGGTATATTCGCCTAAGCGGCGCCGCCGCACGCTGGTGGACGCTCGAGCGGAGGAATGGTTTCACGATGGCACGGCGGATGCGCAACCGCCGTCGCCTGGGACAAGGACTTTGCCAGGCAGATTCTGGACAAGATCGTCGTCTACTCGCGCTAAAGAGGACTATGCCGCCCATCATCTGGATCGACGGGACGTATCACGATCGCGCCTCGGCTAAGGTCTCGGTGTTCGACCACGGCCTGCTGTACGGCGACGGCGTGTTCGAAGGCATCCGCGTCTACAACCGCCGCGTGTTCCGGCTGGCGCAGCACCTGGACCGGCTGTACGCCTCGGCCAAGGGTGTGTGGCTCGAGGTCCCGCTCGCCAAGCCGGCGCTGCACCGGCTGGTGGAAGAAGCGGTCACGAAGAGCGGGCTCGATGAGGCCTACATTCGCCTGGTGGTCACGCGCGGCGTGGGCGACCTGGGGCTCGATCCGCGCAAGTGCCCCAAGCCGTCCGTCATCTGCATCGTCGACACGATTCAGCTGTGGCCGCAGGACCGCTACGACAAGGGGCTGGTGGCGCTCACCGCCGCGACACCGATCCACCACCGCGAGAGTCTTTCGCCGCGCATCAAGTCGCTCAACTACCTGTCGCACATCCTCGCCAAGGTCGAAGGCATCGCCGCCGGCGTGGACGAAGTGATCATGCTCGACGCGCAGGGCTACGTGGCCGAGGCCAGCGGCATGAACCTGTTCGCCGTCACCAACGGCACGCTCAAGACGCCGCCCGCCTATGCCGGCATCCTGCGCGGCGTGACGCGCGACGCGGTGATCGAGCTGGCGCGCGAAGCGACCTATGGCGTCGAGGAACTGCCCCTCAACCGCTACGACCTCTACACGGCGGACGAGATGTTCCTGACCGGCACGGCCGCCGAAGTGGTGTCCGTGACCAAGCTCGACGGCCGCGTGATCGGCCACGGCCAACCCGGCCCCATCACCAAGGAGCTCGCCAAACGCTTCAAGGCGCTCGCAATCCGCGGCGACTGATTACCACAACTATTGACAGGACTTAGGGTTAGGCCACATATTCTCGCGCCCTGGTTTGCGAGGTGATCCATGCCGTGGCGCGTGATCGCCCATGGTGATCAAGTTTGGCATGTGGACGCTTTGGCGGAGCGCCCGGCCAATACTGAGGCATGGCAGTTGGTACTGTCATTCCGATCGGCGTCCGAAGGCTCCGGACGCTCGTTCTGGACGCTGTACCCGCTCGAGGCGACCTCGAAGTCGTCACTCTTCATTCAGGCCGAGCGGATCCCCGACACAGCCATCTCGCAGCTCCTCGCTGAGCGGCTGGCGTGAGCTCGCTCGAGCTCCAACAGCTGCGCCGCGTGGCAGGGGCGGTGGCGCGGCTGCGCGGGGAGGCCGTCCGCGACGCGACCGTGCGGTCCGACCTGCGCCAGCTGAAGGTCGAGCTCGAGAGTGGGCTGATCCTGGTGGTATCGGCGGAGCGGGACGACCAGGGGCGCCCGCGCTTGGAGGTGGACGTGGTGGAAGGCCCGAGAGAGCTGGGCGTTCGTCAGCAGCTCGAAGTCCGGTTGGAGTAGCGGCCCGACCGTGACGGCGCCAGGGGCGGCGGGGTCCGGCGGGGTAGGGGCGGCGGGAGAACGGCTCCGCTTCCAGGACTTCCAGTTTGACAAGTTGGCGAACGGGCGGTGCCGCGCCAGGGTGGTGCTGACGTGGGCCGACGGGCGGCAGTTCACGGGGGAGTCGGACGGCGTGATTTCACAGGCGGGCGAGCTGCGGTGCTGTGCCGAGGCGACCGTGCGGGCGCTGGAGCGGGTGGTCCAGCCGCGCATGGGCTTCGAGCTGCTGGGCGTGAAGGCCGTGCGGGCGTTCGACGCGACGGTGATAATCGTGTCGCTGTCGGTGCGGCAGGAGTCGCGCGCCTCCCGACTGGTGGGCGCCTGCCTGACCGAGACTGATGCCCCCCGCGGCGCGGCCCTTGCGGTCCTGAACGCCACGAACCGTATTCTCGGCAACTTCTTCGCCACCCGATGAGCAGGATCTGGCGGACTCCCCTGGTCGCGCTGCTGAGCGCGGCCCTCGGCGGCGCGCTCGGCGTCGCCTGCGGGGGCGGTCATGCGGGCCGTGCGGCCCTGATCGCCCCCGCCCGCGATTCGACGGCGCCGTCGCCCGGCGTCGATTCGCTCGCGGCACTGGCCGCCCGGCAGGCGCGCGACTCCGCGGCCGATCAGCAGGTGCTGGACAGCCTGCACGGGGCGCGTCCCCCCGCCGACAGCCTAAAGCAGCACGCGGCTCCGACCCCGCCGCTCAAGGGCGAGGACGTGGAGCGGGAAGCGGTGCGGCTGTTCGGTCCGGAGGGTCGCACGGCTATCGGGGCGGCTCCTACTGCCGCCCCCACCTTCGACATTGACGTCTCGAGCTTCGCCACCAACCGGCGGGTGCTCGAGTACCTCGAGTTCTTCCAGGTGGACTCGCGCGACCGGTTCGAGATCTGGCTCGCCCGGCTGGGCCGCTATGAAGGGATGATCCGCGAGCGGCTCCGCGCCAAGCGGCTGCCGGAGGACCTCTTGTACCTCTGCCTGATCGAGAGCGGCTTCTCGAACACAGCGGTGAGTCGGGCGAAGGCCGTCGGCATGTGGCAATTCATGGCGAGCACGGCGCGGCTGTACGGGCTCACGGTGGACCCGTGGGTGGACGAGCGCCGCGACCCGTTCCGGGCCACGGAGGCGGCGGCGAACTACCTGGCCGACCTGCGGGAGCGCCTGGGCAGCGTGTACCTCGCGGCCGCGGCGTACAACGCCGGCGTGGGGCGGATCGAGCGCGGCATCGGTCGCCTGCCGGGTGAGCAAGATTCGGTGGACGACCGCACGTTTTTCCAGCTCTCCGACCGCCGCTACCTGCGGCGCGAGACCCGCGACTACGTACCGAAGCTCATCGCCGCGTCGTTGATCGCGAAGCAGCCGCAGCGCTACGGTTTCCAGCCCGAGCCGCTGCCGGCGCTCGTGTTCGACGAGATCACCGTGCCCGACGCCACCGGCCTCGACGTCATCGCCCGGCTCGCCGACACGACCGTGGCGGCCCTGCTGGACCTGAACCCGCAGTTCGTGCGCGGCGTGACCCCGCCGGGGCGGAGCGTGGTGGTGCGGGTGCCGCGCGGGCACGGGACCCAGGTGGCGGAGCGCTACGACAGCCTCCCGGTGACCGAGCGGATCACGTTCGTGGACCACTACGTGTCGCGGGGCCAGACGCTGTCCGACATCGCGAAGCACTATCGCGTCAACGTTTCCCTGATCGAGAGCGCCAACCCCCGGATCCGGGCGCATGCGCTGCGGGTGGGCCAGCGGATCATCGTCCCGATGAGCGGGCGCGTGGTGCCCGCGTCAGCCTGGTCGGTGCCGCCGGAGCCGCACTACCGCCGCGTGTCGAGCACCGAGGCGAGCGCCGGCGCGCACCGCGTGCGGCCCGGGGAGACGGCCAGCGAAATCGCGCGCCGCTTTGGCGTGTCGCTCACGGCGCTCCTCAACTACAACGGGCTGACGATGGGATCGCTGCTGAGAGTCGGGGACCTGCTGAAGATTCCTCAGAAGCAATAAGACGTCACGGAGAGGCGTCACGGAGAGGCGCAGCAGAAAGGCGTAGGGGGGAACCCTACGCCTCTCTGCAACGTCTTTCCGTGACGACGTCTAGCTTTTTCTACGATATCCCTTCATGAGAGCAGTCGCATATCCGTTCTGCGGATCCTTGCCGGCGTCCAGCAACTCCTGCACTCGACCCGGCCCACGGTTATACGCGAGCAGCGCCAGCCGCAGCTTCGCGTCGGGGTTTCCCTCGTACCGCTCCAGCAGGTCGCGCAGGTACCGGAAGCCCAAGCGCAGATTCGTGTTACGCTCGTAGAGCTGGGTCGTGGTGAGGCCCGGCTCGTACAGTCGCGCCGTGCTGGGCAGGACCTGGGTGTAGCCAATCGCGCCCACCTTGCTCTTCGCGTTGGCCTTGAAGCCCGACTCCACCCGCACCAGGCGGAACGCCAGGGCGGGATCCACCCCCTCCGCCAGCGACACGTCGTAGATGGCCGCGGCGAGGTCGGCCGCGATGCTGTAGTGGGTGGAAAAGTCGATGATCGCATTGGCGCGCTCGAGCTGCAGCCGCGCGACCGCCAACTCGCCGCGGGTCGCTTCGAGCGACTGCTCGAGTGAGCGCAGCTCGCCCACGATCGCGGGCGCCGTCAACGGCGTCGGCTGGTCGTCGGCGGTGGCCCGTCGAGCCCACCCGCCCACGCTGCTCACGAGCAGCGCGCCGAGCAGAATCAACCCCCCCTGCAACATCAACTTCTGGGTCTTCGTGTACATAGACCTCTCTTGTAAGTCCAGGCGGTCGCAAAACTGGCCCCGCCTCGTCAAGCACCCATCAATCGGCCGCATCGCGCCGCCAGTCGCCGTGCGTGCCGCCGGTCTTCTCCAGCAACCGCACCTTTTCGATCACCATGCCGCGGTCGGCGGCCTTCACCATGTCGTAGACCGTCAGCAACGCAACCGACACCGCCGTCAGGGCTTCCATCTCCACCCCGGTCCGGCCCACCGCCTTGGCGGCGGCCCGGACCCGCACCCCTGGCAGGCTTTCCTCCAGCGTCGCCTCGACCTCCACGTGGTCGAGGCCGACGGGATGGCACAGCGGAATCAGCTCCGCCGTGCGCTTCGCCGCGAGCGTCCCCGCCACCTCGCTCACCCCCAGCACGTCGCCCTTGGCCACCTGCTGCTCGGCGACGAGCCGAAACGCTTCCCGCGACATCCGGATCGCTCCCTCGGCGACCGCGGTGCGCACCGTGACCGGCTTCTCGCCCACGTCCACCATGCGGGCCCGGCCCGCTTCGTCCACATGCGAGAGCTTCATCCCGCCGTCCCCAAGTCGCTCCCCAGTACGGCCGCGACCAGCTGCGGGTTCAGGTTACCCTGGGCGAGCGTCCGGGCCTCGAGCACCTGCGCGATCGCCCGAACTACCCTGCCGGTCTCCTCGCCCGACCGGGCTTGCTCGCGCAGTCGCTCGAGCAGGCCGTCGAGCATCTCGGTGAATCCGCCGCGCGCCTGGAACGGCTGCTGTCCGAGCGCGAACGCGTACCGGCGCACCGGTCCGGCTTTCACGGCTGCGGCAAACCGCTCCGCTGCTTCCCCACCCCGGTCCTGTCGCTCCCCTTCTGCAAGGACCCTGCCGATGCACCCGTCGGCAGCTGCAACCCGTTGCGCAACAGCGCGTTGTCCCGTCACGCCGAGCTCCCGCTGAGCGAACGCTGCCACGATGCTGTCGGCAAGTCTTGCCACCCGAACCCGCACTACGCGAGACAGAATCGTCGGCAACAGGGCCTCCGGCTCGGCCGCCGTCAGCACGAACACCGTATTCGGCGGCGGCTCCTCGAGCGCCTTGAGCAGCGCATTCGCAGCCGCTTCGGTCCCTACCTGGGGGACCAGCCGTTCCGCATCGCCGATCACGAACACGTTGCGCTGGCCTAGAGCCGGCTTTAGCGCCAGCCGCCGTAACAGCAGGCGGATGGCCGCGATCCCATGGATCGCCAGACCGGACGCCGGCTCGTACAACGGCTGCTCCCGCCGTGCCGCCATCTCCGCCGCGAGCGCTTCCTCCGCCACATCGACCTGCTTGTCCGCATCTCCGCTCTTTTTCGAGGGCTCGAGCGGCACGAACCAATGCACGTCCGGGTGCGAGAGGTTCAGGACCAGCTTGCATTGCTGGCACTCGCCACACCCTTCCCGGACCTCACCCCCGGCCTTTCCCCCGGCTCGTTCACACACCAGGGCCTGTGCCAGCCATAACGCCAGCCGCTGCTTTCCGACTCCCCGGGGACCCTCAAAAAGGAGCGCTTGCGGCAACCGGCCGGAGGCGATGGCGCCTACCAGCCGGTTTCTGGTCCCCTCATGGCCGTACAGGGGGGGTATTGGCATGGCCAGAATCTAGCCAGGGGCAGAAAATCGGGGGGATGTGGAAAACGTAAGAATATAATTTACAAATACTTGTGCCACTTTACCGGGTCTTGTGCTAGTGTAAGATGTTGTCGCTATTTGAATTACTTCCTAGAGTGAGCACACACTCGCAAGATAATGCCCATTTTACCTATGTTTTCGCCATCTATTCGGGGCTCTGACGCAACAGTAATCACTTCTGTGGTTGCGGCGCCACAACACTATTCCCTGCAACCAGCCGGGCGGCCGCATGCAGCTGATGCGGCTGGCCAACAACCACGAGTACATCGCCGGCAGCGAGCCGGAACTGGGGGCCCGGGGTGGCGACCTCTTCGTCTCCTCGCACCACCGACAGCACCAGCGCACCCGTCTGGCTGCGCAGCCCCGTGGCCGCGAGGCGCTTGCCGGCCAGGGGCGACTCGGGAGCGAGCCGCATCCGCTCGATCGCCATCTGCGGGACGCCGGCGACGGCGTCGAGGCTCAAACGGCCCGCGGCGTCGCTGCGCAGCAGCGCGTAGTGCGAGCCGCGGATCTCCTCCACCAGCCGCTCGATGTCCCCACGCGGGACGCCGTAGTGGGCGAGCACGCGGGCGAAGATTTCGATCGACGTCTCGAATTCCTCGGGGATCACGACGTCGGCGCCGAGCCGGGTCAGCTCCGGCATCTCCACGACGTAGCGGGTGCGCGCGATGATGTGGATGCGGGGGTTGAGCGCCCGCGCGACCCGCACCATGCGGCGCGTCGCGGCCGGATCGGAGATGGCCACCACCAGCATGCGCGCGCGCTCGGCGCCGAGCCCGCGCAGGATCTCTTCGCGAGTGGCGTCGCCATAGAAAGCGGGCTCACCGCGGGCACGCGCCTGTCGCACGGTCTGGGCGTTCAGCTCGACGATCAGGTAGGGGGCGCGGATAGAGCGCAGCGCCGCCGCCAGGTTGCGCCCGTTCAGCCCGTACCCGGCGACGATCACGTGGTCGGTGAGCGGCTCCCCCACCGGCGTGAGCGCCTGCGGCCGGAAACCCGGCAGCAGCCGGTCGAGCGGAATCAGGCGCTCCAGGCCGTCCAGCAGGGCGGGGCCGCTCTGCAGCGCGAACGGGGTCACCAGCATGGTAAGCACCGCCACGGCCAGGAACGTCTGGTATAGCCCCTCGGGCAGGAGTCCCGTGCCCCGGCCCTGGCGCGCCAGCACGAACGAGAACTCGCCGATCTGGGAGACGGCGAGGCCGGCGAGCAGGGCCACGCGTCCCGAGTATCCCAGGACGGCCGGGCCCAGTGCGGCGAGCGCGCTCTTCCCGCCCATGATCGCCGCCACGCCTACCACGGCCAGGGCAGGGTGGTCGCGCAGGAAGCTCACCTGTACCAGCATTCCCACCGTGACGAAGAACAAGGAGATGAAGACGTCGCGGAACGGCAGCAGCTCGGCCATGGCCTGGTGCCCGTAGTCGGACTCCGAGATCACCAGTCCCGCGAGGAACGCGCCGAGGGCGAGCGACGCCCCCGCCGCCGCGGTGCCGAGCGCGGTGAGCGTGCCCACGAGGATGACCGCGATCAGGAACAACTCCCGGCTGCGTGTCTTGACGATCTCGCTCAGCGCCCGCGGCACGACGGTGCGCGCCAGCACGAGCACGCCCGCGACCACGAGACCGGCTTTGGTGAGGGCCCATGCCACGCCCGCGCCGCCGCCGGAACCGCCGGCCAGATAGGGCAGGACGAGCATCATCGGCACGACGCACAGGTCCTGGAAGATGAGCATGCCCGTCGCCAGGCGACCGTGCGGCGTGTCGATCTCGCCCTTGTCGGCGAGTCCCTTCAGCACGATGGCGGTGCTCGACAGCGCGACGAGAAACCCCACGAGCACGGCGACCGGCCACGCGAGGCCGAGCCCGACCGCGAGGGCGGCGCTCAACCCCACGGTGAGCAGCACCTGCGCGCCGCCACCGATCACCACCTGGCGACCCATTTCCCGCAGCCGGCTGAGCGAGAATTCGATCCCGATCGTGAACAACAGCAGGATCACGCCCACTTCGGCCAGGCTTTCCACCTGATGGACGTCGGACACGAGGCCGAGCGCGTTCGGGCCGAGCAGCACACCGGCCACGATGAATCCGGGAAGCGCCGGCAGCTTGAGACGGTGGAAGACGAGAATGACGAGGAGCGAGCCGGCAAAGATGATCGCCAGGTCGCGCAGCAACAGGAATTGCATCAGGGCGCCTGGTGGTAGGTCATTGTCCAGGGCTCACTTGGGCACACATGTGACGGCGCGCACCCGGTTTGTGTGAAGCCCATAATGGAAAGCGGCAGCGTGGGATGCAAGCTTCACAGCTGCGCAGTACGCTCGAGCATTACCGCGATACGCCCTCGCGCATCATTTCCGGACCACGTCACGGAGTGCCATGGCTGGTTTGCGCACCAACCGGTTCAGACTGCTGCGCGAGGACGACTCGGCCCGCGACGCACGGCTGACGCTGTCGGAGGAGCGGCTGCGCGCGGCGCGGCAGCAGGAGGCGGTGGCGCACCTGGGGCAGCAGGCCCTCGCGGGCGCGCCGGTGGCCGAGCTGACCGATGCGGCCGTGGCGCTCGCGGCGCGCGCCCTCGAGGTGGAGCTCGCCAGCCTGCTGGAGCTGCGGCCCGAGAGCCGCACGCTGCTGCTGCGGGCCGGCGTGGGGTGGCGGGCCGGTGCCGTGGGGCGGACGATCCTGCCGGCCGACGCCGATTCGCACGCCGGATACGTGCTCCGCTCCACGGGCCAGGTGGTGGTGGAGGACCTCACCAGCGAGCGGCGGTTCGGGAGCTCGCCACTGCTCTCGTCGCACGGCGTGGTATCGAGCCTCAGCGTGCTGGTGCACGGCAAGGAGCGGCCGTTCGGCATCCTCGGGGCGCACACCACGCGTCGCCGGGAGTTCACCATCCACGACGCGCACTTCCTGCAGGCGATCGCGAACGTGCTCGCGACCGCCATCGATCGGGCCCGCACCGAGGCGGCCCTGCGCTCGAGCGAGGAGCACTTCCGCTCGCTCATCGAGAACGCCTCGGACATCGTCACCGTGGTGGGCGAGAACGGCGTGTTCCGCTACGCGAGTCCCTCGGTGGAGCGCGTGCTGGGCTACGGGCCCAGCGACCTGCTGGAGCGCAGCGCCTTCGACTACGTGCACCCCGACGACATCGCGCTGGTGACGGAGGCGCTGGCCCGCGCGATCCAGCGTCCTGGGAGCCCTCAGGCCGCGCAGTTCCGCTTCCGGGCGCGGGACGGCTCGTGGCGGCTGCTCGATGCCGTGGGGCAGGCCCGGGCGGAGCGCGGCGGCTCGGCCCACTTGATCGTCAACGCGCGCGACGTGACCGAGCGGCAGCGGCAGGAGCGGGCGCTGCGCGAGAACAAGGAGCGGCTGCGCACGGTGATCGCCGGCGCGCCGCTCGTGCTGTTCGCGCTCGATCGCCATGGCGTGTTCACGATGGTCGAAGGGCGCGGGCTCGATGCCGTGGGTCTGCGGCCCGCGCTCCTCGTCGGCCGCTCCGCGTTCGAGCTGTACGCCGACCTGCCGCACGCGCTCGCCGACGTGCGACGCGCCCTGGCGGGGGAGACCTTCTCGTCCGTCGTCGACGTGTTCGGCGTCGTGTTCGAGACGTGGTACTCCCCGGTGCGCGACGGCGACGGGCCGGTGGCGGGCGTGATCGGCGTCGGCACGGACATCACCGAGCGCCGCCGGGCGGAGGAAGCGCTGCGCCGCTCCGAGGAGAGCCACCGGGCGTTGGTGCAGCACGCGTCCTACGCGATCTACCGCTCCACACCCGATGGGCGCTTCCTCACGGTCAACCCCGCACTCGTCGCCATGCTGGGATACGAGTCCGCGGAGCAGCTGCTCGGCGTGGATCTCGCGACCGATGTGTACGCGGACCCCACGGAGCGGGCCCGCATCCTGGCGCGGTTCGAGAAGTCGGGAGACGCACTCGACGGGGTCGAGGTGACATGGAAGCGGCGCAACGGCCAGTCCATCCTGGTGCGGCTCGCCGGGCGGGCGGTTCGTCGCGCCGACGGCTCTATTGAATGCTTCGAGACGATCGCCGAGGACGTGACCGAGCGGCGGGCGCTGGAGGAGCAGCTGCGGCAATCGCAGAAGCTCGAGGCGATCGGCCAGCTCACGGGCGGCATCGCCCACGACTTCAACAACCTGCTCACGATCATCCTGGCCAACGCACAGCTGCTCGCCAAGGCGATCCCCCAGACGCTCGAGCCCGCGCACGCCGACCTGCGCGACGTGATGTCGGCGGCCCTGCGCGGGCGGGTGATGGTGAAGGAGCTGCTCGGATTCGCCCGGCGCTCGCGTCTCGAGCTGCAGCCCATCTCGCTGTGCGGCCTGGTCCGGGACCTGTCCGGGTTCCTGCGCCGCATCCTGCCCGCCGACGTGGAAATCGTGTCGCACGACCGGGAAGACCTTCCCGACGTGCAGGCCGACGCGCATGCCGCGGAACAGATCCTGTTCAATCTCGCGACCAATGCGCGTGATGCGATGCCCGACGGCGGGGTGCTGCGGCTCGAAACGAGCCTGGTGCACCTGGCCGAGGAGCAGCGCCAGGCCTGCGGGGCGGTGCGGGCGGGGGCGCACGTCTGCCTCGCCGTGGAGGACACGGGGGTCGGCATGGACGCCGCGACGCGAGCGCGCATGTTCGAGCCGTTCTTCACCACCAAGGCGCTCGGGAAAGGCACTGGCCTCGGGCTCGCCACCGTGTACGGCCTGGTGAAGCAGCACGGCGGTGGTATCGAGGTCGACAGCGAGCCGGGCAAGGGTACGCGCTTCCGGATCTACTTCCCGCTCGCCGAGGTGGCGGCCGTCCCGGCCCCACCACGCTCCGGGGAGCCCGAGGCCCGGGGCGGCTCCGAAACGGTGCTCGTGGTCGAAGACGACCATCAGTTACGGCGCTCGGCCAAGCGGATTCTCGAGGAGGCGGGCTACCAGGTCGTCACGGCAGCGGATGGGCTCGAGGCGCTCGAAGCGCTGCGGCAGACCGCGGGCGTGCGGCTCGTGTTTTCCGACCTCGTGATGCCGCGGTTGGGAGGGCGTGCCCTGTATGACGCGGCCCGGCGCGAGGGCGTGACCGTCCCCTTCCTGTTCGCGAGCGGCTACTCGGATCTGGGTCGCGCGGCGACCCTCGACCCCGCGCTGCCGCTGCTCCACAAGCCGTGGATGGCGCCGGATCTCCTGGGTCGGATTCGCGAGATGCTTGATCGGAAAATCGGAAGTAACTAGCTGTCCAGTACGTCCCTCACTTTGCGCGCCAGCGAATCCGGCACGAACGGCTTCTGCAGGAAGGCGACACCCGCGTTGAGCACGCCCTGGCGGACCATCGCGTCGTCGGTGTATCCCGACGTATAGAGCACCTTCATCTCCGGCCGCGTCGGGGCGAGCCGCTCCGCCAGCTCGCGACCGCTCATCCCCGGCATCACGACGTCGGTGACGAGGACGGCGATGGCGCCGGCGTGCCGCGCGGACAGCTCGATCGCGCTAGGTCCGTCGGCCGCGTCGAGCACGGTGTAGCCGCAGGCCTCGAGACTGCGGCGCGCCAGCGTGCGGACGGGCGCGGCGTCTTCGACCAGGAGGACCGTCTCGTGCCCGCCCCGGAGCGCGGGCAGCTCGGGCGCGGGCAGCGGCGGCTCCGCGGCCCCGGGCACGCGCGGGAGATAGACCCTGACCGTGGTGCCCCGGCCGGGCTCGCTGTACACCCAGATGTAGCCGCCGCTCTGCTTCACGATGCCGTACACCGTGGCGAGACCGAGCCCCGTGCCCTTGCCCACCTCTTTGGTCGTGAAGAACGGCTCGAACAGGTGCGCCTGGGTGGACTCGTCCATCCCGGCACCTGAGTCCGTGACGGCGAGGCACGCGTAGTCGCCGGGGGGAAGGCGATGGCGCCGCTCGACCAGCTCGTCGCGCAGCAGCACGCGGGTGGTCTCGATGAGCACCCGTCCGCCCCCCGGCATGGCATCACGCGCGTTGACGACGAGGTTCAGGAGCACCTGCTCGAGCTGGCCCGGGTCGGCGTTCACGGCGCCCGCCTCGGCGTGGAGGGTGGTGGCCAGCTCGACGTCCTCGCCGATCAGGCGGCGCAGCATCTTGTCCATGTTCGCCACGACGCCGTTGAGCTCGAGCACCTTGGGGGCGAGCACCTGGCGGCGGCTGAAGGCGAGCAGCTGCCGGGTGAGTTCCGCGGCGCGCAGGCCGGCGTTGCGGATCTCGTCGACGTCCTCGCGGCGCACGTCGCCCGGCGGCGTGACCTGCAACAACAGCTGGGTCGACCCCAGGATGGCCGTGAGCAGGTTGTTGAAGTCGTGGGCGATCCCTCCGGCCAGCTGGCCGACGGCCTCCATCTTTTGTGACTGGCGCAGCTGGTCCTCCAAGTGGCGCTGGGCGGTCACGTCGCGCGCCAGCACCAGGCGCGCGCGGCGGCCCGCGAACTCGAGCGGCCGGGCGACGAGGTCCACCTCGAACAGCCGGCCGTCCTTGGCGCGGTGGCGCACGCCCGTACGGATGGCGCCCTCGTCGGGGCGGCGCGCCAGCTCCTGCTCGAGCCGACCCTGCTCCTCCACGGGCCGGATGTCGCGGATGGTGAGGGCCAGAAACTCGGCTTCGGAATACCCGTAGCGCGTGATCGCCGCCCCGTTCACCGCCAGAATGCGCAGCGTCTCGAAGTCGTACACGAACATCGGCTCGGGGTTGGTTTCGAACAGCAGCCGATACTTGCGCTCGCTCTCGTGCAGCTGCTCCTCGGTGCGCTTGCGCTCGATGGCCATGGCGACCTGGGTCGACACGAACTGCAGGATGTGGCGCTCCGTCTCCCCGTAGCGCACGCCCGGTGCGTACGTCTGGGCGACGAGCACGCCGATGGGTCGGTCACCGATCTTCAGGGGCACGCCCACCCAGTCGATGGACGGCGCCCCGATCAGCTCGACCTGGCCCCGGCGCTCGAGCTCGGCTTGCACCTCGGGGGTCACCAGCAGGGGCTCGCCCGTGCGCAGCACGTATTCGGTCAGCCCCTTGCCGGGCCGCTTGGCGGGGAAGTCGCTGTCGTACTCGTCCACGTAATACGGGAAGGTCAGCAGGTCGGACGCCGCGTCGTACAGCGCGATGTAGAAGTTCTTGGCCGGCATCAGCTCGCCCACAATCGCGTGGATCGCGCGGAACAGCTCCTGCAGGCTGCCCGCGGCGTGGGCGGCTTCGGAGATGCGATAGGTGGCGAGCTGGATCCGCTCTGCGCGCTTGGCCTCGGTGACGTCGCGGAAGCTCCAGACCCGGCCCACGCTCTTGCCGCCGATGCGCTGCGGCTGGGACAAGCGCTCGAAGATGCGCCCGTCTTTGAAGACCAGGACATCGAAGCTCGACGCGTCGGGCCGGGCGTACAGGTCGCGCACCTTGGTGATGAACCCCTGAGGATCCGCCAGCTGCTCCAGCACAAATGCGATCGTCCGGGGGGCGTCCTTGGTCTCGAGGATCGAGTCGGGAATGCGCCACAGCTCGGCGAATTTGCGGTTGAAGCTGACGATGTGACCCGCGAGGTCCACGACCAGGAGCCCGTCCGCCGTGGACTCGAACGTGGCGTTCAGGAGCGACAGGGTCTCGCGCAGGTCCCGCTCGGTCCGTTCTCGGTCGGTGATGTCCCGGTAGTTTACCACGACGGCGCCGATGGCCGGCTCGCTGAGCCGGTTCACGCCGACCACCTCGAGGCGGCGCCACGTGCCGTCCTTGTGCTGCGCGCGCAGCTCGCTCCGAACGACGTGCCCTGGCTCCTCCATCAGCTCGGCGAATAGCTCCAGCGCACCGGAACGGTCGTCGGGGTGGATGAGCTCGAACACGTTGCGGCCCACGTTCTCGGTAGGACCGTAGCCGAGCACGGGGGAGGCGGGCTGGCTGGCATAGAGCACCGTGCCGTCCGCGGCGAGCAGTGTAATGACCTCGCTCGAGTGCTCGAACAGCGCGCGGAACCGCTGCTCGCTCGCGCGGAGCGCCTCCGCTGCCTCGCCGCCGGGCGGCGCAGGGGTGGCGGGCTTGGCGGTGCTCATGGCAGTCCCGTCACGCCGCATCCGGGTGCGGGGGCGGCTCGTTCAGGACGAGCCAGTAGAGCCCCAGCTGGCGCACGGCCTCCACGAACTGCCCGAAGTCGACGGGCTTGCGGATGTAGCTGTTCGCGCCCAGGCCGTACCCGCTGACCACGTCCTTTTCCTCCCGCGACGAGGTGAGGATCACCACGGGGAGGAGCCGCGTGCCCGGGTTGGCGCGGATGCGCCGCAGCACCTCGAGGCCGTCGACCTTGGGCAGCTTGAGGTCGAGCAGCACGAGCTCGGGCGCGGCGGGGCGCCCGGCGTGCGAGCCGGTGCCGAACAGCCAGTCGAGGGCCTCGGCCCCGTCGCGGGCCAGGATGATCTCGTTCTGGATGTTGTTCTTCGCGAGCGCGCGACGCGTCAACGCCTCGTCGTCGGGGTTGTCCTCTACCAACAGGATCGAACGGTCGTGCATGATGGCTCCAGCTCAAAGCGTGAAGTAGAAGGTCGCGCCGCGGCCGGGGGTCCCCTCGGCCCAGACCTCGCCGCCGTGGCGGTGGATGATCCGCTGCACCGTGGCGAGCCCGATCCCCGAGCCGGGGAACTCGTCGCTCGCATGCAGCCGCTGAAACGCGCCGAACAGCTTGGCGGCGTGCGCCATATCGAAGCCGGCGCCGTCGTCGCGCACGAAGAACGCCCGCCGCCCGTCGTGCGCCATCGCCCCCACCTCCACACGCGCGCGGGGGCGCTTGCCCGTGAACTTCCAGGCGTTGGCGAGCAGGTTCTGCAGCACGATGCGCAGGAGCCCCGGGTCCGCCCGGACGACCAGATCGGGGGCGATGGTGAACGCGACCTCGCGCGCCGGATCGCTTTTCTGCAGGTCGGCGGCCGCCGCGGCGGCGAGCGCGCTCAGGTCCACCTCTCGCACCTGCAACTCACCGCGCGTGACGCGCGACAGGCTCAGCAGGTCGTCGATGAGCGTCGCCATCCGTTGGCTCGCCGCCCGCACCCGCTGCAGGAAATCGCGGCCCGTGTCGTCGAGCCGATCGTGATAGTCTTCGAGCAACGCCTGGCTGAAGCCGTCGAGGCTGCGGAGCGGTGCCCGCAGGTCGTGCGACACCGAATAGGAAAATGCTTCGAGCTCCTTGTTGGCCGCCTCGAGCTGCGTCGCGTAGC
>DATNOR010000198.1:0-30204 GCA_035601235.1 Gemmatimonadales bacterium
CTCGGCGGCGAGCGACTCCCGCAAGATGGCGCTCGCCGAAAGGAAGTTGGCGACCGACAGGCCGGCGGCGATGAGCCCCGGCGCGAGATGACCCGCGTAGTGATCGGCGAGCCCGCCGATCAGGGGGCCGAGCACGAATCCGATCCCGAACGCGGCCCCGATGAGACCCATGCCGCGGGCTCGCTCCGCCGGCGACGTGATGTCGGCCATGTACGCCTGCGCCGCCGAGATGTTGCCGCTCGCCAACCCGGAGATTACGCGTGCGGCGAACAAGACCGCGTACGAAGGAGCAAGGGCGAACAGGACGTAGCCCAGGGCGTTGATAACCATCGTGGTGAGCAAAATCGGTCGGCGGCCGATCCGATCCGACAGCCGGCCCAGCAGCGCCGTCGCCAGGAACTGCATGGCGGAGAAGACGAACACGAGCGCGCCGTACCCGATCCCCTTCGCCCCGAACCGGAGGGCGTACACAGGCAGGATCGGGATCACGATCCCGAACCCGATCAGATCGATGAGGACCGTGAAAAAGATGACCGCGAAGCGCGAGCGGGTGGCAGGCATCGGGGCTAGAATCTACACGCCCCCAACGGAGCGTCCCATGACAACCTGGCACCGCCTCGGCGACACCGCCGAGCTGCGCTCGCGCGTCCCCTGCGCCGTCAAGCTCGACCGCTGGTCGGTCGCCCTGTTCTTCCACGACGGCCGGTTCCGGGCGATCGGCAACGGCTGCAACCACAAGGGCGGCCCGCTGTCCGAAGGCCGCCTGCACGGCGAGTTCGTGATGTGCCCCTGGCACGCCTGGGAGTACAGCGTGATCACGGGCAAGGGACCCGAAGGCTACGACGAGGAGCAGGTCCCGGTGTTCGCGGTGGAGGAGCGGCCGGACGGCGTGTACGTGCAGACGCCACCCGTGATGCCGCGCAAATTGGTCAAGCACAAGCCGTCGCATCTGCTCGATCAGCACGCCAAGCCCGCGGGCGCGCCACCCCGGGTCCTCGTCATCTCCACCACCGCGATGGACGACGTCAATCCGCGTTTTTCCACCTCGGACGCCCTGCTCGAGCACGCCGTGCATCAGGCGACGCGGCGCGGAGCCGACACGCGATTCGTCAAGCTGCGCGATCTCAAGTTTCGGCACTGCGAGGGCAACTACTCCAAGGCCGCGCACGCCTGTACGTGGCCTTGCGCCATCACCGAGCGCGACCCGGAGGACCAGCTCACCACCGTGTACGAAGGGCTCGTCCACTGGGCGGACGTGGTGCTCATCGGGACGCCGATCCGCTGGGGGAACGCCTCGTCGCTGTACTACAAGATGATCGAGCGGCTGAACTGCGTGCAGAACCAGGTCACCATCCGCAACCAGGTGCTGATCAAGAACAAAGTCGCGGCGTTCATCATCACCGGCGGTCAGGACAACATCCAAGCCGTGGCCGGTGCGATGTTCACCTTCTGGGCCGAGCTCGGTTTCGTGTTCCCGCCGTTCCCGTTCATCGCACACTCGCGCGGCTGGGACGCGGAAGACATGCAGAACAACGTGCGGCAGGTGAAGATGAGCGACACGCTCAAGGAAGCCGCGTTCGAGCTGCTCGACCGGGCGCTCGACTTCTGGACCATCATCGACCGGCACAAGGCGGAGCTCGACAAGCCTATGGAACGGGCCGGACGCAAGGCGAACACGCTTCCCGAGCCCGAAGAGATGGAGGAGCTGACCGTATGAGCCGTCGTTTCGATGTGGCCAAGGCCTACGAGAAGGCCCTGTTCGCAGGGAACCGAGCGGAAACGGGGAGCTACTTCACAGATGACGTGCTGTACTGGGTGGCCGGCGCACCCTGGATCGGCGGCGAATGGCGCGGCCGCGAGGCGGTGCTCGATGCCCTCTGGAACCGCGAGGCCGGCCTGGGCGCCGCCGATTGGGGATACGAGGATGTCTGGCGTGTTTGGTACGAGGCGGACGAGCGGGTGATCGTGGAGGTCCGCGAGCGCTCCTGGTTGCAGTCCGACCCGCAGGACGTGATGGACCAGCGGACGTGCTGCATCCTCAAGTTCCAGGGAGATCAGATCGGCGAGATTCGCGATTACACGGATAGCCACATTTATGAGGAGTTCTTGAAGCGTCATCGAGACCAGTTGCCCAAGTTCAAACAGCACTAGCGGGTAGCGTGTGACCGGCGTCACGCTGTTAACGCCCGGCCCGATGCCCGGGTCTTATTTGCGACCTTAACCGGGAACCAACTGTATGCGACGTCTCTTCGCCCTCTTCGCGGTGTTGGCGCTCGCCGCCAGCGCCCCGCGAGTGCTTGCAGCCCAGGACTCGAGCGCGGCAAAGCAGGACCGCAAGGAAGTCCGCCACGACCGCCGTGAGCTGCGCGGCGACCGCAAGGACATCCGCCACGACACCAGGGATATCCGGCAGGATCGCCGGGACGTGCGGCAGGACCTGAAGCGCGGTGACACCACGGACGCGCGCCGCGATGCGCGCGATCTACGGCACGACGCCCGCGATCGGCGTCAGGACGTGCGCGATGCACGCAGGGATCGACGGGATGTGCGGCAGGATCGCAAGGACGTGCACGAGGACAAGCAGGAGAAGAAGGACAGTACCAAAGACTAGACGGATAGACGGCGAGACGGCGAGCGGGCGTCAGTGGCAGGGGTCAGGAAAGCTTTCCTGCCCCCTCGCTCCTGACAGCCGCTCGCCGTCTCGCCGTCTCGCCGTCTAGTCTATAGTGTCCAAATGTCGGTCCCGGCGTCGGGCGATCCAATACAGCGGGATCCCCAGCAGTAGTGTCGCCCCGCTCCACGCCCATGCCGTGCCGATCGAGCTGGTTCGCGCGAGCCGACCCCATAGCGTCTGCCCCAGCACGCCGCCGCTGCTTGCGAACATCGAGTCGAGCGAGATGATCGTCGCCCGCTGCGCCGATGGGATGTGCGCGTTCAGGTAGGCCTGCTTGACGGGGAGCGCGAGGCCGATGGCCACGCCGTACAGCAGGTACAGCGCTACGACAGCGAAGAAGTTGGTGAGCACGCCGCACGCCACCGCCAGCACCGCCTGGGCACCCGTCGAGAGCATGAGCACTCCGGTGCGCGTGCGCACGACGCGGGAGAGCGGCGCGACGAGCGCATTGCCCACGATGAGGCTCAAGCCGACCAGCGCGCTGATCACCCCATCTACCCACACGACGTCGCGCCCCAACAGATCGAGAAAGTAGCGCTGCCAGCTGTAGAAGCCGAAGATCATGAAGCTCATGGAGACGAGCGACGCCAGCATCACGGGGCGGATGACCGGATGCTCCAGTCCGTAGCGCAAGCCCTCGACGAACACGCGCCGCAGCTCGGCCGGCACGCGGCGCAGCTCCAGTGTCCGGGGCGTGAAACCCAACTCCGGCATGCGAAACCACGCCAGCAGGAACAGCGGCACGACGAGCGCGGCTCGCACCAGGTACGGGATATAGAGATGGATGTTGCCCAACACGCCACCGCCGATCGTCCCGACCAGCATCGCGGCCCCGAAGTACATCTGGCCCCGGGCGAATATGGGCTCCAGCGGGCCCGCGTGGCCCGTGGCCTTGAGCCCGTCCACCAGCCAGGCGTCCACGGCGCCGGTGTAAAACGTGTACCCCAGCCCGAGCAGCACCGAGATCCACAGGAACGCGCCGAACCCCCACCCGCGCCAGGCGCAGGCGACGTACAAGAGCGTCGTGGTGAACAGCGTCACGAGACACAGCAGCAGCGACACCCGCCGCCCCACGGTGTCCGCCACGACGCCGGTGGGAATCTCGAACACCATCTGGCCGAGCGTGAACGCCGCGTTGGTCAAGAGCACCTGCTGGATGTCGAGTCCGGCGCCCATCTTGAACAGCGTGTCGATCCCCCAGATGAGCGACATCGCCAGGTTGAACAGTCCCGTGATGGCGAAGTACGTGCGGATGATGCGGTCGCTCACGCGGCCACCACGGCCGTGTCGCGCCACGACTTGAGCGCCGTCGCGGCCAGGATCACGACGCCCCCGATCGCCGCCAGCGGGCCGGGCGTTTCCCCGTGCGCGAGCCACGCCCACACGGGACTCAGCACCGGCTCGACCAACAGGAACAACGAAGCTTCCAGTGCGGGCACCTGGGTGATCCCACGTGACAAGAACACATAGGCGAGCCCGAGCTGGAATACGCCGAGGTAGATCACGATCACCCAGTCGGTGGGGCGCCCCGCCGCGAGCGGGAGCGCAGCCGGCAGGCAGGCCAGAAACACGATCAGGTTGCCGCACGCGGCGGCGGCCCCGATCGGGCCATGGCCGGCGCCATATTCACTCCTTTGGCGGGCGAGCCAGCGGTAGCCCGTGACCGTGAACGCCCACGCCACCGCACTCCCGGCAGCCAGCACGTTCCCGAGCAACGGCTCCGGCGCGGTGGCAAACTGTCGCTGCCCGCCCCCCACGAACAGCAGCGCCAGCCCAAATGCCAGCACGCCCATGAACCGCAAGTCGGCCCGGGTCACGGGCTCCCCCAGGAGCCACGGGGCCAACACCACCACGAACAGCGGATTGGTCGCCTGGAGAAAGACGGTGTTGGCCGCCGTCGTCAGCTTGTTCGCGAACACGAACAACAGGCCTGCCGCCGCGTAGCCGACGCCGACGACCGCGACGCGCCAGCTCCACCCGTGCCGCGACTCGGGGATCAGCACGAGGATCGCCAGCATCGCCACCAGCGCGCGGATTGCGGCGATCTGCGAAGGGCCGAAGACACACCATTTGATGGCGGCACCCGCCGTCGAAAAGCAGAGCGCGGCGAGCACGAGCTGCAGGCGCGCCTTCACGGCACGGTGTGGCTCAGCCAGTCACGCGCGACGGTCGCGATGTCCTGATGCTCGACGTCCGCGAGCGCGTTGAGCCGTCGCATCTCGGCATCCGAGATGCGGCCCGCGAGCTGCGCCAGTGCGGCGCCGACGGCGGAGTCCCGCGCGAGCGTCGCCTGCCGGATCACCGGCGCGGCCTCGTACGGCGGGAAATAATGGCGGTCGTCCTCCAGCACCACGAGGTCGAGCGCCTGAATCTGGCCGTCGGTCGAATTCCCGGCGATCACGTCGACCTTCCCCTCCGCGAGGGCGCGATACGTGAGCCCCAGGTCCATCGCGATCGGGGGGGACGCGAACCGCAGGCCGTACACGCTCGCGAGCCCGCGGAACCCGTCGGCCCGCTCGAGAAACTCATAGCCGAATCCCGCCTTCCAGCGTGGCGCCAGCGGCGCGAGGTCGGAAATGCGCTGCAAGCCGTAGCGGGTGGCGTCGCGGCGCCGCACCGTGATCGCGAACGTATTGTCGAAGCCGAGCGGTTTGCCCCACACGAGCCCGAAGCGCTGCGCGTAGTCGCGGGCCACCACGCGATACACGCTGTCGCGATCGGCCACGGGGGCGTGCTTCAGGACGGCGGTGAACGCGGTCCCGGTGTACTCGACATAGAGATCGATCTGGCCCGCGGTAATGGCTTGGTGGCAGACGAACGTGCCGCCGAGATGGAACCGGCGCGCCACCGCGAGCCCGGTGCGTCGCTCGATCTGCTGCGCCACGATCTCGCCCAAGAGGTCGGACTCGGTGAAATTCTTCGAGCCGACCACGATCCGGTCGCCGCGATGGCAGCCGACGAGTCCGAGGCACCCCGCGAGTACGAGCGCGAGTGCGCATCTCGCGAGGACGGTCCTCGTCACCACCCGTGATCCGCGCCCTGAGAGGGCGCGCTCGGCCCGGGGTGCGTCCTTACAGGACGCACTGAACGCCGAGCCCGGGCTCTCAGCCCGGGGATCCCGCGGCGTCCCTTGCCTCCTCATTTCCCGCGCCACGCGAACCGCCGCTCCGCCAGGCCGAACAGCGCGTCCGCCGCGAGCGCCATGAGGGCCGCCGGCAGCGCACCGGCCAGGATCAGCGTATCGTCCACCACCGCCACGCCGCGGAATATGTACACGCCCAGTCCGCCGGCGCCGATGGCGGCCGCGATCGTCGCCGTCCCCACGCTCACCACGGTGGCCACGCGCACGCCCGCGAGGATCACCCCCAAAGCGAGCGGCAGCTCGACCTGCGTGAGGAGCTGCCAGTCGGTCATGCCCATCCCCCGCCCCGCCTCGCGCACCGCCGGGTCCACACCGGCGATACCCGTATAGGTGTTCCGCACGATCGGGAGCAGCGCGTACACCACCAGTGCGACGATCGCCGTCGTCGCGCCGATCCCGCCGATGAAAGGCAACGGAATGAGAAACCCGAACAGGGCCAAGCTGGGAATGGTCTGGAACACGTTGGCGAGTCCCAGCACCGGGCCGCGCCATGCCGGTCGCCGCGTGAGCACGATGCCGCCCGGCACCCCCACGACGATGGCAACGGCAGTCGAGCTCGCGACCAGCGACAGATGCTGTCCCACGAGACCCAGCACCTCCGCGGAGTTGCGGACGTAGAAACCCCAGAGATTCACGCCGCCGCCATGAATGCCTGCACTTCCGGATGCTCGCTCTCGCGGAACTCCTGCGGTGTCCCGAGAAACACGAGTTTGCCGTGCTGCATGAGCCCCATGCGGGTGCCGAGCATCAGCCCTTCGCGCACGTCGTGCGTGACGAACACCATCGCCTGGCCGAGGCGCCGCTGCAGCGCCTGGAACTCGCGCTGCAGCTCCACCCGGGTGATCGGGTCCAGCGCCCCGAACGGCTCGTCCAGGAGCAGCAACGGCGGGTCCGCCGCGAGGGCGCGCGCCACCCCCACGCGCTGGCGTTGCCCGCCCGAAAGCTGGTGCGGATGACGGGGGGCGTGGGTGTCGGGGTCGAGGCCCACGACGGCCAGCAGCTCGCGCACCCGCGCCGCGATACGCGCCGGCTCCCACCCTTCGAGCCGCGGTACGAGCCCCACGTTCCGCGCCACCGTGAAATGCGGGAACAATCCCACTTCCTGGATGACGTACCCGATGCGGCGTCGCAAACGGGTGGGGGGCACATCGCGGGCGCGCTCTCCGGCGATTCGCACCTCGCCGGCGGTCGGCTCAAGCAACCGATTGATGAGCTTCAGGGTCGTCGTCTTGCCGGAGCCGCTGCGACCCAGCAGCACCAGCGTCTCCCCGGTGCCGACGGTGAACGACACGTCCTGCACGAGAACACGTCCCCTTCCCGTTTCCCGTTTCCCCTTTCCCGGCAGTTCATAACCGAGCCCTTGGACCTCGAGCGGCGTGGTCACGCGGCGGAGGCGAGCGCCATGAGGAACCGCTGGTCGTCACTCGTCGCCTGCCAGCGCACGGTGAGCCCCGCGTCGGAGAGAATCCCCAGGAAAGTCTCCGGCGCGTATTTGTACGAGTGATTCATGGCGAGCTGCTCTCCCCGCGCCAGGCGCAGGGCCTCGCCGCCGAGCAGGGCCTCCACGTCCCGGCCCGCCCGGAAATGCTTGGGAACGAGGTGCAGCCCGGGCAGTCGCGGGTCGTCTGCCGCCTCGAACACCAGCTCGCCGTCCGAGTCCCGGATGCCGACGGCATTGAGCGGCGCCCAGGCGAACCGACGGTTCAGGGGGTTGTCGTAGCCGGCGACGGTAGCGTCCCCGGCGTACACCTCGCCATCCACGAGGAGCGAATCGCCAGGGCGCAGCAGCCGCGCCAGGTCCCGCGCCTGGGCGATGGGATCGAACGCCCCGAGCGTGTTTCCAATGAGCAACAAGAGGCGGGGCGGGGCCTCGGGTTCCGCGGCGAGCGCCTGCAAATGAGTCGGGTTCGTGAAGTCCGCCTTGATCCCCTGCGCCGGGAACCCGGCGGAGAGGGCCCCGGCGCACGCCATTTCCAAGAGCGCTTGGCTCGTATCCACGGGTACGTACGACACGCGCGCGCCGCGCTCCCGCAGCGCCTCGAGCAGCAGCAGGTCCTTGTCGCCCTGGCCCGCGCCCAGACTCACGACCTCGAGCGGGGCCACCGGAAACAGGCGCGCCAGCTCCGCGCGGGAACGCGCGATCAACGAGCGCGAGCGCACGAAGTTGCGGTACGCCCCGTCGGAGCAGAGGGCCAGCCAGGCACGCACCGACAACGGGAACCAGTAAAAGAACTTCTCCGGCAGCCGCCGGGCGTGAAACGCGGAAACGAATTCGGCCGCGAGAGCGTTCTCGGTCAACAGTGCCTGAATCGAGATCATGAAGGGTTGAGAGTTACCGGTTGACGGGTGTGACGGCAACCCGTAGGATTCACCAACTTGCCGTCTTGCAGGCCATTCTAAGGAGGAAGCGATGCAGATCGTCGAAACGCAGGAACTCGTGCCCAGCTGTCATCGTCCCGAGATCGTCGAGACGGCCGAGCTGGTACCCACCTGCCACTCCTAAAGGAGCGGCTCTGATGCGCCCGGGGGCCCGGCCAGAGGTCGGGCCCCCTCCGCGTTTCTGGATCCCCGAGCCGCGCCTCGGGTTCGGGGGCTGGGCCGTAGGAGGGGCGGGCTGGGGCGCCGCCACCGCCGAGCGCGACCGGTTCGCCGCCGTTGCCCGAGCCCTCGAGCGCGGCGTCAGCTTTTTCGATACGGCCCCGGCCTATGGCGACGGGGCCTCGGAAGCTCTGCTCGGGCGCGCGCTCCGCCCCGATCGCGACCGCGTGGCCATCGCTACCAAAGTTGGACCGCGCGACGATCCCCGCACCTCGCTCGAAGACTCGCTGCGCCGGCTGCGAACCGACTACGTCGACCTGGTGCAGCTGCACGAGGCGATCGAGCGCTGGGAATGGCGGCTCGACGAGCTGTACCGGCTGCAGCGGGAAGGCAAGACACGCGCGATCGGGCTCTGCAACGCCACCCACCGGCAACTCGCCCGTGCACTCGAGCTGGTACCGCTCGCCGCCTACCAGGGACCCTACAACCTGTTCGACCGCGACGTGGAGCAGCGCGAGCTGCCGCTGTGCCGCGAGCGCGGGCTTGCGTTCCTCGCCTACCGGCCGCTCGCCGCCGGTCTCCTCACGGGCAAGTACGTCGCTCCGCCGCAGTTTTCCGCGGGCGACCATCGCGCGGGCATCTACTGGTTCAAGGGCCGCGAGTTCGCCCGGCGGCGCGCCGCGATCGAGCGGCTCGAGCCCCTGGCCCGCCGCCGCGGCGTATCGCTCGGCGTCCTGGCCCTGGCGTGGGTATTGCAACGCCCGGGGGTCTCGATCGTGCTCGCGGGAGCGCGGACCGCGGCCCAGGTAGACGAGAACATCGCGGCGGCCGATCTCGCGCTCACGCCCGACGACGTGGCCGCCGTCGACGCGGTGGTGGGCGACGCGTTTCGTCCGGTGCGCGCCAGCACGCGCGCCCGCACGCTCGCCGCGGCCTGGGGCGTCCGCGAGCGCCACGTCGTCGAGCGCCTCGACGGCGCCAACAGCTACGAAGCGATCGCGGCCGAGTGGACGGACCACGGGGAGCCGCCGATGATCGCGGCGCAGGTCAAGGTCCTATGTGACCAACTCGCGGAGCAGGGGTTGTTAGAATAGTGCGGATATCGGAATGCGTGATACCGGATTGATGGTCGGGGCGTTTTATAATCCCCACCTGGGCGCGGAGCTGGCCAAGGCGGACGGCATCGACCATCTCGCGATGGCGGATCCGCCGGCGGCCACGGACCCGTGGTGGCCGGCGATCCGCGAGCGCTACACGCTGCTGCTCCACGACTACCTGGGCCAGCTGTCCGAGCCGCTCGACGAGCGGTCGATCGCGCGCGCGCGAGCGCTGGCGGAGCTGTACCGCTCGCCCTGGGTGGCCGAGCACTTCCAGTGCCTCCACACCGTGGACGGCGCGTACAACCTCAACTACGTCTTCCCGCCACTCTACACCGAGGAGTTCCTGGACCGCTTCGTGCGCAACGCGACCGCGCTCAAGGACCGGTTGGACCAGCCGCTCGTCATGGAGAACATTCCCGGCTTCTTCGACGTAGCGGCGAGCCAGCTGCCGGAGCCGCTCTGGCTGCGGCGCTTCTTCGAGGCGACCGGGGCGGGCTTCCTGCTCGACTTGCCGCACGTGTGGCTCGAGGCTCACTATCACGACCGCAAGCCGGAGGCTTGGCTCGCCGAATTCCCGCTCGAGCACGTGGTGGAGCTGCACGTCGCCGGGGTCGAACAGGACCGCGACCTGGGCGGGCCCTGGATCGCACCGGCGGAGCCGTCCGACGCGATGCTCGACTTCCTGGCGCACGCGCTGCACCGCTGCCCCCGGGCCCGCGCCGTCACGTTCGACGCGTTCTCGCCGTCGCTCACGCCGGATGCGCTGCTCCGGAGCGTGGAGCGGATCCGGAAGGCCGTGTGAAGGCGATCGTCGCGCTGCTGCTCGCGCTCGTGGGCGGCGATGTACTGATCGCGGCGGGTACACACATCCCCATCCGCTTTCTGGAGCCCATCACCAGTGGCCGGGATACCGTCGGGACGCCGGTGCTGGTGCAGACGATGGGCGCACTGGTCCGGGATTCGTGCGTGGTGGTGCCTCCCTACCTGCGCGCCAAGGGGCGGGTGGTCGTGTCGAAGGGGGGCGGGCGCTTCGGCCGCCACGGCAAGCTGGGGCTCGCCTTCGACTCGCTCGAGGTGCGTCCCGGGCGCTGGCTCGCGATGAGCGGCGTGCTCGACACGCTCGAGTACGCCAAGCCCGGCGCGCTCAGCGATTCCGGGCTCGTGTCGAGCGGCAAGACATCGGTCGTGGGTGTCGGGAAGAAACTCGTGCCGGCGGGTGTGGCGGCGGTGGCCGACCTCGCCGCCATCCCCGTCGCGCTGCTCGGGGGCTATTCGCTGGTGCATCGCGGGCCGCCGGTCCGCATCCTCGCGGGCGAGATCGGCGGCATCCGGTTGACGGACTCGCTCGCCGTGCCGCAGGACGGCTTCTGCGATCCCGTCACCCAGCGCCGCGAGCTGGTCGCGCTGCCTACGCTCCCCGCCTTCGTGCCCCGCACCGAGAATCGCGGTGGCACGGCGCTGGGCGATCCCCTGAACGTGCTGCTGCTCGGCACCGCGACGGAGATCGACAGCGCCTTCCAGAGCGCCGGCTGGGTGCGTGCCCAGAAGCGGTCGCTCGTCGCCGTCACCAAGGAGGTGACGGCGGCGATCGCGAGCCGGCCGGCCATCAGCGCGCCCGTGAGCACGCAGTACTTCGAGGGTCGCCCGCAGGACCTGGCGTACGAGCTGCCCGGACCGAGCGTCCGCATCCGCCACCACATCCGCATCTGGCTGCTCGACAGCCTGTCGCTCGTGTGGATCGGAGCCGCCAACAAGGACGTGGGCGTGATCTTCAAGCCGTGGGAGCCGCAGGCGACGCACCGCATCGATTCCCACATCGACCGCGAGCGCGATCGCATCGTCCGCGACCTGGAGGCGAGCGGCTGCGGGGATCTGGTGGATTATCTCACGCTCCCCGGCGCGGTCACCGCGGCGCGCAACGTCTCCGGTCAGAAGATCGTGTCCGATGGCCGGACGGCCGCGGTCCGTCTGCGACCGTGCGGCTCCGTCGCCACCGCCGCCCCGTGACGCGGGCCAGCGGCGACCGCGCCGTGCAGGATCGGGTGATCCGCGCCCTCGCGGACGCCCGCTACCGCGCCTCGCCGGCGTGGCAGGCGTACCGCCTGGCCGATCCCGACCGCGTCGAGCGCTATGCGCGCTTCCTGGCGCGCCACTTCTATTACGAGCGCATCGTCCAGTTCTTCAAGTACTCCCGCTCGCTGGCGCGCGTCACCGGGCGGGCTCCGGAGGCGGTCCTCAACGGGGATGGGTTCGAGGTGCTGCTCCGGAGCGTGGTGCTGGGCAGCCAGGAGACGGCGCAGGCGGTCGCCCGGCTGGTCGTGGCACACGTCGCCGCGGCGCGCGCCCCGATTCCGTACCTCGCCGATCTGCTGCGGTACGAAGAGGCGATGATGCTGGTCGAGGCGGGCCCCCGCGTGTGGCGAGAGACCGGGAACGGGGAAGCGGGAAACGGGAAAGGTGAGCCCCCGCAGACGGTGGCGGGGACGCGACTCCTGGATCTGGCATACGACCTCCCCGCGGTGCTGCCCAAGCTGCTCGAGCCCTGGACCGAGGTGCCGCGCGCGCCCGAGCGGCCCACCCAGCTGCTGGTCGCGCGATCGCCGCATGGGCGCGTGGCCGTGGCGAAGAGCGACGCCGGCATCGCCGCCGTGGTAGGACTCGCCGACGGGAAGCGCACGCTCGAGCAGCTCGCCGCGGGGGCCGGGCTCCCGGTGGGGACGCTCCAGGCCACGCTGCAGGGGCTCGTCGAGCTGGGCGCCGTGCGCTTCTCCACCGGCAGTTAGATGGAAGTGCAGATCTTCGGTATCCGGAAGAGCGCCGACACCCGCGCCGCCCTGCGCTTCTTCGCCGAGCGTCGGGTCAAGACCCACTTCGTCGATCTCAACGAGCGTGCCGCCTCGCCGGGCGAGCTGCGCCGCTTCGCCCAGAAGTTCGGTGTCCGCGCCCTGATCGACCGCGACGCCAAGCGCTTCGCGGAGCTGGGCCTCGCGTCGGCGCTGCTCTCGGAGGAGCGCTGGCTCGAGAAGCTGGCCCTGGAGCCGCTGCTGCTCCGCATGCCGCTGGTCCGCCATCAACAGCAGCTGAGCGTGGGCCCGGCGGGGGAGACGTGGCGCGCCTGGGTCGCCGCCGGGAAACAGTCCGCGTAGCTTCCGAGCAACCGCCATCACGGAGCCGCCTGTGACCACCAAGTACGAGAGTGCCGATCTGCTGCTCAAGCTGTACGACCTGCGCCGCGAGCCCGTCATGCGGAAGGCGCGCGCCTGGTTTCGCGAGCAGTTCGCCCCGGCGAGCGCCGAGGAGATCCTCACGGTATATCGCGGCAAGACCAGCGCGCCGTATCGCATGGTGACGACGTACTGGAACATGGCGGCCGCCCTCGTGCTGCACGGCGCCATCGACGAGCAGATGTTCGCCGACGTGAACGGCGAGCATATGATGGTCTACGCGAAGCTGCGGCCGTTCCTCGGCGAGCTGCGCGCCCGGCTCAACAATCCGACGTACCTCGACAAGCTCGAGCAGGTGATCCTGCGGCTGCCCGATGCCGAAGCGAGGCTCGCCCGGTTCCGGCGTCCCGCGCCATCCGGGAAATCGGGCTCACGCGGACGCCCGAGGGCCGCATGACCGCGGCGGCTATCCCCCGCCCCGCCGCCGCCGAGTACGACCCGTACTACGGGCGCTACATCGACAAGGTCCCCGAGGGCGACCTGCTGCGCACGCTCGAGGACCAGGCACGCGAGACGCAGAGGTTGCTCGCCGGTCTGTCCGATGCCAAGGCGCTGCACCGCTACGCCCCCGGCAAGTGGAGCATCAAGGAAGTAATCGGACACGTGGCGGACACGGAGCGCGTGTATTCCTACCGGGCGCTGCGCTTCGCCCGCGCCGACGCCACCGCGCTCCCGGGCTTCGATGAGAACGCCTGGGTGCCGGCCGGGAATTTCGACGCCCGTCCCCTTGCGGACTTGGCGGCCGAGCTCGACGCGGTGCGCCGCGCCACCCTCGCGCTGTTCCGCGGCCTCGACGCCGCCGCCCTGGCGCGCCGCGGGACGGCGAACGACGCTGCGGTCTCGGTGCGCGCCATCGCCTGGATCATCGCAGGCCACGAGCGCCACCACGTCGCGCTGCTGCACGAGCGCTACAAAGTATGAGTGCCGCGCTCTTCCTGCTCCTCGCGGCAGCGACACAGGGAGACACCGGCAGCTTCGTCATCAGAAACTTCCGGTTCGCGAGCGGCGAGACGCTGCCCGAGCTGCGGCTCCACTATCGCACGCTCGGGCGGCCGGGGCGCAGCGCCGTCCTCATCCTCCACGGCACGGGCGGATCGGGGAGTCAGTTCCTCTCACCCCTGTTCGCGGGCGAGCTGTACGGCGCCGGTCAGCCGCTCGACACGGCCACGCACTACGTGATTCTCCCGGACAACATCGGCCACGGCCGCTCTTCCAAGCCCAGCGATGGGCTGCGCTCCCGGTTTCCGCACTACGCGTACGAAGACATGGTGGCGGCGCAGTACCAGCTCGTGACCGAAGGCCTGCACGTGAATCACCTGTTGCTGGTGATGGGCACGTCGATGGGCTGCATGCACAGCTGGCTCTGGGGCGAGCGCCACGCCGAGTTCATGGACGGTCTCGTGCCGCTCGCCTGCCTGCCGACCCAGATCGCGGGCCGGAACCGCATGTGGCGCAAACTGATCATCGACGACATCACGGGTGATCCCGACTGGAAGAACGGCGACTACGTCGCCCAACCCCGGGGGCTGCGCGCCGCGCTGCAGCTCCTGTTCGTCGCCGGGAGCGCCCCGCTCGTCCAGCAGCGCCTCGGGCCTACCCGCGACTCCGCCGACGCCTACATCACCCGCTGGGTCGACACGCGCCTCGCCGAAACCGACGCGAACGACCTGCTCTACCAGGTCGCCGCCTCACGCGACTACGACCCCAGCACGGCGCTCGACCGTGTCACCGTGCCGGTCCTCGCCATCAACTCCGCCGACGATTTCGTCAATCCGCCGGAGCTCGGGATCATGGAGCGCCTGATCGCGCGCGTGAAGCGGGGCCGCTACGTCCTCATCCCCGTCAGCGACAAGACGCGCGGCCACGGGACGCACACCGTGGCCGCCGTGTGGAAGCAATACTTCGCGCCGTTCGTGGCCGCGCTCGAGCGCCGCTAGACCCGCAGCCGGCGCAGAAACGCCGGCTGCGTCACCGATACCCCGCCGCCTGCAGGCTGAACAGCTCGGCGTACAGGCCGCCGCGCGCCACCAGCTGTTCGTGCGTTCCCTGGTCGATCAGCTCGCCGCCCTGCAGCACCAGGATCCGGTCCGCCATGCGCACCGTCGAGAAGCGGTGCGAGATGAGCACGGCCATCCGTCCCTTCGTCAGCTCGGCGAACCGCAGGAACACCTCGTACTCGGCGCGCGCGTCGAGCGACGCGGTCGGCTCGTCCAGGATCAGCACCTGGGCATCGCGCATGTACGCGCGCCCCAGGGCGACCTTCTGCCACTCGCCTCCCGACAGCTCCACGCCGCCGTCGAACCGCCGGCCCAGCATCTGGTCGTAGCCCTTCTCGAGCCGCGTGGCGACGGAGTCGGCCAGGCTGCGGCGCGCCGCCTCCCGCACGCGCGCGTCGTCGTCGAGGGCCTCCACCTGACTGACGCCGATGTTCTCCTTGAGCACGAAATCGTAGCGCACAAAGTCCTGGAAAATCACGCCGATGTTGCGCCGCAGGCTGGCGAGGTCGTAGTCGCGCAGATCCACCCCGTCGAGCAGCACGCGACCCTCGTCGGGATCGTACAGCCGCGCCAGCAGCTTCACCAGCGTCGTCTTGCCCGCGCCGTTTTCCCCGACGAGTGCGATGCGCTCCTCCGGCGCGAACGTGAACGTGAGGTGCCGCACCGCCCAGCGGTCCGAGCCCGGATAGCGGAAGCCCACGTCCTGGAACTCGAATCCCCGCCGGATCGGCACCGGCACCGGCCGCGCGCCGGGCCGGGACGTCACGCGCGGCTGCACGTCGAAAAACGTGAACAGGTCGGAGAGATACAGGCTCTGCTCGAACACCTGCGACAGCGAGAGCAGGATGCGCTGGATCAGATCGCGGCTCTGCCGGAACGAGCCGGCGAGGAAGGTCAGCGACCCGATCGTGAACCGGCCCAGCACGGTGAGATAAATCGTGACGGCGTACGCGCCGTAATAGCCCAGGGTGCCGATCGTGACGAACACGGTGGACACGACGTTCCGCCTGATGGCGAGGCGCTTGTTCGCGTCGTAGAACTCGTCGGACAGCCTGGCGTAGCGGTCGACCAGGAAGTGCGACAAGTTGAACAGCTTCACCTCCTTCGCCATTTCGTCGGAGGCGCCGGCATAACGGAGATAGTCGAGCAGCCGGCGCTCCGGCGTCCACGAGAACAGCAGCGAATAGCCCAGCGCCGCATAGTGCGTTTCTCCCAAGAACGACGGCACCACCGCCACCGCGAGCAGCAGCAGCAGCCACGGCAGCTGCAGCAGCAGCACGGCGGCGAGCGACGCCAGCGTCACGAGGTCCTGGGCCGTGGAGAGCAGCAGGGCGACCAGACCGATCCGGCCCACCGTCTGGCGGCGCGCCCGCTCCAGGTGGTCGTAGGTCTCCGCGTCCTCGTACTGTGCGATGTCGAGCGTCGCCGCGTGCTCCATCAGCCGCACGCTGATCCGGTTCGAGAACAGGTCGCCGAGCAGGCTCTCGAGCAGGGAGGAGAGACGCGCCAACCCCTCCCCTGCCACCGCGATCCCCAGCTCGAGGCCGACGAGCGCGCCAAGGTGCCACCAATCCACCACCGCGCCCGCCGCCCGCGCCCCCATGCCGGCGATGACACCGTCGATGATCAGCTTCCCGATCCACAGCACCGCCAGCGGTACGAACGAGCGGACCGTGCGCAGGGCGAGGATGGCTATGGTGTAGCCGCGATGGGTCTCGTAGACGAGCTTCAGGAGGGGCGGGACATACTTCAGGGCCTCGAGCCGCTCGGACCAGCTCGGCGGCTTGCCGTCCGGGCCGCCGCGCGCGCTCCTGGTGCGCGGAATGACACCGTGGGGGGTGAAGCGGGGCGGGGGCGCCGTCACAACCTTAACTTCTCCACAGGGCGGTGCGTCAATATAACCGCATGAAAACCCGAGTCCTTCTCTTCGTCGCGACAGTCGCGGTGCGGCCGCCGGTGGTAGGGGCGCAGCATGCTGCGCCCCTACAATCGCCGGGGGGGCACGCGTTAACCCCGCGCGACTCCGCGGCCCATGCCCTCAATCGCCTCGCCTACGGGCCCCGGCCCGGCGAAATCGAGCGCGTCGCCCGAGCCGGCGTGGTGCGCTGGATCGACGCCCAGCTCACCCCTGACAAGATCGACGATCATATCGTGGCGCGACGCGAGCGCGAGTTCGACATCCTCAAGTACGATCGGGGCGACCTCGCCAGGCTGTACGCCCAAGTGCAGCGGGCGCGGCAGGAGCGCAAGCGCATGGGCGACACCGCCGCCGACAAACCCGACGACAGTCCCGTCGCGGTGAAGGGCCGCCGCTTCGCCGCCCAGGTCCAGCAGCTCGCGGTGGTCCGCGCCGCGCTCTCCGAGCGTCAACTCTACGAAGTGATGGTCGACTTCTGGACCAATCACTTCAACGTCTACTTTGCCAAGGGCGCCGACCGCTTTCTCACGCCCGACTACATCGAGCACACCATCCGCCCGCACGCGATGGGAAGATTCGCAGACCTCCTGATCGCGACCGCGCAGAGCCCGGCCATGCTCTTCTACTTGGACAACTGGGAGAGCGTGGCACCCGGGGCTTCCCCGCCGTTCCCCCTCTCCGCAAGGCGGAGAGGGGGTCAGGGGGTGAGGCTCGCCCCGAAGGGGATCAACGAGAACTACGCCCGCGAGCTGCTCGAGCTCCACACGCTCGGCGTGGACGGCGGCTACGACCAGCACGATGTGATCGAGGTCGCCCGCATCTTCACCGGTTGGAGCATCAGACGCCCGCAGCAGGGCGGAGACTTCGAGTTCCACGACTGGGCGCACGACACGGGCGACAAGCAGGTGCTGGGCATCGAGTTCGAGCGCGGCCAGGAGATGGACGAGGGCGTCCGCCTGCTCAAGCTGCTCGCCGATCACCCGGCCACCATGCATCACGTCAGTCGCAAGCTGTGCCAGCGGTTTGTGAACGATGATCCGCCCGACGGCTGCGTGGACGACGCCGTCGCCGCCTGGCGGCGCACCCACGGCGACATCCGCGAAGTGTTGCGCGCCATCTTCCACGGCCCCGACTTCTGGGCGGCGACGAACATGCGGGCCAAGGTCAAGACACCGCTCGAGTTCGTCGTGAGCGCGGCGCGGGCCGTCGCCGCCGATCCCGACACCACCCCCCGCCTCGCGCAGGTGGTGGCACGCCTCGGCGAGCCGCTCTACCTCCACGTCGCCCCCGATGGCTATCCTGAGAGAGAAGACGCGTGGGTGAACAGCGGGGCATTGCTCGATCGCATGAACGCCGCGGTAGCGCTCGCGGCCGGAAGACTCCCCGGCGCGGTCGCGACCCTCGATTCCATCGCTCCCGACACGACGGACGTGCAGCAGCTCATCACCGCCGTCGACGACCGGATTCTGGGTGGGACGATGTCGCAAAACACGAAACGGGTCATCAGCGAACAGCTGTCCGACGTGAAGGACCCCGTTCAGGCCCGGGCGTTGGCCGTGGGGCTCGCGATCGGGGGGCCGGAGTTTCAGAGGCAGTGAGGCGGCGGACGGGCGGTATGGCGGACGGGCGGACCGAAAAGACGGAGCTATGACGATGACGATCTCGAGACGTGTCTTCGTGAAGTCAGGCGGCCTCGCGTTGTTCAGTCTTGGCTTGGATCCGTTGTTCCTCGCCCGAGCCGCCTTCGCCGTCCGCCCGTCCGCCCGTCCGCCTGACTGCCGCATCTTGGTTTGCCTCTTCCAGCGCGGCGCCGTGGACGGGCTCAACATGATCGTGCCGCACGGCGACCCGCTGTACTATCGCGAGCGGCCGCGCATCGCCGTCCCCGGATCGGACGTCGTCGACCTCGACGGCTACTTCGGCCTGCACCCGCGTCTTGCGGCGCTCAAGCCACTGTGGGACTCGAAGCGCCTGGCCGCCATCCATGCCATCGGGTCCCCCGACGCGACGCGCAGCCACTTCGACGCCCAGGACTACATGGAGTCCGGGACACCCGGGGTAAAGGCGACGCCGGACGGGTGGCTCAACCGCTATTGCCAGCACGCCCGGGAGCACCAGGACACGCCGTTCCGCGCCGTGGCGTTCGGACCCGAGCTGCCGCGCATCCTCGCGGGCACGGCGCCCAGCCTCGCGATCGCCGATCTCCAGGCATTCGGCCTCCGGGCCCCCCAGCCCGCCGCGCGCGACCGGCTCACCCGCGCGTTCGAGGAGCTGTACGCGGGCTCGGCGACCGGGCTGCTCTCGACGTCGTCGCAGGAAGCGTTCCAGGCCGTGCAGACGCTGCAGCGGGTCGATCCGACGCGCTATCAACCCGCGAACGGCGCCGACTATCCCCGCGGCCGTCTCGGCAAGGCGATGCTCCAGATCGCCCAGCTGATCAAGGCCGACGTCGGCCTGCAGGTGGCGTTCGCGGACGTCACGGGGTGGGACACCCATGTGAACCAGGGCGCGAGCGAGGGGCAGCTCGCGGCACGGCTCGCCGAGCTGGGACAGACGCTGACGGCGTTCGCGCAGGACCTGGGGGACAAGCTCGACGACGTGGTCGTGCTCACCATGTCCGAGTTCGGCCGGACAGTGCGCGAGAACGGCAACTCGGGCACCGATCACGGTCACGCCACCGCGATGCTGGTGCTGGGCGGTCCGGTCAACGGCGGTCGGATGCTAGGGCATTGGCCGGGGCTCGATCCGGCCAACCGGTTCGAGGGCCGCGACGTGGCGGTGACAACCGACTTCCGCGACCTGTTCGCCGAGGTTCTGGCGCGTCACCTCGGCGCGCGCGACCTGTCGGCGATCTTCCCGGGGTTCACACCCGACCCCGCGCGCTTTCCCGGCGCGATCAGCGCGTAGCCGCCTGCTCCAGGGCCGCGACGAGGGGCTCCACGTCCCACGACTCGTCGTAGCGCAGACCGTTGATGAAGAAGGTGGGCGTGCCGTTCACGCCGCTCGTGACTCCGCTGCGGAAATCCTCGCGCACCCGCGGCGCGTAGGTTCCCGCCGCGAGCTCTCTGCCGACGCGGGCGGCGTCGAGGCCCAGCTCACCCGCGTACTCGACCAGGTAGTCGTCGTCCAGCGCGAACTGGCGCTCGAACAAACGATCGTGCATCTCCCAGAACTTCCCCTGCGCGCCCGCCGCTTCGGCGGCCTCGGCCGCGTGCTCGGCGTGCGGGTGGCTCTCCCGCAGGGGGAAGTTGCGGAACACGAAGCGCAGCGACCCCCCCAGGCGTTGCCGCACCTGCTTCAGGATCGGGTAGGCGCGCCCGCAGTGGGGGCACTCGTAGTCGCCGTATTCGACGAGGGTCACCGGCGCGTCGGCCGCCCCCTGCGCGTGATCCCGCTCCCCCACCGGGAGCGTGAGCGTCGCCGCCGCGGCGCGCTTGCTCGTGCGGGCGTGCTCGCTCATGCGGGCGCGCCCGCCCCGGCGATCGCCTCGAGCGCGCGGAGGATGCCGTCCGCACCGGGGTTCACGTCCACCGGCGAGACGTAGCTCCAGCGGACGATCCCGTCTCCGTCGACCACGAACAACGCCCGCTCGCTGAAGCCGTCGCCCTCGCGGTACACGCCGTAGCGACGCGCCACCGCTCCCTTGGGCTCGAAATCCGCGAGCAGGGGAAAATGCAGTCTGCGGTCGCGGGCGAACGCGGCGTGGCACCACGCGCCGTCCACCGAGATGCCGAGCAGCTGGGCGTTGTAGCGCTCGAACTCCGGCAAGACCTCGTTGTAGAGCGCCATCTGGTCGCCGCACACCGGGCTCCAGTCGGCAGGATAGAACGCCAGGATCACGGGCCGGCCACGGAAATCAGCGAGCGACACGGTCCGACCGGGTGCGCTCGAGAGCGCGAAATCCGGGGCTCGAGTCCCGGCGGGGAGCTGCGCTGCCGGACCTTGGGACGGTGTTGCCATGGGGTCTCCTTTCAGGATAATGCGAGCATCAGGAAGGCCGCGACTCCACGCTGGTGATGGGCAGCTCGAGGCGCTCGGCGCCCCGCAGCACGACCACTTTGGTCGCCACGCCGATGCGTTCGGCCGTGAGCACCCGGTGCAGGTCGTCGATGCCGGTGATGGCGCTCCCGTCGAATTCGACGATGATGTCCCCGGACGCGAGCCGGGCGCGCGCCGCGGGACTGTCCGGCTCCACGCCGGTCACGAGTACGCCGCTCTTCGCATCGATCCCGAGTGCCCGCTGCGCGAGCCGTAGCAGCGGGACGGTCTGGCCCGCCACGCCGATCCGGCCGCGGCGGATCTTGCCGTGCCGGATGAGCTGTCCCGTCACGAACTTCGCGGTATTGATGCCCACCGCGAAGCAGATCCCCTGCGCGGGCAGGATGACGGCGGTGTTGACGCCCACCACCCGCCCGCGCGCGTCCACGAGTGGGCCGCCCGAGTTGCCGGGGTTGAGCGCGGCGTCGGTCTGAATTACGTCGTCGATCAGCCGCCCGCCCACCGAGCGGAACGAGCGGCCCAGCGCGCTCACCACTCCGGCGGTGACGGTGCTCTGGAAACCGAGTGGGTTGCCGATCGCGACCACGAGCTGGCCAACGCGCAGCGTGGCCGAGTCGCCCAGCTCGGCCACGGTCAGCGAGACCGTCGGGAGGCGGAGCACGGCGAGATCGGTGTCAGGGTCGTCCCCCACGAGCTCGGCCTGCACCCGACGGCCGTCGGGGAACGCCGCGTCGAGCCGCGTGGCCCCGTGGACCACATGGCTGTTGGTGAGTACGAACCCGTCGGGGGTGAACACGAAGCCCGAGCCGTTGCCGGGCACCTCGCGGGCGGGGCGGCCGCGCCGCTCGACCTTGTGGCGCACCTCCACGCTCACCACCGCCGGACCCACCAGCTCGGCCGCTCCGGTCACGGCCCGGGAGTAGGCGTCGAGCAGCTCGCCGTCGGCCGGTATCCTCTCATCAGAAACCCGGTGCAGTACAGCGCTCATCGTGCAGCCTCCTTCATATGTTTGAAGAACGTCGCATGGTTCCCGCGCCGAGCGAGCCCGGGCCCCGTATATTTGCTCCGGATATGGACGTTACGGGCTCGCTCGCGGTCGTGACCGGCGCGACCGCAGGGATCGGTCGCGCCACGGCGTTCGCCCTGGGCCGCGCGGGCGCCCGGGTCGCCATCTGCGCCCGCACAGAGGCGAACGTGCACGCCACGGTGCACGCCTTGAAGGCAGCGGGAGTCGACGCCCTCGGCATGGCGTGCGACGTGTCCGACCCGGCTTGCGTGGACGCGTTCGCGGCCTTCGTGACCCGTGAGCGCGGCGCCCCGCGCATCCTCGTGAACAATGCCGGAATCGGCCGCTTCAAGCCCCTCGCGGACCTGTCGCTCGAGGACTGGGACGCGACGATGGGCGTGAACGTGCGCTCCCTGTATCTCGTCACCCGCTCCTTTCTCAAGTACATGGTGGACGCGGGCGGCGGCACCATCGTCAATGTCGCCTCGCTCGCGGGCAAGAACGGCGTCGAGGGCGGCACCGCCTACTGCGCGTCGAAGCACGCCGTGCTCGGGTTCTCGAAGGCGCTGATGCTGGAGGTACGGCGCCACAACGTACGAGTCGTGGCGATCTGCCCCGGCTCGGTCGACACCGGCTTCCGGGAGAGCCGTGCCAATCGCACCCGGGTCCTCACCGCCGACGACGTGGCGCATGCGATCCTTGCCACCCTGACGGTGGCGGACCGGGCGATGATCAGCGAGCTGGATATCCGGCCGACAAACCCATAAAAATCGTCACGGAGAGGCGTCGCTCCGCGACGCCTTTCCGAGACGCCTTTCCGTGACGTAGTTTGACTCAATGCTAGACCCCATCCGGAAACTCTTGACCGAAGCCGGCAAAGCCAAGCAGCTCCGGGGCTTCTGGGACGCCGCCGCCGCTATACTGAGCGAGTGGGCCGGCGGGGCGCGGGTCGAGCTCAGCTACAGAGGCCTGCGCGAGACGGGCAGCGCCCAGGCGGGGACGGCCGGGAAGCCTGGCGACCCCTTTCTCGCTGATTATCACGACGCCGAGGGGCGGCACGTGAGCGCGCGGTTCGAGGGGCTTGCCGCGGGATTCCCGGCGGACGCGCTGCGCTCCGGACTCGAAATCGCCACACATCTCGCCGTGATGGTGGCACGGCGCTCCAGCCTCGAGCGCGAGCGCCGGCTCGGCACGTTCCTCGTGGAGCTGTCACGCTGGCTGCTGGCGGCGCCGGAGCGCGAGCTGCTGTTGCGCTACACGTTGCAGAGCGTGACCAGCCTGGTCGACGCCCAGGGCGCCTACATCGCGCTGCGCACCGCCGGCGCGGACGCCCTGCGCGTGGCGGCGACGGTGGGGCAATGCGCCGAGTTCGACGCGCTCGAGATCCCGATCGGCGCGAGCGTCACCGGGAGAGTCGTGCGGACCGGGGAGGCGCTGCTCACCGACAACGTCCTCGACGAGCCGGAGGCACAGCGGGTCCTGTCTCCCTCCGGGGCGGCGCGCGCGGCGATGATCGCACCGCTGCGCACGTCGAGCGGCGTCGCAGGTGCGGTGGGCGTGGTGCGCTACGTGCGGCCCGGTGGCGAGGAGCCGCCGCCGTTCCAGCTGGTGGAGCTGCAGTACCTCACGGCCGTGGCCGCCTACATCGCCGGCGGGTTGGAGCTCTCGGAGGCCGTGAGCGGCGCGCGCGCGGCGGCCGAGCGCGCCCACGCGATGGTGGACGGGAGCCCGCTCCCGATGGTGCTGGTGAGCCGGGCCGGCCGCGTCCTACAGCTCAACCAAGCGGGGTGTCGGCTGTTCGGCATTCCCTCGGAAGCACAGGCGCTCGACACGCACCTCGAAGCGCTCGGCCTGTCGCCCAGCGAGATCTCGCTCCACCTCGTGCTCACGCGGGCGCGCGACGGCGCGCCCTGGCACGGCCGCGTCCTGGTCACGCGGCCATCCGGCGACCGCCGCCTGTGCGATTGCACCGTCACGGGCCTGTCCGGCGCCGGCCCCGACAGCCTGCTGGTCGCTCTCTACGACCGCACCGACGAGCTGCGCGCCCAGCGCGACTTGATCGCGCGCGAGAAGCTCGCCACGGTGGGCGAGATCGCGAGCGGCGTCGCGCACGAGGTGAACAACCCGCTCGCCGCCATCCGGATGGAGGCGGAGCTGCTCGGGCGCGCCAGCAAGGATCCCGACACGAGCACCACGGCCGCGACCATCACCCGCGAGGTGGACCGCGCCGCCCGCATCGTGCGCAGCCTGCTGCGGCTCGCCCGCCGCGCCGACACGGCGCCCACGCGGGTGCAGATCAACGACCTGGTGCACGACGTGGCGGAGATCCGCAAGCGCGTGATGCGCACCGAAGGCGTGGAGTTCCGGACCGGGCTCGACAACTCCGCGCCCCCGGTGCTGGGGTTGGGTCAGGAGCTGCAGCAGGTCGTGATCAACCTGGTGACCAATGCCGAGCACGTGGTCCGGGGCCGCAGCCCGGCCATCATCCGGCTCACGACGCAGTCGCGCGAGGGCTGGGTGCGCCTCACCGTGGAAGACTCGGGACCGGGCGTTCCCCGGGAGATCCGCGCGCGCATCTTCGACCCGTTCTTCACCACCAAGGGCCCCGATGAGGGCACGGGCCTCGGGCTCGCGATCTGCCAGCGCGTGGTGACGGAGGTGGGAGGGAGGATCTGGCTCGAGGACTCCGAGCTGGGCGGCGCCAAGTTCGTGGTCGAGATGCCGGCCGCGCCGGAGCATGTCGAGGCGGGCACCATCGGCTGAGCCGGCCGGCCTCCCCCGCTCAGTGCTCCAGAATGCGGGTGCGGTACAGTGCGAGGACGATCAGGCCGTAGCCGCCGAGCGCGACGAGCAGCGCCGTCAGCCGCCAGTCGAAGCTGAAGCGGGTCGCGCCCACCGCCGCCGCCACGAGCCAGGCGGCGCTGGCGCCGAAGCCGAGCACGACGACTTCCTTGCGCGCCATCAGGATGCCGAACACGTAGCCCCAGCTGAACCCGGCGACCGCGAGGAACATCACGCCGTGGGGAATCTTCACCGGATCGATCAGGTTGAGCGCGCCGGCCAAGAAGCAAAACAGACCCAGGACGGTGTAAGCCGCCAGATGCAACGCGAGCGGCAGGGGGACGGTGCCCATCTTGTTGAAGGTCATGCCTGAAAACTAGACGCCGAGACGCCGCGACGCCAAGACGCCGAGGGGGTGACGTGCAAGCGACGAGGACGTATCTCGAGCTGAGGGAGCCAGGCCAGTTTCGGCCCGCCGTCGGCCACTTCCCGGACGTCGTGATCGAGCGTGTCCGGCATCCCACCCCCGAGCTCTATCGTGATTGCTACCGCACCGTGGGCGAGGCGTACCATTGGCGCGACCGCTGGGACTGGAGCGACGCCGAGATCCGCGCCCACCTCGCACAGCCAGAGATCACGTTGCACGTGGCGCGCCGGGACGGCGCGCTCGCCGGGTGGTACGAGCTGCGCCGCGTGCCGGAGGACCGCTCGGTGGAGATCGCGTATTTCGGACTCGCCCCGGCGGCGATCGGCCGCGGGCTCGGCAAACACCTGCTGTCGTGCGCCGTGCGCGATGCCTGGGCGCTCGCGCCGTCGCGCGTGTGGCTCCACACCTGCACGCTCGACCATCCCGCCGCGCTGCCGAATTACGAGAAGCGGGGCTTCGCACGGTACAAGACCGAGACCTACGAGGTTAACTTCCCTCCGTGAACTTCACGCTCTCGCGTGCGCAGAAGCTGATCATTGCCGCCGTGGTGATCGTGCCGGTTCTGCTGTTCGCCCTCTACACCTGGACCGCCCTCACGTGGACCTACTCGAGCGGCGAGCGCCCCGGCTACGTGCAGAAGTTCTCGAAGAAGGGGTGGATCTGTAAGACCTGGGAAGGCGAGCTGGCTCTAGTGTCCATCCCGGGAACAATGACGGAGAAATTCTACTTCACCGTGCGGAACGATTCGGTCGCCGAGGTCATCAACCGCACGATCGGTAAGCGCGTGGCGCTGACGTACCTCCAGCACAAAGGCATCCCGACGAGCTGTTTCGGTGAGACCGAGTACTTCGTGGTGGGCGTGAGGGCCGTGGAATGACGACGGCGAACAGCTTCGGGTCGCTGGCGCAGCTCAAGGCCGGGGGCCGCACCTTCCAGATTTTCCGGCTGGACGCGCTCGAGCGGCGCGGACTCCCCGTCTCCCGCCTCCCGTATTCGCTCCGCATCCTGCTCGAGAACCTGCTGCGCCGCGAGGATGGTCAGGTGGTGCGCGTCGCGGACATCGAGCAGCTGGCGCGCTGGGATCCCAAGAAGACACCCGACGACGAGATCGCGTTCATGCCGGCGCGCGTCCTGATGCAGGACTTCACCGGCGTGCCGGCCGTCGTGGACCTGGCCGCCATGCGCGACGCGATGCAGGCCATGGGTGGCGACCCGAAAAAGGTCAACCCGCTGCTTCCGGCCGAGCTGGTGATCGACCACTCCGTGATCGTGGACGAGTTCGGCACGCCCACTGCCTTCCAGGTGAACGCCGACCTCGAGCTGCAGCGCAACCGCGAGCGCTACGCGCTGCTGCGCTGGGCGCAGCAGACGTTCCGGGACTTCCGCGTGGTTCCCCCTGACACGGGGATCGTGCACCAGGTGAATCTCGAGTATCTGGCGAGAGTCGTGTTCACAGCCGAAAGCCGCGAGCCGCAAGCCTATCCCGACAGTCTGGTCGGGACCGATTCGCACACTACGATGATCAACGGCCTCGGCGTGCTGGGCTGGGGCGTCGGCGGCATCGAAGCCGAGGCGGCCATGCTCGGTCAGCCGGTGTCGATGCTGATTCCGCAGGTCGTCGGGTTCCGGTTGACCGGCAGGCTGGCCGAGGGCGCGACCGCGACCGACCTGGTGCTCACCGTGACGGAGCTGCTCCGCAAGAAGGGCGTGGTCGGGAAGTTCGTGGAGTTCTACGGCCCGGGGATCGCCGCCCTGCCCGTGGCGGACCGCGCCACCATCGGTAACATGGCGCCCGAGTACGGCGCGACGGTGGGCATCTTCCCGGTCGACCAGGAGACGCTCCGCTACCTCGAGTTCACGGGCCGCCCCAAGGAGCAGGTGCAGCTGGTCGAGGCCTATATGAAGGAGCAGGGCCTGTTCCACTCGGCCGCGAGCCCCGAGCCCGTGTTTTCCGACACCCTCTCCCTCGACCTCGCGACGGTGGAGCCCAGTCTCGCCGGGCCGCGCCGCCCGCAGGATCGCGTCGCGCTGCGCGACGTGCCGCGCAACTTCCAGCTCGTGCTGCCGACGCTGGTCAAGCCCACGTCGCCGATTGCGCCGCCCGCCGACGTGCGCAACCACTGGGAGGCCGAGGGTGGCCAGCCGTTCGGCGGCGGCACGGCCGTGGCGGCGCCGCCGCCCCGCACCCACGTCGACCTCACGATCGACGGCACAGCATGCAAGCTGCGTCATGGCTCGGTCGTGATCGCCGCCATCACGAGCTGCACCAACACCTCTAATCCCTCGGTGATGATGGCCGCGGGCCTGGTCGCGAAGAAGGCCGTCGAGCGCGGCCTCACGTCGCAACAGTGGGTCAAGACCAGCCTCGCGCCCGGCTCGAAGGTCGTGACCGATTATCTCCAGCAGGCAGGGTTGATGCGGTATCTCGAGCAGCTGCGGTTCCACCTCGTGGGCTACGGCTGCACCACCTGCATCGGGAACTCGGGCCCCTTGCCCGAGGCCGTGTCCACCGCCGTGGCGGAGGGCGAGCTGGTGGTCTGCGCCGTGCTCTCGGGCAACCGCAACTTCGAAGGCCGCATCCAGCAGGAGGTGCGGGCCAACTACCTGGCGTCACCGCCGCTCGTGGTCGCCTATGCCCTCGCGGGGCGGATCGATCTCGACCTCCAGGCCGATCCCCTGGGGACGGGAAAGGACGGAAAACCCGTCTACCTGCGCGACATCTGGCCGTCGGCCAAGGAAGTCGACGACCTGGTCCGCTCGTCCATCAAATCGGCGATGTTCCACAAGGAATACGGCGAAGTGTTCACGGGCGACGCGCGCTGGCGCGGCCTGCCCGTGCCGGCGGGCGATCGCTTCGCGTGGGAGCCCGCGTCGACCTACATCCGAAAGGCGCCCTACTTCGAAGGCATGCCCAGGACGCCCGCACCTGTCGCGGACATTCGCGCTGCGCGGGTGCTCTGTCTCCTGGGCGATAGCATCACCACGGATCACATCTCGCCCGCGGGCTCGATCCGCAAGACCAGCCCGGCCGGGAAGTACCTCGTCGAGCACGGCGTGGAGCCGCTGGACTTCAACTCCTACGGCTCGCGCCGGGGCAACCACGAGGTGATGGTGCGCGGCACGTTCGCGAACGTGCGTCTCAAGAACCTGCTCGCACCGGGGACCGAGGGGCCGGTCACCCTGCATGTCCCCGACGGCGAGCAGCTGACGATCTACGACGCTTCGGTCAAGTATCAGGCCGAGGGCGTGCCGCTGTTGGTGATCGCCGGGAAGGAATACGGCGCCGGGTCTTCACGCGACTGGGCGGCGAAGGGCCCCAGGCTGCTCGGCGTGCGGGCCGTGATCGCGCAGAGCTACGAGCGCATCCACCGCTCCAATCTCGTGGGCATGGGCATCCTGCCGCTGCAGTTCCTGAGCGGTGAGACTCCCGAGACGCTCGGCTTGACGGGCAGGGAGACGTTCGATCTGACCGGGCTCGCCGCCCTGCTCACCGAGGGATTCCCGCGCGGCAAGGAGTTGACGGTCACGGCCACGCACCCCGACGGGTCGACGATGCGGTTTCGGACCACGCTGCGGATCGATACGCCGCAGGAGCTGCAGTACTACCGGCACGGGGGGATTCTCGAATTCGTCCTGAGACAGCTGCTCCAGGACAAAGCCTAAGGGCCCGTTTCTACAGGCTCAGCTGCAGCCGCCCGTAGTAGAATCCACCGTTCATACCGAACTGCGTGACCCGCCGACTGTAGACAAACCGGCCGAGACTGATGTTCGCCGGGTGCACCTGGCGATCGGGGTAAGCGTTGAAGATGTTCTCCCCGCCGACCGCGAGCCGGACGCCGCGGCCCAGCTCGTACGACAGGTCGAGGTCGAACAGCGTCTTGGCGCCGAAACGCTCGTCGTTCGCCGGGTTGGTGGGATGGCGGTACACGATGGCGCCGTAATAGGTGGACCGGGCAAGACCCGCGAAGCGCCCCCGCGCATACCGCGCCGTCACACCGCCTTTTTCGCGCGGCAATGCATCTTCGAGCCGGTTCCGGTCCTCGCGATTCAGGAGGATGTTGCGGACGGCGGGCAGGTTTCCGGTGGTGAACGTGTCCGCCATGGCCTGCGGGACGTTGACCCGCTCGACCTCGGTCTTCGTGAAGTTCGCCGATCCGGTCAGCGAGAGCGTGCCTCCCGCGACCTGGCGGCTGTGCGTGACGACGACGTCGAGCCCGATCGTACGCGTGTCCACGGCGTTGGTGAAGAACTGCGCGGTCGTCACGCCCAGCCGTTGGAACGGTGCGAGGAGCCGCTGGACGACCGCGCCGACGGCGGGGTCGGAGCTCTGGAACTGGCTCGAGATCACGATGCGGTCCGCGATGGTGATGCGATAGGCGTCGGCGGTGAGCGACCAGTTGCTCGCGGGCCGCGCCACCAAGCCGACGCTCAGATTGACTGACGTTTCCTGCTTGAGCGGCGGCACGCCGAACGTCTGGGTCACGCGGCTCTCGTTGTTGCTCGTGAGAATGCGATTCGGGACCAGATTACCGCTCGCGTCGATCACGAACTGGTTGCTGACGTTGTTGAACCACAGCTGGCCGAGCGAGGGGGCGCGGAAGCCCGTGCTCGCCGCCGCCCGCAGGCCGAGCGCGGGGACCACCTGGAACCGCGTGGCCACCTTCCCGTTGACCGTGCCGCCGAAATCGCTGTAGTGCTCCAGTCGCCCGCCAACGTCGAGCAGGATGCGTTCGCTCACCTGGCTTTCGAACCCCCCGTACACGCCGAGGCTGTTGCGCGTGCGGTCGACTTGATTGGACGGCTGGAAACCGGGGAACACCTGCGCCCCGGACTCCTTAGGCGCACCGGTCGAGGTGGTATCGAAGTCGATGCCCGCCTTGCTGCCGCCGTTGCCGAGCTGCCAGGAAGCTTCTTCCCCCGCCTCGATCCGGTACTCCTCCCGGCGAAACTCGCTGCCCGCAACGAAGGAGACCGAGCGCAACCCTCCCGGGCTACCGAGCGGCCGGACGAGGTCCAAGTTGCCGACCGTCTGGCTGAACGACGGGCGCCCCGCGTCGAACGTCGTCGGGCTCGCGGCCCCCATCGAGGCGTTATCCGAGTGGTCGACGAGAAAGTGAAACGCGTTGCTCCCATGCGTGAGGCTGAAGTCCACGTCCCAGGCGTCGATCGTGCCCCGCACACCGGCCGCCACCGACTGGTCGTCGATCACCGTATGGATCTCCGGGAGGAAGCCGAAGGGGTATAGCTGTGGCACCACCCGCCCTTCCTGACTCGGCAGGCGGAAGAAGCCCGCCGACACCCCGTCGCGATGCCCGACACCGCCGAAGCTGTAGAACTCGGCGGTCTCGCCGAGCGGCACCACCGCATTGTAGAACGCCATGCCCTCGGTCGCCGCGCT
>DATNOR010000199.1:0-14189 GCA_035601235.1 Gemmatimonadales bacterium
CATCGGACTGGAGGATGCCGACGACCTCATCGCGGACTTTGCGCAGGCCCTGGCGCAACTGTAAGTGATCAAGTTCACGAATGTCTTCAAGGCCTTCCCCAAGGGGGGGCTCGCCCTGAAGGACGTCTCCTTCCACATCGCCAAGGGCGAGTTTGTGTTTCTCACGGGCCACTCCGGGGCCGGCAAGTCGACGGTCCTGAAGCTCGTGTTCGCCGAGGAGCCCGTGACGAGCGGCGAGGTGCGCGTCTCCGGCTTCAACGTCGCCGAGCTGCGCCGCAAAGACGTGCCGATGCTGCGCCGCCGGCTCGGCATCGTATTCCAGGACTTTCGCCTGCTGGAGGACCGCAGCGCAGAGGAGAACGTCGCCTTCGCGCTCGAGGTCACGGGCGCCCGCCGCTCGACCATCGGGGCGCGGGTGATGCGCGTGCTCACCCAGGTGGGGCTCGCCGCCAAGGCGCAGGCGTACCCCCGCGAGCTGTCCGGCGGCGAGCAGCAGCGCGTCGCGATCGCGCGCGCCCTGGTCAACGAGCCCACCGTGCTGCTCGCCGACGAGCCGACCGGCAACCTGGACGAGCGGGCGACCCGGGGCGTGTTCCAGCTGCTGCGCGACATCAATGCAAGCGGCACGGCGGTCCTCATGGCCACGCACGATCTGGACCTGGTGCGCCAGGCCCCCTACCGCGTGATCGAGCTGCAGGAAGGGGCGCTCGTGTACGACTCCGTCGTGGACGAGCCGCGCGATCAGGCGGCGTCGCCGTGAACCTCACGATCCGCGAGGCCCTGCTCACGTTCCGCCGGGCGCCCCTCCTGTCCACGCTCTCGGTGACGACCATCGCCTTCTCGTTGTTCGTGGTCGGGCTGTTCGGGCTGGTCGCGGTGAACCTGCAGGACGCCCTGCGCGGGGTAGCCGAGCGTGTGGAGATCGTCGCCTACCTCCTGCCCGGCACTCCGATCGAAACCATCACGCTCGCGGAGAAAGACATCGAGGCGTTCCCCGAGGTACAGTCGGCCGTGTACGTGAGCGAGGACTCGGCGCTGGCGCGCGCGCGGGGCGAGCTGGTCGAGTTCCGCGACGTGCTGCAGGAGCTGGAGCGCAATCCCCTGCCGGCGTCGATCGAGCTGAAGCTCAAGCCGCGGTTTCGCGACGCCCAGCACGTCAACGAGGTGGCCGACCGGCTGCGCGGGTTCGGGTTCGTGGACGACGTGCGGTTCGGCCGCGACTGGGTGGAGAAGCTGGACCGGCTGCGGCAGGTGGCTGCGGCGGTCGGCCTGGTGGTGGGCGCCGCGTTCGCGGTGGTGGCGATCATCATCATCGGCACCACGATCCGCATGGCGGTGCTGCAGCGCAGCCGCGAGATCGCGATTATGCGGCTGGTGGGCGCGACCGACGGCTTCATCCGGCGACCCTTCCTGCTGCAGGGCGCGATCAAGGGGATGCTGGGGGGGGTGGTAGCGATGGGGCTCTCCTACGGGGCGTACGTGCTGATCAATCGGTGGTTGATTCAGGCCGCGTTCTTCTCGCGGGAGCAGGGGATCGCGATTGTCGGCTTCGGCACTCTCATTGGCTTATTTGGAAGCGCCGCGTCGGTGGGGCGGCATCTACGACGTGTATGAAGCGTCACGGAAAGACGTCGCGGAGAGACGTCGCGGAGAGGCGTAACGGCGGCGACGGGTTCCCGCGACGCCTCTCCGTGACGGTTCTCTGCTACGCCTTTTGCGTGACGTCTCTTGTCGCTCAACGACCCGCGCCTTTCGATCAACAGCTCAGAGACAACCAGCAACGTCTCGAAGGCATCCGCCGCGAGCGCTCCGAGGTCGAGCAGGAGCTCGAGCGGCTGCGCACGCAGGCCCATTCGCTCTCCGACGAGCTCGCGAACATCGAGCGCCAGAAGGAGAGCACGAACCGCATCGTGAACGAGCTGGACCGCCAGATCAGCAGTCTCTCCGACCAAATCGATCGGACGACCGTGGACCTGCTCCTCGCGCAGGATGCGCTCGAGGAAAAGCGCGCCGTGCTCGAGCGGCGCATCGTGGACATCTACAAGCGCGGGCCGCTGTACTCCTACCAGGTGCTGCTCGCGGCGGAGACCTTCGGGGATCTCCTGTCTCGCTACAAGTACCTCTTTCTCGTGAGCCAGCAAGATCGCCTGCTCAAGAACGACATGTCCAAGCTGCAGCGGCGGATCGGGGGAGAGCGCAAGACCTTGGTCGACGCACGCGATGCCCTGGCGCGGCGCAAGACCGAGCGCACCCAGGAGCTGGACCGGTACCTGGCGATCGAGCGGGAGCGGCAGGCGTCGCTGCGCGCCACCCGGCGCAGCGCGCGCCAGGCGCTCGAGCGCCTCTCCGAGCTCGAGCGCGACGAGAAGAGCCTGAACGACCGGGTCGCGGCGCTCGAGCGGGCCCGGCTCGAGGCGGAGGCGCGCGGAGCGGCGGCCGCGGCCGCGATCACCACCGCGGATATCGGCCAGCTCGACTGGCCGGTCGACGGACGGTTGCTGTATCGGTTCGGCACCGGCACGGGCCCGAACAAGACGCGCATTCCGTGGCACGGCATCGGCATCGCGGCCCCCACGGGGACGCCGGTGCGGGCCGTGGCCGCCGGCACCGTGAGCCTGGCCGGCCCGCTCGGGACCTACCTCACGTCGGTGCTGATCGACCATGGAGGCGGCTACTACAGCTTCTACGGGTACCTGAGCGACGCGACCGTGACGAAGGGTGAGCGCGTGATCCGCGGCCAGACCCTCGGGCACGTCGGCGGGGGGTCGAGCGATCAGGGGCCGCATCTCCATTTCGAGATTCGCGGCAGGGGAGGGATTGCGCTGGATCCCGTAAACTGGCTGAAATCTCATCGCTAGCCCGAGAGGCGTCACGGAAAGACGTCTACAGCGCTACGGTTTTCCGCGTCGTTTCTCCGTGACGACTTTCCGCGACGCTGTTTGCTTGACGCTGCTCGCAACGGCGGCGTGTCACAGCGACAATAGCGTGCTCAAGGTGTCCGGAACCGTCGAGATACGGGAGCTGCAGTTAGCACCTCTCACGTGGGGACGACTGACGCGTCTGCTCAAGGATGAGGGCGACACCGTGCATCGCGGCGACACCATCGCCGTGCTGGACCAGCCCGGCCTCGATCCCCTGATCAGTCAGCGCCGCGCCCAAGCGCACGCGGCTGCGCAACGCGTGAACGAGGTAGCGGCGGCGCAAGCGGACAGCGCCCGGGCGGCGAACGACCTCGCGCGAGCTACGCCGCTCGTCGCTCAGAACATCGTCTCGCAGCAGCAGTACGACGGCCTGCAGGCGGCGGCCGCCGCCGCCACGGCGCGGCTCGCGGCGGTACGTGCTGCCCCGAGCGAAGCGGCGGCGGCGGCGGCGGCGCTCGCGGCCGCGCTGTCCATCCGTGACCAGCTCACCGTCGTGGCGCCGGACGACGGGGTCGTGCTCACTCGCTACGTCAACCCCGGGGAGGCGCTCACGAGCGGCGCCCCGGTCGTCTCGCTCGGCCTGGTGCACCGGCCGTGGATCCGCGCGTACGTGGGCGACCTCGCCATCGCTCGGGTGCGGCGGGGCGACGCCGTGACCGTGCGGCTCGACGGGTACGACCGGAGTTTTTCGGGACGGATCGTGGAGGTCGCCTCGCGCGCGGAGTTCACGCCGCGGGCGGCTCTCACCGAGCGCGAGCGCGCCGACTTGGTGTTCGGCATCAAAGTGGAGCTCGACAGCGGGGACGTGGGCGGACGACTCAAGGCCGGCATGCCGGTCACCCTGGACGTCCCGCTGCGGCCGTGAGTCCTCCCGGGGTCGAGACGCGGGGTCTCACGCGCCGCTTCGGCCCGGTCACGGCGGTGCGCGAGCTGACGCTGCGCATCGAGCGGGGCGAAGTGTTCGGGCTGCTGGGGCCGAACGGCTCGGGAAAGACCACCACCATCCGGATGCTGTGCGGCATCCTCGAGCCCTCGGCTGGCTCCGCCACCGTGGCGGGCATCGACGTCGCGGCCGCGCCCGAGCAGGTCCGCCAGCGCATCGGCTACATGTCGCAGCAGTTCGGGCTGTACGAGGATCTCACCGCCGGCGAAAACCTGACTTTCTACGCCGCGATTTACGGGCTCACCGGCGACGCCCGCCGTGCCCGCGTGGCCGAGGTCGTCGCGTTCCTCGAGATCGGCGCCCGGTTGCGCCAGCTCGCCGGCGAGCTCTCCGGTGGTTGGAAGCAGCGGCTCGCGTTGGGCTGCGCCCTGCTGCACGGCCCCGCGGTGCTGTTCCTCGACGAGCCGACCGCGGGCGTTGATCCCGCAGCCCGGCGCCGGTTTTGGGGCGCGATCCACGATCTCGCGGCGCACGGGACGACGGTGCTCGTGACCACACACTACATGGATGAAGCGGAGCGCTGCCAGCGGCTGGCGATGCTGAGCGGCGGCCGTCTCATCGCGCTGGGCACGCCCGCCGAGGTGGCGGCCCAGGTCGGCGGCCGCACCCTGGAGGACGCGTTCGTCATTCTGCAGGAGCGTGACGAGCGATGATGCCTCGCTTCCCGCCCATGGTCCGCAAGGAATTCATCCAGATGCGGCGCGACCGGCTCACCCTGGCCATCATGGTCGGGCTTCCCGTCGCCCAGTTGCTGCTGTTCGGATTCGCCATCCAGACGGACGTACGGCATCTGCCGACTGTGGTGCTCGATCAGTCCCGCACGCCCCCGAGCCGGGACCTGATCGCGGCGTTCGAGAACACGGGGAACTTCCGGATCATCGGCTACGTCGACGACCGGCCCGCGCTCGACCGCGCCATCGATCGCGGCGACGCGCAGGCCGGCATCGTGGTGCCGTACGATTTTCCCCGACGGCTCGTGCGCGGCACCACGGCCCGCGTGCAGGTCATCGTGGACGCGGCGGACCCGCTCTCCTCGCAGGCCGCCATCGCCGCCGCCGCGGGCGTCACCCAGAGCCGCAACCTCGCGATCCTGTCGCGCGCTGCCGGACGGGAAGAGGTGCCGCTCGAGGCACGCGTGCGGCCGCGCTACAATCCCGGGCTCCGCAGCCCGAATTACATCGTGCCGGGCCTGGTGGGTGTGATCCTCACGATCACGATGGTGCTCATCACCGCGATGGCCATCGTGCGCGAGCGCGAACGCGGCACGCTCGAGCAGCTCATCGTCACCCCCGTGACCAAGACCGAACTGATGCTCGGCAAGATCACTCCCTATGTGGGCGTGGGGCTCGTCCAGATGACCGCCGTGCTGGTGCTGGGCCGGGTGGTGTTCGAGGTGCCTCTCAGCGGCAACGTCCTGCTGCTCTACGCGATCGCGCTCCTGTTCGTGATCGCGAGCCTGTCGTTCGGGTTGTTCATTTCGACGCTGGTGCGGACGCAGCAGCAGGCTATGCAGGTGGCGTTCTTCTTCGTACTGCCGAACATCCTGCTTTCGGGCTTCATGTTCCCGCGCCAGGCGATGCCACCGCTGTTCCAGTGGCTGGGCCTGCTGCTGCCGCTCACGCACTTTCTCAAAGTGCTGCGGGGGATTCTGCTCAAGGGCGTGGGGTTGGAGGCGCTCTGGCGGGAGGTGGCCGTGCTGACCGGGTTCGCGGTCGTGATGATCGCCGCGTCGGTGCGGCGCTTCCACAAGACGTTGGATTAGGCCGTGTCCGCGACTCCGATGCGATCCGGTGCGCTCTTCTTCCCCCGATCGAGCGCCGCCTCGACTTGCGTGAACAGGTCCTCGGGCCGCAGCACTTCGGGGTGCGGGAAGGCGACCACGCCGGCCGAGAGACCGGGCACCTTGCCGGGGCCCAGGTCCGGGAACGTGTGCCGCAGCAGCAGCTGGCGCAGCCGCTCCACGAACTGGCGCCCGCCCTGCGCGCTGGTCTCCGGCAGGATGAGCGCGAACTCGTCGCCGCCGTAGCGCGCCACGAAGTCGGGCGCGCGGATCTCGCGCTGCATCATGGCGCCGAGCGCACCCAGCACCCGGTCGCCGGCCTGCTGGCCCAACCGCTCGTTGATGTCGCGCAACCGGTCCACGTCGATCACCACGAGGGCGAAGCGCAGCGAATAGCGGCGCGCCCGCTCGAACTCGTCGCGCAGCCGGCGATCGAGCCCGTCGAGGCTCGCGCATCCCGTGAGCACGTCGGTCACGCCCGCCGAGATCTGGCGCCGGTAAATCGCCGCGCGCCGCTCCTCGTTCTCGAGCACGCGCGCGGCGGCCTGGGCGATCGTGTTGGCGAACGCCACGTCCTGGGTGCGGAGCCGGGGATCGCCCTGCACTGTGCGCAGGAAGAACACGCCCGCGGCGCGGCCCTGGAGGAACACGGGCAGCGCGACCGCGGACTGCACGTTGATCTCGATCTCCTGCTGCTGCCAGCGCTTGCGGATCGTCTCGAACAGCGGGTGATCGTGCACGTCGTGGATGATCACGGGCCGCTCGGTCCGGATCGCCTCCTGTATCTCGGGATAGCGCTCGAGCTCGACGCGGAGGTCGCGAATCGCCGGGTTCTCGTACACGGCCACGACGCGCCCCTTGTCCTCGCCCGGGGCCGTCAACACGAACGAGCAGTGCGTGAGGCCGAACGCTTGTCCCACCCGGCGGACCAGGGTCTGGAAGATCTCGTCGGCCCGCAGCGCGGCCGATACTTCCTGGAAGATGTCGAAGAGGAGGTCCCGGGTGCGCAGCGCGTCGCGCGCCTCGTGCAGATCGCGCCGCAGCCGCAGGTCCGCGTCGATGCGGGCGCGCAGCTCGCCGAAATGCAGCGGGGTCGTCATCGCGTCCTGGGCCCCGGCCTGGAGCGCGTCCGCGACCGCGTCGGCCCCGCCGTCCGCCACGAGCACGATCACCGGCGCGCCCCCGAACCGGGTCGCGGTCGCGAGGTCGCGCACCTGGTCGGCCAGGCGGGGGTCCTTGGCGCCGATCGAGAGCAGGACGAGGTCGGGAGGCTCGTGCCCGGGCCGGTCCGGGCCCGGCGGGGGGTAGGCCGCTTCGGTAACCTGGAAGCCACCACGCACGAGGAACCGCTCGAGGCCGTCCGGGCGGGCCCCGGCGTCGCCGACGAGGAGGATGCGCTGTTGGCTCTGTTCCGGCAACGGTCCCGGCCGCGCAGGGGAGGGTGTCAAGCTATAGTTCACCCTATGGGACGGCAACCGCGGAGGACGGGGGATGGGCGGGCCGGCACCTGAGACGCGGCGCATCCGCCGCCGCATGGTCGTGCGCCAGCTGGTCAATCGCGGAATCCGCGACTGCCGCGTCCTCGCGGCGATGGCGTGGGTGCCGCGCGAATGGTTCCTGCCTCCGTACCTCGCTCGCGACGCCTACGAAGACGCGCCGCTGCCGATCGGCAGCGGTCAGACAATCTCCCAACCGCTCATCGTAGCGCTCATGACCGAAGCGCTCGCTCCGCGCCGCGGCCACCGCGTGCTCGAGATCGGCACCGGCTCCGGCTACCAGACGGCGATGCTCGCGCACTTAGGCGCCCGGGTGTACACGGTCGAGCGCCTCCCCGACCTGCTGGTCGAAGCCGAAGAGCGGTTCCGCCGGCTCGGGCTCCGCAACATCGAGACCCGGCTGGGGGACGGGGCCGGCGGTTGGCCCGAGCGCGCCCCGTTCGACCGCATTATCGTGACCGCCGCGGCGCCCGGCGTGCCGACGCCGCTCACGGAGCAGCTTGCCCCTGGGGGACGCCTCGTCATTCCGGTGGGTGACCTCTCCGGCCAGGAGCTGGTCATCCTGCAGCGCGGGCCGGAAGGGAGCCTCACGGAGCGGCACGCCGGCGGCGTGCGGTTCGTGCCGCTGATCTCGCGGCTCGCGTTCACGGAGGAGCCATGGGCGTGAAGGCCGCGGCGGGCGACCTGCTCGGCGCGCATGTGTCGACCCAGGGCGGGGTGGCGCGGGCTCCGGAGCGCGGCGCCGCGATCGGGGCCAGCGCGATCCAGGTGTTCACGAAGACGCCCAATCAGTGGCGCGAGCCCGTGGTGCGCGACGACGACGTCGCCGCGTTCCGGGCCGCGCTCGCGGCCAGCGGGATCCGCGCCGTGGTCTCGCACGACAGCTATCTCATCAACCTCGCGTCGCCCGATGAGGCGTTGCGGGAGAGGAGCGTCGCGGCGTTCACGGGGGAGCTGGTCCGTTGCCGCGCGCTCGGGATTCCCTGGGTCGTGTCGCACCCCGGCAACTACATCGACGACCAGGCCGCCGGACTCGAGCGCAACGCCCGCGGGTTCGCCCGCTGCCTCGCCGCCGTGCCGGGCGAGGTGGGCGTGCTCATCGAGGGGACAGCGGGCGCTGGGACTGCCCTGGGGAAGAGCTTCGAGGAGCTCGCGGCGCTGCGGCGCGCCCTGCCCGCCGCCCTGCGGGCGCGGGTGGCCTTCTGCCTCGACACGGCGCATCTCCACGCCGCGGGGTATGAGGTGGCCGCCGGGCTCGCGGGGGTGTGGGAGCGGTTCGACCGCCTGATCGGGCTCGAGCTGCTCAAGTGCTTGCACCTCAACGACTCCAAGAGCAGGGCGGGCTCCGGCGTGGACCGGCACGAGTGGATCGGCGAGGGGACCATCGGGCCCGAGCCGTTTCGGCAGATCATGCGCGACCCGCGCCTCGCGCCCGTGATTAAGATTATCGAGACGCCGAAAGGCGACGATCCGGTGTACCACGATCGCCGCATGCTGCGACGGCTGCGCGCCTATCGGCGCGTCGCCCGTCGCAACGGCCGACCCACCCGAACCGTAGGCAGGGCGTGATCGCACTGACGACGACGCGGACCCGCTGGACGCGCAGCCTCGCGGCGCTGCTCCTGGTGCTTCAGGGGCTGGCGGGCAGCGCGGTTTCGCTGGCCCACGCGTCGGAGCGACTCAGCGCGCCGATTCACATCGAGGCGCAGCATGCCAGCGCCTGCATCGCGCTGCACGACGAGCTGCGCTGCACGCTGTGCCACTACGCCGGCTCGCAGGTCTATTCGCAACGGCCGCGCACGGAGCTGGCCGCGCCGGCCCCGACCGACGGGCCGCTCCCCAGCCGGGGCGCGGCGCCGGCGTGCCGCGCCGACCGCCGCACCGCCGCACCCCGAGGTCCTCCCACCTCCCGTTCGTAGTCTGGCGGCCGGCCGTGCCGGCCGACCGATCGCGCGCGTCCGGCATGCCGCTGTACGCGCGCCCGGAACACTGGAACGGGAGACCCTCAGGATGATTCGAGATCACCATGCCGTCGCGGCTGCGCTCGCCTGCCTGCTCGCGCTGCCTGGACGCACGTCCGCCCAGCAACCGGCCGAGCAGCGCCGGGTAGACTCGCTCGCGGCCGAGGTCCGGGCGCTCAAGGCCCGGCTCGACAGTATGCGAGCCCAGCTCATGCATCGCCCAGCGGCCGAGCCGGCGGCCGACACGTCGCTCGCGGCGCTGCGCGCCGCCGCAGCCGCCGCGGCCGGAACCGACACGGCCAAGGCAAAAGCCGATACGGCTGGTCCGACCAGGTTCGTCGGCCGCGAGCGCAGCCAGCCGCAGCTCAATCCGGAAATCAGCGCCACGGGCGATGTACGCGCTGGCGCGCGCCTAGAGGGCGTCCAGCGCGAGAACTTCGACCCACGCGAGTTCGAGGTCGGGTTTCAGTCGCCGCTCGACCCCTACTCGAGCACCAAGATCTTCGTGAGCTTCGAGAACGGGAATGTGAGCATCGAGGAAGGCTATGCCTATTGGACCGGGCTGCCCGGGCACATTCGGTTCGACATCGGCAAGTTCCGCCAGCAGTTCGGCGAGCTGAATCGCTGGCACCTGCACGCCCTGCCGGAAACCGAGTATCCCCTCGCCCTCCGGACCTACCTCGGAGACGACGGCCTGGCGGGCGCCGGCATCTCGCTGTATCGCGCGTTCGGCGGGCTCGGGACACACGAGGTCACCGCGCAGGTTACGCGCAGCGAGAGCGATGCCGAGCTCTTCGGGGGCAGCGGCCGGCCGACGTACCTCCTGCACCTGCTGAACTTCTGGCAGCTGACGCGCTCCACCTACATGCAGCTCGGTGGCACGGCGCTGTACGGCACCGACCCCGATTCGAGTCTCCGCACCAAGGTGGGCGGGATCGATTTCCGACTCACGTGGCGTCCACCAGCTCAGGGGCTGTACCGCGAGTGGACGCTGCGGGGTGAGCTGTACGCGCTGCGGAAGGAGTACGGCAGCTCCGGCGCCACGCGGCTCGGCTGGTACGCCGGCACCACGTATAAGCTCGGTCAGCGCCTGATCGCGGGAGCCCGCTACGATTACGTCGAGGATCCGCTCTCCGGTCTCATCACGCGCCAGGTCATCCCGTCGCTGACGCTGTGGGAGAGCGAGTGGGTGGAGCTCCGCGCCCAGTACACGTGGGCCCGGGTTACCGGGCAACCGTCCACGAACGATTTCGCCCTCCAGGCCGTCTGGGCGATCGGACCACACAAACACGAGACCTACTGACATGCTGCCAGCCATCGCTCTGCTGCTCGGGCTCCACACCCCCGCGCCGGTCCGCCCGCCCCGCACCGCGGACAAGGTGAAGGTCGTCACCTCGCTCACAACCTACGCTGCCATCGCGCGAGAGATCGTCGGAGACCGGGGCGTCGTGAACTCGATCGCGACCGGCGACGAGAATCCGCACTACGTGCAACCGAAGCCCAGCTTCATCCCGATGCTGTCCCAAGCGGACGTGTTCGTCACGACGGGCCTGGATCTCGAGTTGTGGGTGCCGGCGCTGCTCGACAAGGCGAGCAACCCCAAAGTGACGGAGGGCGGACCGGGCTACGTGGCCGCGTACGCCGGCGTCGATCTGCTCGACGTCCCCACGAGCTTCTCGCGTGCCCAGGGCGACATCCACGTGTACGGCAACCCGCACATTTGGACCGCTCCCCTCAATGCGGTTCAAATCGCCCGCAACATTCTGACGGGCTTGAAGCGCGTGTCCCCGGAAAACGCCGACTACTTCGCGCCGCGAGAAAAGGACTTCGAGGACCGCATCTATCGCGCGCTGTTCGGGGAAGAGCTCGTGAAGCTGCTCGGTGGCCAGGCCCTGGCCGATCTCGACCGACAGGGGAAGCTGATCGATTTCCTGAAGACGAAGCAGTACCAAGGCGTGGCGCTGGTCACTCGGCTGGGTGGATGGCTCCAGCAGGCGATGCCGTTTCGGGGCAAGGCGGTCGCGTGCTACCACAAGGAGTGGGATTACTTCTCGCGCGAATACGGGTTGCCGTGCGTCGACTACATCGAGCCGAAGCCCGGCATTCCGCCCACACCGGGCCATGTCCTGGAAGTGATCAACGAGATGCGCGAGCAACACATCCAGGTGCTGCTCTCCACCAACTACTATGACCGGAACCAAGTCCTCGAGGTCGCGCAGAAGACGGGCGCCAAGGCCGTCATCGTACCCTCCAACACCGGTGGGGCGAGCGGGATCAACACGTACTTCGACCTGATGAACCTGTGGATCTCCGACCTCGCCCGCGCCTTCGAGCCGGGCAGCGCGGCAGCCAATGGACGAGGGCAGTGAGATGAGCGGTCTCCAGTTGATGATCCCGCCGTTCGTCGCCTGCATGGTGCTGGTCGCGATGCTGTCCTACCTCGGGCTCCATGTCATCGCGCGGGAGGTCATCTTCGTCGACTTGTCACTGGCGCAGATGGCGGCGCTCGGCGGCCTGTCGGCGCTGCTGATTCACGTGGAAGCCGATTCGACGTGGGCCTACGTCTTCGCGCTGTTCGCCACCGCGGTCGGGGCCTTGCTGTTCGCGCTCACGCGCACATCGTCCCGGGAAGGCCGGCGCGTGCCGCAGGAGGCGTTCATCGGAATCGTGTACGTGGTCGCGTCGGCGGCGGCGGTCCTCGTCGCCAACAAGGTGCCGGGCGGCGGTGAAGCGATCGAGAAGACCCTCACCGGGAGCATCCTGTGGGTCACGTTCCAGCCCACGATCATCAAGCTGGCCGCGGTGTACGCAGCGCTCGGCCTGTTCCACTTTGCCCTCCGCCACCGCTTCCTGACGATCTCGTTCCACCCGGAGGAAGCCGAGCGCCTGGGATGGAGGATCAAGTGGTGGGACTTTCTTTTCTACCTGTCGTTCGGCGTCGTGATCACGCTCGCGGTACCGGTCGCGGGTGTCCTGATGGTGTTCAGCTTCCTCGTCGTCCCGGCCGTAATCGCCTTTCTGTTCACGCGTGACATGAAACGCCTCACCTACATCTCGTGGGGCTCGGGCGCCCTTGCATCGGTCCTCGGTCTCTGGCTCTCGCTCGCCGGGGACCTCCCGACCGGCCCGTTGATCGTGTGCATGTACGGCATCGTGCTGGTGGGCGCGATCGTGCTGCGGAAACTGATGCATGCACGGGCCTAAACGGCGGGTCGACGTCGGAGCCTGAGAACCGTCACGGGGATGCCAGCGCGGAGGTCGGGATGAAGCCTCGCATTACGACACAAATCGTCACATGGGCCCTCGCGGCCATGGCCGCGTGCAGCAAAGACAGCACCGGGCCGGCCGCCCCCACATGTAGCGCCGCGCTGGCATCTCAGCTCACCCTGGCGATCGGCGAGTATACGTCGATCAATCCGGCGTCCGACGGCGGATGCGTCACGTTCGCGGCCAACGCGTCCGCTGTGGACTCGGCCGAATACCTGCTGGTGCCGCAGTCCGCCGCCGGCACGTTCGGCGAGTCGTCGCCGTTCCAGCTCCGGACCGCGACCTTGGCGGCCACGGCTATGCTGGCGCAGCGCCTGGCGGAGCCTGCGTCGCCGCGCGCCACCGCGACACGGTTCGACGGCATGCTCCGGGTCCTGGGACACACCCGATCGTTCGCCGCAGCGACGGCGATGCGATCGGCTCCTGCGGCCGCCGCCCAGCGGGCGCTGGTCGCCCCTGCCCCACCCGTCGTGGGGAGCGTTCGCACCTTCGCCGTTTGCGCCTCGCTCGACTGCACCACGTTCAAGAACGTGAGCGCGCGCGCGCGAGCCGTGGGGGCGCACGTGGCCATCTACATCGACACCCTAGCGCCGGCGGGGGGGCTCGATTCGGTCCATCTCGACACGTTGAGGCAGGTGTTCGATACGCTCCTCTATCCGCTCGACTCCACCACGTTCGGCGCGGTAACGGATCTCGACACAAATGGCGTCGTCATCGCCCTGATGACTCCGGTCGTGAATGCCCTGGTGACGAAGACCGCCTGCACCAGCTCGGGCTTTATCGCGGGGTTCTTCTACCCGGGAGACCTGGATCTGTCGGCCCCTCTCAGCAGTTCCAATCACGGCGAGATCTTCTACTCGATCGTCGCCGATCCGACCGCGACCCTCAGCTGCGCGCACACGAGCGGCGAGGTGGACAGCATCGCCCCCGGTACCTTCGTCCACGAGTTGCAGCACATGATCAACTTCGCCGAGCACATCCTGAGAGGGACGACGACCGAAGAGGGTTGGCTGGACGAAGGGCTATCCAAGTACGCCGAGGAGCTGGCCGGCCGAAAGTACCTCGCACTCACGCCCCCGGACAACGGCACGTTCTCGCTGTACGCGTTCAACGACGTGGACGACGCCTATAAGTACCTGAGCGCCACCGGCGCTTCCCCGCTGCTGATCGAGTTCGACCAGGGCACCCTGGCGGAGGTGGGCGCGAGCTGGCTGTTCACGCGATATTTGGTGGATCAGTACGGGGCGGCCTTGCCCGGCAGGCTCGTCCAAACCACCTTGGCGGGGTCCGCCAATGTCGCCGCCCAGACCGGGCACAGGTTCGACACGACCGTCACCCGCTGGGCGCTTTCCAACTGGGTGTCCGACCTGCCGGGGTTCGCCACGCCGCCCGAGCTGAGCGACACGTCCTGGCACTTCCGCACGCGGACGTTCGCGTCGCTGTATCAGCAGGACTCCACGCGGTTCCCACACCCCTACCCACTCGTCCCGACCGCCAGCGCAGGAAGCGCGCTGAGCCTCACCGGAACGCTGCGGTCGGGCTCGGGCGTGTACGCGCGGGCGCTCCAGGGCCCTGGGGCGCCGGCGTTCACGCTGCTCTTCAATGGCAGCGGGGGCGGGGCTCTCCCGGCTGCGGTCGTGCCCCGGCTCAGCGTGATCCGGATCCGCTGAAGCGGGAGGGCCGCCGTCTGCTTGACAGCGGCGCCCGGCGCGGATAGCATAACTCCTTCACAAAAAAGGACTTGTGTCCTCGATGTCGATCCGCCGCCAGGAGGCCCTCGATTACCATTCGCAGGGCCGACCGGGCAAGATCCAGGTCTCG
>DATNOR010000200.1:0-15888 GCA_035601235.1 Gemmatimonadales bacterium
TCCACCACGCCGCTGTCCCGGCGCGCTACCCCCACGCGCACGAGGTCGAGCCGCAGCGGCCAGAGCGACGCCACCGGCTCGAACGGGACGCTCAGCACCGCATAGCGGCGCGTCGCGCCGCTCCACAGGCGCAGGGCGGCGGCCGAGTCGCCCCGAATGAGAGCGGCATGCGCCTGCAGGTCGGCGGCGAGGCTCGCCGGGAGCGGCGCCTCACCCGCGGCGAGCCGCGCCAGGACGGCGGCGTGGCGGGCGCGGTCTACTCCCGCGCGCGCCAGGGCCCAGTGGATCGTGACATCAGTGTCCTGCACGACGCGGGGCAGCGCGGTTAGCCTGGCGGCGGCGCGCTGCCAATCGCCCAGCGCGGGCAACCCGACGTCGTGCATCACGAGCACCCACAGATCCCGCTCCCGCTCCGCCCAGGGGCCCGCGCGGCCGAGGCGAGCCCGCGCGCTGTCCACCCAACCGGCCGCGAGGTCCGCCGCGAGCCCCATGCGCAGCACGCGCACCCGCTCCTGATCAGTGGCTGCGCGTTGCTCCAGGCAGCGCAGCACGCTGCGCGCCGGTCCCTCGCGCTGTGCCGGCGTGCCGAACGCCGCGGCCTGAAACGCCAGGGATTTGAGCGCCAGGAAGCTGTGGCCGCATACGTGCCGCAGCAGCGCCACCTGATCGGGCACAGATCCCAGGATGAGCGTGTCCGCGATCCCCACGACCTCGGCCACCAGCGACGTCGAGTCCACCCGCAAGTACTGGCGGATCAGGCGCTCCGTTTCCGGCCGATCGCCCACCTGATTGGCGAGCGCGATGAGGTGGCCGATCGCCGGTGAGAACCGGGGATCGAGGTCGAGCACGCGGTCGAACGCCGGTCGCGCCTCGCCCGCGCTCTGATCGAACAGGTCGCCGAAGTGGTAGTAGAACTCGCCCAGCACGTACCACGCCTGGGGGTAGTCGGGCGCGCGCTCCGTGGCGCTCTTGAACCGGGCCAGCGCCGTCTCGCCGTCGCCGTGCGACAACAGCTCGGAGTACCCGTCGAGCAGCAGGCTGTCGGCCTCTGACAGGCCGCGCTGGTGCAGCATCGCACGCCGCAGCGGCGGCCCGAAGCCCTGCTCGGTGGGATCCACCTGGGCGGCGATCAGGGCGAGCCGCAGGCGCGCGATGGCGAATCCGGTATCGGCCCGGATCACGCGCGTGTACCCGTCGCGCGCGGTACGGTAGTCGCCGCGCCGAAAGGCCGCGTCGGCGTTGAGGTATGCGGCTAACGCATCGGGACCGCTGTTCGGGAGCGTCACGTCAGCACTGGGTGTGAACTCGGGGTAGAGCTGGGTCCACACCCGGTCCATCATGTCCGACTCGTCCAACCCGACGCGGCCGGTCGCCGTGCCGCTGCGCCGTGCGTGGCTACCCTCGTACAGCGTCGCCGTCAACGTGACCGTCGGTCCGGTGTACGACACGCTCCCCTGGACGAAAAAGCGCGCCCCCAACCGCCGGGCCAGATCGCGCGCGTCTTCATTCGAGAGCGGCGCGGTGCCGGTCTGCGCCACGACGCGCCCGAAGGACAGGACGTCGATCACCCGTTCCACCGGCCGAAAGCGGGAGACGAAATACTCCGGTAGCTGCGTGGCCGGGTAGGGCGGCGTGCCCAGCACCGCGAACGGCAGCACCGCGAGCCGGGGCGGCACGTCGGACGCCGGGGCCGGTCCCCACACCAGCCTTGCGACGCCCGCGGCGACGATCACGGCCAAGGCGGCGATGGCCCAGCGCCGCCGCCGGGGTCGCGTGCGCTCGAGCGCCGTTGTCCATGCTTCGCCCGAGGTCGGGCGCTCATGGGGCCGCTCGGCGAGCGGGGCGACGAGCGCCGCCGCCTCGCGGGCGGAGAGCTCCGGCCGCGCGGCGCGGAGCGCACGGGCCAGCGTGGCACGATCGGCCCTGAAGTCGGTCGCCGTTCCGGTGAGCGCCTCGAATGCGACGGCGGCGAGCGAGTACAAATCGGCCCGGCCGTCCACCCGCCCCCCGGCGATCTGCTCGGGGGCCATGTAACCGGGCGTGCCGATGGTGACCCCCGGCTGCGTGAGCGACGTGTCCGCCGTGCCCTCCACGTGGGCGACACCGAAATCGGCGAGCAGCGCGCGTCCGCTGTCTTCATCGAGCAGAATGTTCGCGGGCTTCACGTCGCGGTGCACGATACCGCGGCGGTGCACGTAGCCCAGCGCGTCCGCGATCTCGCGCACGGTGCGGAGCACGGCGTCTGTCGTCGGGCGGTCGGAGTCGCGCAGGCGCTCCTCCAGCGTCGCGCCGCGCACGAACGTCATGATGAGAAAGGTGATCCCCTCCCTGGTATCGAAGTCGTACACGCGCACGATGTTGGGGTGCTCGAGCCCGGCGCCGAGTGTGGCCTCGCGCCGGAACCGCTCGCGCCGCATGGCGCTGGCCGCGACCTCGGGAGGCAGCACTTTGACGGCGACGATGTGACCGAGCGTGCGATGCCGGGCCCGGAACACGGCGCCCATGCCGCCGGCGCCGGCGAGACTCACCACTTCGTAACGCTCGCCCACGGCGCGCTGCACGTCTTCGAGAGCGGGGGGAGGGTGAGGGAGAGGCATGCGGCAGGAGAATGTAGCGGCGCTTGCTGGCGACCGCACCGTGTCCGATAATCGGAGCGCGATGGCCGACTCCCCCCACCTCTCCGTCCGCGTGCTCGGCCCCGCGCGCGTGACCGTGGACGGCGCCGCAGCGCCGCCCGAGCTGCTGTGGCGCAAGCACCTGGCGCTGCTCGTCTACCTCGCACGCAGCCCCCGCAAGAGCCGCACGCGGGAGCATCTGCTCGGACTGCTGTGGAGCGACCGCACCGAGCCGCTGGCCCGCCACTCGCTGAGCGAGGCGCTACGGGTGCTGCGGCGCGTGCTGGGCGACACGGCGGTCCAGGCCGACGTCGACCAGGTGCGGCTCGCGACCGACCGCGTCACGCTCGACTGCGACCGCTTCGCCGCGCACGCCGAGCGGGGGGAATGGGACTCGGCGGCGGCGCTCGTGGAAGGGGAATTCCTCGAGGGACTCGCGCTCCCGGACGCGAACCAGTTCGAGACCTGGCTCGGCGCGGAGCGCACCCTGTGGCGCGCGCAGGGGCTCGAGGCGCTGGTCAAGTCCGCCGAGGCGCAGCTCGCCCGCGGCGACACGGCGGCGGCGACGCGCGCCGCGCTCGGCGCCGTGGCCCTCGATGCCACGTCCGAGCCAGCGGCCCGCACGGCGATGCGCGCCCTCGCGCTCGCGGGCGACCGCGCGGCGGCCTTGCGCGTCGCCTCGGACCTCGCGCGCGCGCTGCGTGACGGGCTGGACGCGGTGCCGAGCCCCGAGCTGGCGCGCCTCGTCGAGCGCATCCGCGAGGCGCGGGTAGGGCGCCGCATCCTCGCGGCGCCGCCGGCGGCGCGGCCGCGCCCGCCGCTGCTCGGTCGCTCGGCTGAGCTCGCGGCCGCCGCCGCGGCGTGGGAGCGTGCCAAGGCCGCGCGCGGACAGGTCGTGCTTGTCCAGGGAGAGCCGGGAGAAGGAAAGACCCGGCTGATCGAGGAGCTCGTCGCCCGCGCCCGGCTGGACGACGCGACGGTCGCCGCCGCCCGCGCCGTGCCAGCGGATCGCGAGCGGGAGTGGAGCGCCGTGGCGGGGCTCGTCGCGGCGGGACTCGCGGACGCGCCCGGGCTCGCGAGCGCGCCGGCGCCCGCGCTCGCGAGCCTGGGAGCGCTCGATCCCGACCTCGGCACACGGTTCCGCGGGGGTCGCGCCGAGCCCGCGATGCACATCGGCCAGGCGTTCACCGCCGCTGTGACCGCGGCAGCCCAGGAGCGACCGCTGCTGCTCGTGATCGACGACGCGCAATGGCTGGACGCCCTGTCGCTCGCGTTGCTCCCCGCCCTGGCGCGCGACACCGCACCACACCGCGTGCTGCTGCTCCTGGGCGTGGCGCGGGGCGGGCCGGATGGAGAGCGCTGCGACGTGCTGCAGGGCCGGCTGGGACGCGATCTCGAGGGCGCGGTGATCCGCCTCGACCGGCTGGACCAGACCGCGCTCGCGGAGCTCGTCGCCTGGGCCGTGCCGGCCTTTTCCGCGGACGAGCGCGATCGCCTGGGGCGGCGCGTGGAGCGCGACACCGCGGGCATTCCCCTGCTCGCGGTCGCCCTGGTCGAAGCCGTGGCCGCCGGGTATCGGCTCGCCCCCGACGCGCCCGCGTGGCCCACGCCCGCGCGGACGCTGATCGATTCCCTGCCGGGGACCCTGCCGCCCGCCGTGGTCGGCGCGGTGTGCCTGCGGTTCGGCGGACTGCCGCTCGCGGCCCAGCACGTGCTCGGCGCGGCGGCGGCGCTGGGGGGTCGAGCAGACGTGACGCAGTTGGCGCGCGCCACCGGTCTCGAGCCCGGCCCCGTCGCCCAGACGCTCGACGTGCTGGAGTGGGAGCGCTGGCTCAGCGCCGACATGCAAGGCTACGTGTTCGCCGCCCCGATCGAGCGCGACATCGTGCTGCAGGAGATGCTCACCCCGGGCCAGGCCCGCCGCTACCGGGAGCAGTCCGTGGCTTGAAATCGGCTTGAGAGGGCGCGGGCATCGTGTCTCCGACTCTTCGACCAGGAGACACGATGCAATTCGGTCATATCGGTATCGCGCTCGCGATCGCGTCGCTCGATCCCCGCCCAGAGACGTTCGCTGTGGTCGGCGCGGCGCAGTTCCTTCCCAACGCTGACTCGCTCCTCATCCGCGCCGGCTGGGCACGCCCCGAGTTCCACGGCACCTGGAGCCACAGCCTGGTGTTCTGTGTGGCGATCGGGGCGGTCGCCGTACTGCTGTTCGGCCTCTCGCTCGGCGGACTCGCGTTCGGGAGCATCGTCGCGCACGTCGCGGCCGACCTCCCCACCGACACCGGCATTCCGCTGCTGCTGCCGTTCAGCCGGCGGCGCTTCTCGCTCAATCTCTGGAAGAACACGGGCTACTGGGGCCGGGCCATGTACGCCGGCTACTATCGCCAGCCCTGGGCGTGGATTCTCGAGAGCACCGTGTTCGCCGTGGTGGCATGGCGCTACGCCGGCTACCTCACGTGAAGCTCGTGGCGTTCCTGGCGCTCGCCACCCTGGTCCACGGGCCGCTCTCGCCGTTCCTGCCGACGGCCTTCGAGGCGGCGCTCTTGTACTACGTGCGCTTCTATCCGGCGTGGCTGCTCGCGGTCGTCGGCACGGCGGGCGCCTCGCTCGCCGAAGCGGTCAACTACCGGCTGGTGGGCTGGGCCGCCGCGCGGCCCAGGCTCGCGGCGCTCCGGACCGGCAAGCTCGCGCGCTGGAGCATCGCGGCGTTCCTGCGTGCGCCGTTCTGGACGACGGTGCTGGTGATTTTCTCGCCCATCCCCGACTCCGCGGTGCGCATCCTGGCACCGCTCGGGAAGTACCCCTTGCCCCTGTATCTCGGCGCCGTCGCCCTCGGGCGGTTTCCGCGCCTGCTGCTCATCGCCCGCTCGGGCGCGCTGCTCGCCATTCCGCTGCCGTGGCTGCTGGTCGCAAGCGCCGGGATCGTGCTCGCGGGCCTCGCCTGGCGCCACCGGAGGTCACGATGCGGGTCAAACACCCGATTCGCGCGCTCTGCCGGGTGCTGTTCCGGCGAGCGCCGATTGAAACCCAGCTGATCATCACACGGCGTTGCAACCTGAGCTGCGGCTACTGCTCCGAGTATGACAAAACCTCGGAGATGATTCCGCTCGACGTGCTGAAGCGGCGCATGGACGTCCTGCACCGGCTGGGCGTCGTGAACATCGCCCTCTTGGGCGGCGAGCCGCTCCTGCATCCCGACCTGCCCGAAATCGTGGCATACGGCTCTCGTCACGCGCAGGTCTCCATCACGACGAACGGCTTCCTGGTCACCGAGTCGCTCATCCGGCGCCTCAACGCCGCCGGGCTCGCGAACATGGAGGTGAGCGTCGACGCGGTGCGCGCCGACCGGACGGGCTACATCCAGAAGTGCCTCAAGACGATCCGACCCAAGCTGGGCCTCGTGCGGCAGTTCGCGCAGTTCGACGCGTTCGTCAACATGGTGCTGTGCGAGCAAACGAGGGAGGAATTCGGCGAGGCGATCCGAGAGCTGCACGAGCTGGGCTTCGTCGTCACCATCGACCTGCTCCACGATTCGCACGGCACCATCCAGATCGGCGGCGAGACCTATCAGGACCTGTGGAAGCAGTGGTACGTCGATCGTACGCCGCAGGCCGGTCTCGATCAGGATTACGGCGCCGAGCTGATCGCGGGCCGGCGTCCCGCATGGCGCTGCCGGGCGGGGTCGCGCTTTCTCTACGTCGACGAATTCGGACTGGTGCAGTTTTGCTCGGCCCAACGCGGCCGCCTCAACAAACCGCTCGCCGACTACACGCGCCGGGATCTGCGGGCGCATGCCCGCACCTACAAGGGCTGCGAGCGAGGCTGCGCTCTGCTGTGCGTCTACCGCGTGTCGGCCCTGCACAACCGGCCGCTGCACGCGGTCGCATCGCTCGTGCGGATGGCCTGGCGGCGTGCGCGGAGCGGCACGTGACGCCCCAGACGGCCGACACGCGGCCTTCGCGACGCGTGCTCTTCTTTTCCATCTCCCTCGTAGCCGGTCTCGCCGTCGTGTTGGCCACGCACCGGCAGCAGGCGCGCGCGCTGTGGAGCAGCCTCACGGCCGTGCCGCCCGCGGCGCTCGCCGTCGTGTTGCTGCTCGTGCTGTGCCAGCTCGCTTTCCAGGCCGTGCGCCTCTGGACCATCCTGCCCCGGGGTGTCGCGCTCCCGCTCGGCCAGACCGTCCACGCCTTCGCCCTGGGCGAGTGGCTCAACATCTTCGCGCCTGCCCGGGGCGGGGACGCGTTCAAGGTCGTCATGTTGAGCCGGGCGACGAGTGGGCCGGCGCCGAGTCTGCCGCAGGCAACGGGCGTGCTGCTCGCCGACAAGATCGTGGACGGCGGTTCGCTCGCGCTGCTGTGCGCCGCGGCCGGCCTGTTTCGTCTGGTCCGGGTGGGCGCGCCGAGGCAACTCGCCGACCCGCGGGCGGTGATCGCAGTGGCCGCGGGCGTGACGCTGCTCCTGCTGGCGATGCGCCGGTTCTCCCCCCGCTGGCTGGGACGGCTCGCCCGACTGCGGCGCGAGCTCGGGCGGGGGCTCGCGGCCCTCCACGATCCGTTCAAGGTCGCGGCGGGCGTGTCGCTCAGTCTGGGGGCGTGGCTCGCCGAGCTGGCGGCGTTGCGCGTGTTGTGCGCCGCGCTCGCCTTCGCGCCCTCGCCCGCGCGGCTCGTGCTGGTGCTCGCGGCCCTGAACCTCGGCATCAGCGTCCCCATCGGGGTGGCCAACCTCGGCGTGTACGAGGCCGTCCTGTCGCTCGGGCTCACGCGGTCGGGGATTCCGCTCGCCACGGCGGCCGCCATCGCGACGCTGCACCACGCGCTGCAGCTCCTGGGCACGAACGTTGGCGCCGCCGGTCTTTCGCTCTGGGCCGCAGGCCGGTGCCCGCGCCCGCCGTGAGGCCATGTGGCGTGTCCGCCACATTCGCGCGCTGCGATCTGTTGTGGCCCCGCTCCAGCGTATCGCGTGCTGGTGCCGTCCTCAGGTGGGCGGCGCGGTGTAGCGGACTCGCTGCGTGGCGCGCTACCTGCGGTGGGCGTGAGACATCCCTTTCCTAGGTCCCGGAGTGCGGGTCCAGCGCATCAGCGCCGAGTTTCGATCCCAGGTGTCCGCGTTCGGCTTCTGGAGCGCGCTGCGCGCGTTCACCTTCCGCGCGATCCAGCGCGTGATCGACTTCAAGGTGCTGCGGGGGATGTGCATCACCGTGGTCGCGCCGGCGTTTCTGGAGCTCCCCGCCGGCATGAGCGCCGACTTTCTCGACCGCGACACGTTGCGGCGCATGACGGCGGAGGCGAAGTACGATCTGACGGCCGAGTTCCTGGACGACGCGCTGGGCAAGGGCGACGCGTGCTACGCCATCGTCGACGGAGACGAACCGGCTGCGTACGGGTGGTACGCCCACTCGCCCACGCTGATGAGCGACGGGATGGTGGTGCAATTCGACCCCGCCTACGTCTACATGTACAAAGGTCTCACGCTCGACGTCTATCGCGGCCGCCGGCTGCATGCGATCGGCATGACGCGCGCCCTCGCCGCCTACCAGGCGCGCGGCTTCAAGGGATTGGTCTCCTACATCGAGAGCGACAACCTCAACTCGCTCAAGTCGGCCTATCGCATGGGGTACGTCGATTTCGGCCGGGTCTTCATCATCCGCGTGCTGGGCCGGCGCGTGACGTTCCGGACGCCGGGCTGCGCGGCCTTTGGCTTTGGCATCGCGCCCCCATCGCGCAACGGTGACCCCGGCCGGGGCGCGGCCCCACCGCCCGACCGCCGGTCGGGATCGTCGCCATGATCCGGGCTCTTCCTAGGAAGGAGCGTTCGCACGCCATGCCAGACGAAGCCGCGTTCTTCCACCAGGTGCGGGCACTCGTCCACCAGTCGCGGACGATCCTGGCCCCCTATTTGTGCGGCGACCACACCTTCGATGTCGCTGCTCATGAGCTGGCGCCCGTCATCCGCGCGTTCCTGCAGCACCCCGCCCCCGCCCCCGACCCCCCGGTTCGCAACCCGGAGCCAGCCCCCACGCCCCTGTGGCGGCGTATGACAATCGGGCGGCTTTCGTTCAAGCGGGAGGCACCGCCCGACACGAGCCCTCGTTCCGACCTGGACGTGTGGGTGAGCGCGCTCGCACCGGGCTACGCGCACGCGGACGAGAACAAGGTGCGCGCGGTCGTCACGGAGGCGCTGCGCATCGCGCAGAGCGAGCACGCGGGAGGCCCCCTAAGGTCGAGCCCGTCGCTCTAGCCGTCCGATCCCGGACGCTCGAGATTCCCTTGCGATGTCACGGGTCACCGCCACCCTCGCGCTCGCGCTCGCCATGCTGGGCGGCCGCGCGGCACCCTCGCCGGCGCAGCGCGCCGCCGACACCACCCTCACGGTGGAGGGCTTTCTCCAGAACGACGAACAGTTCGACCTCTGGACCATCGTCGTCCCGCTGCCGGTCCAAGTCCTGGGCGTGCGGACGTTCGTCCTCCCGCTGGTCGGCAAGACCGACCGCTGGAGCCGCTATCGCAACGAGTTCGTCGCGGCCCGCGGACGCGTCGCTCCCGTGCCGGGGGGTGGCACGCCGGGGATCGGCATCGACGTCGACAACATGAGCGCGCGGCTGCCGCCGCGCACCAGTCACCGCACGGTCGACCACGGCCTGACGCTGCACGCCGACGTCACACTCGCAGTCGTTCCCGACCGCTTCGCGTGGCGCGACGCGGACGGCGCCGCAACGGGCGTGAACCCGATCGCGCTTTACGCCATCACCAACCGGCGCCAGACACCCATTCTGTTCCTGCTGCCGACCAATAATTTCTTGTGCATTTCCGTGAACGGCACCAAAGGCGGCGAGCATTGGGATTCGACCACGAAGGTGTTGAATCCCGACGCCCGGCGCTTCGCCGTACAACGCGGCGGCATCTTTCGCGACGCGATCCGCCTGCCTGCCGATGCCGCTCCCCGACCGGGACGCTACGTCGCGCACGTCGGCATCTGCGACGTCGACGACTACGACATCACGGCGGAGTTCGACGTCCAGTAGCGAGCAGCCGCCGCACGCGCTTGAACACCCGGTGCCACATCGCGCGCGTCAGTCTGCCGGTGTTGGTGTTCTGGCGGCTCGGGTGGTAGGAGGCCACGAGCGCGACGCCGTCGGGCAGGGTGGTCACGGCGCCGTGCGCGAAGCTCGGCCGGTCGCGCGGCTCGAGCCTGGCCCACCAGCCGGCGGCCTTGAGCCAGCTGTCGTGGGCGATCCGGCCGAGCGTGAGGACCACGCGCACTTGGGAGAGCAGCCGCACGTCGGCGGCGAGATACGCCCGGCAGCGCTCCAGCTCGACGCGGCTGGGTTGGTTGCCGGGCGGCGCGCAGCGCGCGGCCGCCGTGATGTAGCAGTCTATCAGGGTCAGGCCATCGTCCCGAGAAACCGCGTGCGGTTGGGTTGCGAAGCCGTAGCGGTGCAGCGCCGCGTACAGCCAGTCACCGCTCGAGTCGCCGGTGAACATGCGGCCGGTGCGGTTGGCACCGTGCGCCGCTGGGGCCAGTCCCACGATCAACAAGCGCGCCCTCGGGTCGCCGAACCCGGGAACCGGCTTTCCCCAATACGTCCAATCGAGGAACTCGCGCTTCTTGTCCCGGGCGATGCGGCGGCAATAGCGGCGCAGCCGCGGGCAGCGCTCGCAGGCCACGATCGCGCGATTGACGGTGGCGAGGCTAGTGAATTCTGAGGGGGAGACCGTTACGCACGCTCCCGCCGACGGTCACCGCCTCGACCGCCAATGCGGCGCCGAGCAGCCACGGGCGGAGCCGCGGGGGAGCGGCGGCGGCGGCGGTCATCGTAGCGGCGGCCGCCAGCGCCGTGTAGGTGTTGACCTGACCGACGCTCGGGCGCGGGCCCAGCAGCGGGTTCGCTTCCCGGAAGCCGGGCCAGCCGCGGCGTGCCAGGTCGCGCGTTTGCGCCGCGTCGACCAGCAACAACACGGTGAACGCGCCCGCGAGCGCCGTGTGCGACGACGTCCAGGCGCGGCGCGCGGGCAGCGCGGCGACGCCCATGGTGCTCCACGACACGCGCGCCGCCAGCGGACCGACGCCGCGCGGCGTCTGCTGCTGCGACGGCATCGTCAGCAGCGCGGCCGCGACGGCGCGGTACTGACGGCGCGCCCCTGAGACCACCGTGAATGCTGCAAGATCTCTCGCAGCTTGCTGCGCCGGAGCCCGGCGTGGCACGGCCACGAGGGAACCCACCGCGAGTAGCACGATCGCAATGTGTCGCATACGTGGTGTTGCGTATGCGCAAGGGCAGTGCCACGCGGAGAGTCGGCGGGCGGCTTGCACTCCGCCACGATTAGGGCGCATTGCAGCTTCATAAGTGTGGCTCCCGTGTGACACTTCCGCTATCGGGCCCGCAGGTGCTCTCCGGGCGACTTGACTCGCCCTTTACCGAGGCCTCCTACCGTATGGACCAACCTCCACGGAGAAGGCACCAATGCGTAAGGGAATCACGGGCGCGGGAACGCTCATCGTGTGCGCCGCGGTGGGTTGGTCCGCCGCAGGGTGCGAAGACTCGACCAGCGGCGCTCCGAGCGTCGCGGCCCGCGTCGTGGGCGAAGCGAAAAGCGCAGCCCCGCGCGGCGCGCCGGGCATCACGGCCCTGGCGTGGAACGTCTACCTGGGAGCGGACATCGGCCGCGTGCTCGCAGCTCAGACGGCCGACGAGGCGGTCGTCCTTGCCACCGAGGAGTGGGGACACGTTCAGGCCACGGACTTCCCGGCACGTGCGGGGGCATTGGCGCGCGCCATTGCCGCGCGGCGGCCGCACGTCGTCGGGCTCGAGGAGCTGGCGCTGTACCGCACCACTGACAATCCCTTCGAGCCGGCCACGCGCGTCGCCTACGACTTCCTGCAGCTCGTGATCGATTCCCTGCACGCGCGCGGCGTCGACTACACTGCCGCCGCGGTGGACCGCACGTCGGACCTGCAGGTGCCGGTGATCGCCGGCGTGGACGCATCCGGGCAGCCGATCCTCGCCGGCGTACGCTGGACCGACGGGGACGCGGTGCTGGTGCGCGCCGATGTTCCCTACGCCGATGCCCGGTCCGGCGTGTACGCCGCGTCGCAGGTCGTGACCATCGCCGGCGTGACGTCAGGCCTATACCAGGGTTGGAGCTCGATCGTCGCGACGGTCGACGGACGCGCCTACCGGTTCGTCGTCACGCACCTGGTCGGTCAGGAGGCTCCCGACCTGCAGCTGGCGCAGACCGGGGAGCTGCTCGCGCTGCTCTCGGCCGAGACCGGCTCGACGATTCTGGTGGGGGATTTCAACTCCGACGCCTATGGCATCGATCCGACCCGCGTGACCCCGACCTACCCCATGATGTTGGCAGCGGGTTACGGCGACACGTGGATCGAGCCCGAGCGCCATGCGCTCGGCCTCACCTGCTGTCAGCAGGGCGATCTCTTGAACGCCCGATCGACGTTCGACCAGCGGATCGATTTCGTGTTTACGCGGAACCTGCCTGCGGGCACGCAGCCGGTCCGGCGCGACGTGGCGGGCGACCGGCCCGGGGAACGGACGGCGTCGGGACTGTGGCCGTCGGACCACGCGGGGGTGGCGGTGACGCTGCTGACGCCGGGCGACGAGTGATCGCGATTACTGCTGCCACCTCGCCTTCTCGAGGACCGGCTCGGTAGTCGGCGGCGGGGGCGGCGTTTCCGCCAGCCCAGGAGCATCCGGTTGCCGCCGGATGCTTTCCGCGGTCGCCTCGGCGATGGTCGTGATGCGCAGGCCTTCCGCCCGCGCCTTGGCCTCGATGTCGATGCGCACCTTCTCCGCATCGGCCTTTGCTTGCGCGATCTGCGTGGCGTCGAGGTACCGCGCGCGGCCCCCCTCTCCAGGTCCCTTGAATTCCACTTGAGACCGGCGGGCGAACGTCGGCTCATGAACTCCGTGTTCGCCAGCGCGGTGTGGCTGTTCGGCTACGCGCTCCTCTCGAACGTCGCCCTGGCGGTCCTGCCCCACGAGCCCGTGGTCATCTGGTACGGCGCGCGCCACGGCGTCTGGCCGACCGCCCTCGTCGCGACCGCGGGAACGGTGGTCGCGGCCCTGTTAGATCATCGGTTGCTCGTGCCGCTGATCGAGCGGGCCGCAGCGCGGCGCGCGGGCATTCCCGGGCTGAAGCCCGGGCTCGTCGCGAGTGCGTCCTTAAGGACGCACCCAGGGCCGAGCGCGCCCTCTCAGGGCGCGAGCATGCCCGCGCGCGTCTTCCGGCGCTTCCCGTTCGCCGTGATCACCCTCTCGGGGCTCACGCCCCTGCCCTTCTTTCCCTTCAAGGCGCTCGCGTTCGCGACGGGCTACCCGCTCGGAAAGTACGCGGGCGCCGTGGCGGCGCGCTCGCTGCCGCGCTACGCCCTGCTCGCGTGGCTCGGCGCCAGCGTGCGGCTCCCGGTCTGGCTCTACGTCGCGTTGTTCACACTCCTCTTGGTCCCCTCGCTCCGGATCGTCTGGTGGCACCGGTCGACGCGCGCCGCGAGCTGACGTTCCTGCTCGCCGAGCCCGAGCGGCGGCTGCTCCGAGCGATCGCCCAGCGGCTGCCCGCGTGGGTCACGTCGGATCAGCTGACGCTCGTAGGCGTCGTGGGGGCGCTGGGCGCCGGCGTGGCGTATGCGCTGTCCGCGCTGAGCCCCGCCTGGCTCTGGGTCGCAGGCGTGCTGCTCCTCGTGAACTGGTTCGGGGACTCGCTCGACGGGACGCTCGCGCGGCTGCGCCGTGCGGAGCGGCGGCGCTACGGGTACTATCTCGACCACGTGGTGGACGCGTTCGCAACGGCTGCAATCGGCGCGGGGATCGGACTCTCGCCCTACGTGCCCCTGAGCGTCGCGCTCGCCGGCGTCGTCGCGTATCTGGTTCTATCGATCAACCTGTACCTCGAGTCCACGGTATTCGGCGTGTTCCGGCTCGGGTACGGCCGGATCGGTCCCACGGAGGCACGCATCGTTCTGGTGCTCGCGAACGGACTATTGGTGACGGCCGGCGCGGACCCCGCAGTCGTGACGATCGCAACCTGCACAGCGGCGGCACTGGCACTCGCGATGCTGGTGACGGTCGCCCTGCGGATCGGCCGCAACCTGGCGGAGCTGGCGAAACTCGAGCCGCTCCCGCGGCGGGTCCCTACTCGAGGATCCCGCGCGCCGTTCGGAACACCCGGTACCACATCGCTCGGGTGAGCTTGCCCGTCTTGGTGCTCTGCCGCCTGGGATGATAGGACGCGATGAGGACGGTGCCGTCGGGCAGCGTCGCCGCCCTGAGCCCAGGCTTCAGTCTGGGGATGACTCGCGCCCTTGCTCGTCCCTTATCGGCTGCGGATAATTCAGCCGTTCGGGAGAGGTGGCCGAGTGGCTGAAGGCGGCGGTTTGCTAAACCGTTATAGGGGCTAATACCTCTATCGGGGGTTCGAATCCCCCCCTCTCCGTGGTGAATCGGGGTTCGGGACTAGGGGCTCGGGACTCGGGCCTTGCATCCCTAGTCCCGAGTCCCTAATCCCTAGTCCCCGATGACCACTCGCGTCCGCTTCGCCCCCTCGCCCACGGGCTACCTCCACGTCGGCGGCGCCCGTACCGCCCTGTTCAACTGGCTGTACGCGCGCCACGCGGGCGGCCAGTTCCTGCTCCGCATCGAAGACACCGACAAGGCCCGCTCCACCGACGAGCACACGCGCGTCATCCTCGACGGTCTCACCTGGCTCGGCCTCGACTGGCACGAGGAGCCCGTGTTTCAGGGTGCCCGCGTTACACGGCATCAGGAGATGGCGGACAAGCTCCTCGCCGCAGGCAAGGCCTACATAGAAGAGGGCGCCATCCGTTTTCGCCTCCCTCCCGGCGAGATCGCCTGGGACGACGCCGTGCACGGCCGGATCTCGTTCCAGGGCGAAGACATCAAGGACTTCGTGATCCTGCGCTCGGACCGCACGCCGATCTACAATTTCGCCGTCGTGGTGGACGACGTCGACATGCGCATCACCCACGTGCTGCGCGGCGACGATCACATCTCGAATACGCCCAAGCAGATCGCCCTGTATCGCGCGCTCGGCGCCGCGCTGCCCGTGTTCGGTCATGTGCCGATGATCCACGGACCCGACGGCAAGAAGCTCTCCAAGCGCCACGGCGCCACCGCCGTCGGCGACTACCAGCACATGGGCATTCTCCCGGCCGCCATGCGCAACTTCCTGGCGCTGCTCGGCTGGAGCCCGGGCGGCGACCGCGAGATCATGACGCTCGACGAGATGATCGCGCTCTTCTCCTTCGAGGGCATCCAGAAAAAGCCCGCCATCTTCGACATGACCAAGCTCGAGTGGATGAACGGCCAGTATCTCTCGGCCAGCTCCGCCGAGCAGCTGTACCCGCTCGTCGCTCCCCAGCTCGAAGCGCTCGGGCTGAACGGCAACCGCGAGGCGGTGCTCAAGGCGATCGCCGCCGTGAAAACGCGCTCGCGTACCACTCTCGACGTGGGAAGACAGGTGGCCGTGCGCCTCGACGCACGCTTCTTGGTGCTCGACGAGAAGGCGCAGAAAGAGATCGCGAAGGATCCGGCGGGTTACAAGGCGTCTCTCAATGCGAGCCTCGTCGCGCTGCGCGACACCGAGTGGACTCCGGAGGCGCTCGAGCAGCGGCTGCGCGGTCTGGCTGACGAAAAGGGCGTCCCCGCCGGGAAGATCTTCCAGCCGATCCGCATCGCGCTCACGGGCGGCACGGTGTCGGAGCCCGTGAACGAGCTGCTGTACGTAGTAGGGAAAGCGGCGGCGCTCGAGCGACTGCGGGACGCCGTGACCTCGATGAACCCCGGGGCACCGCCCCGGGGTTAGCCGCTCCGGGGACCACCCGTCTTGCGCGGCTGACCCCGGGCCGGCGGCCCGGGGTCCACTAGTCAGGGAACTCCGCTGACCGTATCCGCCTTGACCCTCGTCGTGTCCCCCCGCTGCCGTTGCTGCGCTTCCCGCTCCGCCGCCTTGCGGGCGCGCAGCTCCCGCACGTACTGGCGAAACAGTTGGAGCGATTCGGTGCGGCGCGCGGCCTGCATCAGATCGGCCCGCATCTCGTCGAGCTGACGCGCACGCATCTGCTCGCCGTAGTTCCCCTGCGGCAGTGAGATCGGCAACAGCGCCAGGGCCGCGGTCGGGATCTTGATCCCGGCGATGTGAATGAACTGCGAGTCGATGCCGAACACCTTCCCCGCCACGTCGGTCGTCCACACCGGCGTGCGGCGGGCGCGCTGCTCCTGATCAATGATCACGTTGAGCGA
>DATNOR010000201.1:0-4578 GCA_035601235.1 Gemmatimonadales bacterium
CGCCGAGGTGGCCCTCTTGATGCGCGCCAAGGACATCTCGGTCGTGCCCGTGGTGGATAATCCCAAGGACCGCCGCTATCTCGGCACGATCTCCGACCGCGACATCGTGACGCAGTGTGTGGCCGCGGGCCACGATCCGACCGACTGCCAGGCACTCGAGCACGCGCGCACCGACACCATCGTCGTCAGCCCTGACACGGAGCTCGACGGATTCAGAATAGAACAGCTGGACGAGAAGGACACGCACATTCGCTCGACAATAGTCGTGGTCAATCAGGACAAGAGGGTGGTGGGTTTCATTCCGCATCCGGAATTCATTCAGGGGATAGTCATTGTAAGGGAGTAGACGGACAGGCAGACGCCTAGACGCCTGAACAGACGCCTAGACGCCTAGACGCCCAGCGGCGGTGAGGAGTGAGAGTGCAGTTAAGCCTACCTCATCACTCACCACTAATCCCCCGCTAGGCGTCTGGGCGTCTCGGCGTCTATCTTGATCCCGTGCCCCGCAAGTATTTCACCCTCGCTGAAGCCAATCGCACGCTGCCGCTCGTGAAGCGCATCGTCGCCGATCTGGTGACGCTGCATCCCGAATGGCGCGACTTGGTGGGGAAGTACGAGCTGGTGGCGGCGCAGGCGCGGCCCGAATGGGGCGAGTCGGCCGAGCAGGTGGGGCTGCGCGCCCGCATCGACGAGGTCGCGGGGCGGATCAACGATTTCCTGGGCGAGCTGGAGCAGATCGGGTGTGTATTCAAAGGCTTCGAGCAGGGGCTGGTGGACTTCTACGGCAAGCTCGACGGCAAGGAAATATTCTGGTGCTGGAAGCAGGGCGAAGAGAAAATCGAGCACTGGCATGAGCTCGAGACGGGATACGCGGGACGGCAGCCTGTGCCGGAGGTAGTGAGGGGATAGACGGCGAGACGGCTAGGCAGACGCCTAGACGGCTAGACGCCTAGCGGGTGGTAGCGATAAGTGGGGAGGAAGGCATGCGAGGATTCTGGCTTCTCGTGCACGTCCTGGGGTTCACCCTGTGGCTGGGCGGCGGTATTGCCACGATGGTGGCGGGCGTGACTGCCAAGCGCATGGGGACTGGCGAGCGGCTCACGGCGTACAAGATCATCGGCGCGGTGCAGCGGTTGCTGGTAGCGCCGGGGGCTATAGCCGTAGTGCTCTCGGGATTCATCCTCGCCCGGCCGTACATGCAATCGGGGCAGGTGCCCGGATGGCTCGGCACCATGATGGGCGCGGGGTTCCTGGGGGCGATCGGCGCCGTGGCGATCAGCGTGCCCACGGCGGCCAAGCTGGCGCGGCTCGAGCCGGGGCCGGCCGGCCAGCTCCCCGAGGCGTTTCAGCGACTGCGCAGACGCCAGATTCTCGCGGCCTCGATCGCGGGAGCGCTGGGACTGATCGCGATGGGGGCGGTGACGCTGGGCCGCTGGTGATCAGCCGCGCGGCTCGGCGGTGAGTCTCGCCAGGCGCTGCTTCACGTCGCGTACCAGTGGTTGTAGCTCCGGGTCCGCGTCCTTCCATAGGTCGATGAAGCGTCCGTAGTAGTCGCGCGCCTTGTCGAGCTGGCCCCGCTCCTCGTACAGCTCGCCCAAGCGTCGATAGGTCGGTCCCAGCGTGGCGTCTTCCTCGAACGCGCGCAGGTAGCCCGGCGTGCTGATCGCGCGCTCGTACACGGCGAGCGCGGAGTCGCGCTGCCCCGCTCGCTCATAAGCGCGGCCCAGCAGGAACAGCCCGCACACCGCGCACCCGTCTTGGTCGTACCAGGTGCGATAGCCCCGGATCGCGTCCTGGATCCGTCCCTCGGCGAGGGCGATCTGAGCCGCAGCGCCAAATCGAAACGGCTGGCCGCGCCGTACACCCTCGGGCACCGTGGACTCATACTCGGCCAGCAATTGCCGGGCGCGGTCGGGGTGGCCCGCATCGGCGTACAGCCACGCGAGGCCAAGATAGGGGCGGTCCTGCGCGGGAATGGAGGCGAGCGGGTGGCGCCGCAGGGCCGCTTCCACCTCGCGCTGCGCGGCGTCGGGCGCGTTGCGGTAGTGCACGTCCATCACGGCGATCTCGATCGCGTCGTTGATAGAGTTCCCCGGGACGCCGCGCTGCTCGTCGAACACCATCGCGCGGCGTAACTGGACCTCGGACGCGCCGAGTTTGCCGCGTACCAGGTTGATGGCGGCCAGGGCGCCCGCCGCGCTCGACTGCCACGTGGGGTCGCGCGAGGTCTCCGCCAGGGCCCGCGCCGCGACCTCCGCACTGTCGTAGTGACGCTGCGCCAGCGCCAGGAAGCCGCGCAGGAAGGGCCGCAACGGATTAGTCGGCGACCGCTGTTCCATCAGCCCCACTGTCCGCCCCGCGGCGGCGTACTTGGCCTGACCGATCTGTGCGACCGCAGTGTTGGTGTAGAGCGCCCACTGCGTCGGCGCGACGGCGAGCCCTCGCACCGCGAGTGATTCCGCGTCGGCAAATCGCCGCAGGCTGTTGAACAGCAGCGAGAGGTTGTTCAGCGCCACGCCGTTCTCGGGCTGCTGCTCGAGCGCCGCGCGGTAGGCCGCTTCGGTCTTGGCCGGATCGTAGTCGACGCGGCTGTAGTAGTACGCCTCGGCCAGGTCGCGCTCAAACGGGGTGAGCCGGTCGCGGTGGCGAAATGCCTGGGTCGCGGCCGCGGCGATGCGCGACTGCGCGCCGCCCGAGTTGCTCAACACCACGGCAAGCTTGCGGTACGCCATAGCGAATGTGGTGTCCAGGGCGATCGCCTGTTCCAACAGCGTCACGGCGCGGTTCATGTCGGCCGCGTCGCTCGCCCGCACGCCCTGCGAGTACTTGCGCAGCGCCTCGAGCGAGCGGGTGGTCACCTGCTCGAGCGGGTCGCTCGCGCGGATCGTTTTCAGCGACTCGCCGATGCGCTCGCGCAGCTTGCCGGAGAGCCGATCGACGGCCGCGATGATCGCGCCGTCGTCCTGCGCGGTCTCGCGCAACGACACGAGCGCCGTGCCGTCCGCCGCCGACACCAGCTCGGCCGACACCACGTAGCCCCGCCCCAGCGGGTCGATCTGCCCGTGCACTACGGCTTTGGCTCCCTCGCGCTGCGCCAGCTCCCGCGCCAGCGCCGGGTCGAGCGGCGTGCCGGGCGAGCGGCCCATGCGGGCGAGCGCCTGGCCCACGGCCGCCGCGTCGAGCAGCCGGATCACGCCCGATTGCGCCAGGTCGACTCGCAAGGCCTCGGTGAGCGACGGTCCCAGGGTCGAGTCCCTGGTGCGGTTCTCGAAATCGGCCAGCACCAGCCGGTCGCGCTCGGCGAGTACACCGCTCGCCACCAGCGTGCCCATCGGCCCGATGCCGAGCTGCCGCATGGCCGCGTGGGTCGCCGTGACGAGCCCCAGGAGACCGAACCCGGACCCCGCCGAGACCAGCGCCCGGCGCCACGTGAGCCAGTGCGGTGCTCCCGCGCGCGCCCGGCGCCGCTCCACGGCTCCGGTCCACAGCATGAAGGGGAGTGCGGCGGCGGCGAGCCCAACGGCGCCCGCGAACGCCCAGTCGGGGAGCCCGAGCACCCGCACGAGCAGACGGACGAGGGAGAGCACGCCGAGCGCGGCGAAGCCGAACAGCGTGGCCACGCGCACGGGGTGCGACCGGCGCAGCGCTGCCTGCGTTCCCGAAGAGATCGGCGACTGCTCCGACAGCGTCGCTCCGGTCGGCGTGGCCATCGCCTCGAGCTGGCCCAGCACGTCGTCCGCGCTCTGCGGGCGGTCGGCCGGATGCTTGGCGAGGCAGCGCATGATCAGCGCGGCGAGCGCCGGCGGTACGCTGTCGCGGTGCTGGGTGACGGGGTCGGGCGTGGCCGTGACCTGGGCCGCGAGCATGCCCTGGGGCGACAACCCGCCGAACGGCGTGCGGCCCGCGAGCAGCTCGTAGCCCAGCGCGCCGACGGCGTACAGATCGGCGCGCTGGTCCACGTTGGGGTCGCCCGCGGCCTGCTCCGGCGCCATGTAGGCGGGCGTGCCGAGCGCCATGCCGAGGGAGGTGAGGGTGCCGCTGCCGCCGCTCGAGCTGGCGACCGCCTTGGCGACGCCGAAGTCAGTGACCAGCGCGTGCTTGCCCGAGAGCAGCACGTTGTCGGGTTTTATGTCGCGGTGCACCACGCCGTGCCCGTGCGCGTAAGCGAGCGCGTCGCATACGTCTCTCAAGATCCGCACCGCTTCACCCACGGGCAGGGCGCGCGCGTGCGCGATGCGGGCACGCAGGGACTCGCCCGCGATGTGCGGCATGACGTAGTACAGCAGGTCGCCCTTGGCTCCGGCGGTGAGCACCGGCACGATGTGGGGATGCTGCAGCTTGGCGGCGAGCTGGATCTCGCGCTCGAATCGCTCGGCGCTCACACCAGCGGCCAGCTCGGGCGGCAGCACCTTCACCACCACGCGACGGCCGAGGCGCACCTCCTCGGCGAGGAAGACGCGACTCATGCCGCCGCCGCCGAGCTCGCTTTCGACGCGGTAGGCGGGGCCTAAGGCAGATTGGAGACGGTCGCGGAGATCGGCCACGACGTATCATACGGGAGGTAGGACGAAGACGGCT
>DATNOR010000202.1:0-5863 GCA_035601235.1 Gemmatimonadales bacterium
CATCAGGTCCCGATAGTCGTCGCCGGGGTACTTGTACTGGATGATGTTGCCGAACTCCTGTCCGTACGTGGTGCTGCCGCGCGGGTTGGGATAGAGCACGACGTACCCCCGCGCGGCCAGCCACTGCATCTCATGAAAAAAGATGTACCCGTACGCCGTGTGCGGCCCGCCGTGGATGTTGAGGATGAGGGGGTACTTCCGGCCGGGCGTGAAGCCCACCGGCTTCATGATCCAGGTCTCGATCTTCCTGCCGTCGAAGCTCGTGTACCAGAAGTCCTCCGGCGTGACGAGCCGAAGCTGCGCGAACAGCGAGTCGTTGACGTGCGTGAGCTGGCGCATTTCCTTGGTCGCCGCGTCGAGCACGTAGAGGTCTGGGAGATGCGTCGGGTCGCCCATGGTGAGCGCCAGGCGCTTCGCGTCGGCGGACGCCGTGTACGCGAGCACCGCGTGGTCACCGGAGGTGAGCGGCTCGCGGGCCCCCGTCTGGGCGTCGAACCGTACAAGATTCGAGCGCCCGTGCTCGGTCGTGGCCACGATCACGGCGCGGCCGTCCGCGGTCCAGATGTTCGGGCTCGACCCCTCGCCACCACGGGGGGGCGCCTGGTCGCCCAGCACGGCGCCGCCCATGTCGAAGTCGTAGTTGGCGGTGAGGTTCTTTACCTGACGGTCGCGCGAAACGAACAGGTCGGATTGATTGTACGAGCGCGTCGCCGGCGGATTGAGCCAGCCCCGGAACGCGATCGCCTGTCCGTCCGGCGCGAGCGCCGGGCCGAAGATCGGACCATTGATGTCCACCACCGTGTCGGGGGCGCCGCCGGCCGCGGGGACCGTGTAGACGTTGTTGTCGGGCGGGTAGTAATACGACTCGGCCACGCGGTCCGAGACGAAGTAGATGCGCGCTCCGTCGCGGCTCCACTGTGGCGCGTTCTCGTCGAAGGCGCCGGACGTCACTTGATGCGCCTTCGCCGGCTGGTCGCCGGGCAGGACACCCGGCACCGTCCAGATGTGGGCGTGCTCGCCGGGGTCGACATACCCTTCGTCGTCGGCGCGGAACTCGGCCTCGGTGATGACCCGCACGTCGCTCTTCGGCTCGTCCTTCTTGTCGGTCTTGACGAGGTCTTCCGGCGCGGTCGTGCTCGTGAAGGCGATCATCTTCCCGTCGGGCGACCAGGCGGCTGGCCCGGCGCCCTTCGGCAGGTCGGTGAGCTGCTGCGCCTCGCCACCGGCCAGCGACAGGAGGTAGAGCTGGGTGTGGCCGTCCTTGGGACGCAGGAAGGCGAGCGTCGAACCGTCGGGCGACCAGCGGGGCGCGCCGTCGTGCGGGCCGCTGGTGATGCGCCGAGCCGGCGAGAGGCCGTCGGTCGCGACGAGCCAGAGGCTCGTCTCGTACCCGTCGTGCTTGGCGTTCACGGTGACCAGCGCGTACGCCGCCCGCCGCCCGTCGGGCGCGATCTGCGGGCTCGCCACCCATCGGAACGCGAACAGGTCGCTGTCCGAGATGGCGCGCTGCTGTGCCGAGAGCCCGGGCGCGCACACCAGCCCGGCGAGCGCGATAATGAGAGTGGGGCGCATGCGATCAGTGACCTCCCGGCTCGGGCACCGTGGGGAGGGGATAGGCGCTCCGCAGCGCCGTGAGGTACTCGTCGTACAGCGCCTTGAGTCCCTCGAACTCCCGTTGCACGGTCGCGCGATACGGCGTGTCGGTGGCGAAGTGGTACAGCACCCCGGCCATCGCCTGAGCGTCGAGCACGAAGCCGTGATGGCCCACGGGACCGAGCGCGTCGGCTTCCATCTCGAACGTGTGGTAGCCGCCGTTCGAGCTGTGGGCCGTCACGCCGACACCCGGGATCTGCGTGGCGACGGTCCCGGTCTCCTCGTAGGGGAGGGGGCGTCCCGGCTCGTCCTCGAGCTTCGTCGCGCCGAGCTGCTTCAGGTACGCGAACGCGACGTCGTTCAGGGCGGCGACCGAGATACCGTCGCGCGATTCGGAGTCGGCCTCGATACGGACCTTGGTCCCGGTGGCGAGGGCGGCGGCGCGGGCCGCGTCGTTCACCCGCTCGAGCACCTGCGCGAGATACACCTGATCGGGGTAGCGCAGCCAGAACTCCGCGACCGCGCGGTCAGGCACCACGTTCGGCGCCTTGCCGCCCTCGGTGATGATGCCCTGAATGCGCGTCTCCGGTCGCAGCGTCCTCCGGATGGCGTCGATGTGGTTGAACAGCTCGATCACGCCGGTGAGCGCATCCCGTCCATCCCACGCCTGCAGCTGATGCGCCGGCGCGCCCGAGAAGATGTAGCGCACCACGTCGATGTTCATGCAGCAGCTCCCGAAGCCCGGGCCGGGCGCCTGGGTGGCGGTGGAGGAATGCGAGCGCACCAGCACGTCCGCGCCCTTGAACACGCCGGCCTGATACATCGTGGTCTTCGCTTCCGGCGAGCCGATTTCTTCGGCGGGCGTGCCGTACACGGTGACCGTGCCCGGAGTCTTGGACGCCGTGAGGAACTCCGCGACCGCGAGGGCCGCGGCCATGCCGACGGGACCCTGCGCGCTGTGCTGGTCGCCGTGAAAGTCTCGCGTGGTGCCGCGCAGCGCGTCGTACTCGAGGATGACGCCGAGATTCGGGCCCGGTGTTCCCTTCTTGTAGCGCGCGACGAAGGCGGTCTTCAAGCCCGCCACGCCGGTCGTCACGTCGAAGTCGTGCGCCTGGAGATAGTCGGTGAGGATCTTCACCGAGCGCTCTTCCTTATAGCCCGTCTCGGGATGGCGGGTGATGTCGTCGGCCATGGCGAGGAGCTCCTGGTCCATGAGCTGCTTGGCCCGGGCCAGCACGGCGTCGCGGCGTGGATCGCGGCCGCCAGTCAGCCGCGCCACGAGCGGCGGTAGCGCGAGCGAGCGCTCCAGCGCGTTCATGCGGCGGACGACATCGGCCGCGGCGCTGCGTTCGGTGGGCGTTTCCTGGGCGGCGGCGCCGCGCCAGGCGGTGGCGAGCACCAGGGTGGCGAAGCAAAGCGAGCGGTGCATCACGCGATCCTCGGGGGCAGCTGGTGGAGCGGGAAAACTGCGCCACGCGCGCGCCACTCGCTACCCTCGAGGCCCGACGGGCCCGGGTCTAGAGGACGACGAACTCCCGCGTGCGGGCCTGGTGCTCCAGGCGGGCGATCCAGCGGGCGAGGTGCAGCACCTGGTGCGGCCAGCTGCCGACGAAATGCTCCTCGAGCTCCTCGCCGTCGCCCCAGGAGTAGAGGGCGTAGTGCTTGTGCAAGTAGTGGTCGAACTGGAAGTACGCCGGGGTGGAGCCGTTGGCGTATTCGAGGCGGGTGACCTGGGCGCCGGTGGTTGTCTCGCTGTCGGCCACGCCCCAGCGGAATGCACGCGGGTTCAGCGTGGTGCCGTGGAGCAGGGCGCCAACTTCGATGCGTTGGGAGGCCAGCAGCAGCTTTTTCTTCGACATCCCGGTAACCCTAGGTCTGTGCACTGCCCTGTGCAATTTGTGCAGTTACACGGGAGTGTCAAGCCCACGTCACCGGCGTTACCGGGGCGCTCCGGCCGGCATCCTCGGCAATGTCACCAATCGGCCACTCGCCATGACGACGACCCCGCGCCTGGACAATCTGGTCGAACAAGTCGAAGCGGCGCTGCTCGAGCGCCAGCATCTGCTTCCCAGGGGGGTCGCGGTGCGCGAGGTGGCCAGCCGGATCGTGGAGTGCTATCGCGATCTCGCCGACGGGGCGTCCGGGTTCTGGGTGGCGCGCCCGCGCTGGGCGGCGGCGGAAGGCCGTCCGGCGGGTCGGGCGCTCTACGAAGTGCTGCGCGCGGACGGACGGGTCGGCGTGTGGGATGCCCTGACGCTGGACGAGGGTGAGCTGATTGCCGACGCGCTCACCAAGCTCTCCTTGTAGGCGGCCTCGCTCGATCTACTCTTCGGCTTTTATCTCGCCCTTCGTCAGGTAGCGCTCGTCCCAGGCGACGGCGAACACGCCCTGGCACTTCGGGCACGCCATTTTCCCGGGCCGCCCCTCGAGCGGCGCCCGGGTGCGGCACACGGGACAGACCCCGTAGGGAGTGCCCAGCCCCGGCGGCAGCTTGCTGGCGTCGCGCGCCCGGGGCACCACGGACCAGCGCAGTGGCCGCCCGAGCACCACTTCGAGCAAGCGTCGCGGCACGCCGATTGGAAAGCGTTGCACGTCGAGGAAGACTTCCGAGGGCGTGAAGCGGGTGACGCGGTACCACGCGCCGCGGCGGAGGCCTACGTCGGCCTCCACGCGCAGCCGCGCCCACGCGAGCTGCAGCTCCTGAACAGGAACAGACTGGTCCATCGAGATCCGCAGCTCCGCCGCTTGGCCGCAGTACGTTGGACCCCGGCCGTGTACGGCGTCAACCCCGTTGGTGCGCAGTTCGGAGCGACCACGCGTGACGGCAATCACCGTTCCACGCGAGCGGGCGGCGGGCTCGATTCGAGTGACGCCCGTACCAAGCGGATCGGTCCCCGTGGCACAAGGGATGCCATACGCTGCGATGCTGCAACACTTGTCGACTGGGCGACCGCGGAGCTACGGTTCATGTGTCGAGATAGCCAACCGACACCCGGATGACAGTTCCCATGACGAGATGGTCCGCGCTGATGGTCGACGACAACCCCGCGATGCGCGAGGCGATCGCGCGCTCGTTGGCGCGACGTGGCTGCGCGGTGACGACGGTGGCTGACGCCGCCGAGGCGCTTGCGTCGCTGCGGCGACAATCGTTCGACGTCATCGTGACGGACTTGAACATGCCGGAGCGCGGCGGGCTGTGGCTGTGGCGCCAGGCGGTGGTGTTGCGCCCGGAGCTGCGCGGCCGCTTCGTGCTCATCGCGTCGGAGCCGCTGCCGGATCCGCGTGCCATGGATCTGTTCCTCGAATCCGAGCGCTTCCTGCTGAAGCCGCTGTCGCTCGACACGCTGTGGCGGCTGGTGGAAGAGGCGCTGCAGGGTACGCCGCAGCCGGCGAAGGCCGGTCGCGCCGAGTCGCGCCCGAGACCGGCAGACAGAGTCGGCGGCGCCCCTTGAGCCCGGCCGGACCGGGCACCTAAGTTGGGCACCATGGTGCGCGGACCGACCCCCATCAACATTCTACTGGTCGAAGACGACCCCGCCGACGTGGAGCTGACGCGGCGCGGGTTGGGCCGCGGCAAGGTGCAGAACCGTCTCTGGGTCGTGGGGGACGGCCTCGACGCTCTCGCGTTTCTGCGGCGGGAAGGGCCGCATCACGGTGTGCCGCGGCCCGACCTCGTGTTGCTCGACTTGAAGCTCCCCCACCTCGACGGCCGCGACGTGCTGCTGCGCATCCGCGAGGAGCCGCGCTGGCACGAGCTCCCGGTCGTCGTGCTCACCGGATCTGACGGCGAGCATGAGCAGCTCGCGGCGCTGGCCGCCGACGGATTCCTGACCAAGCCGGTGGACTTCGCGCGCCTGAGCGAGGTCATTCTGCGCATCGCCGGTCTGGGATGGGCCATCGTGCGGGTGCCCGCCGCGGGGCGGGACGCGGGCGCCCGGCGCGGCGCCGCGCGACACTGACCCACGGGTGTCGCGCACCGGCACCCCTCCCCGGTGTGCATCTTGTGCAGTTTGATCCCACCCGGCATGATTAAGGTGCAGCACCTGGTGCATGGCCGGGCCGTCGGGTCATCGCCACTTTGCGTCCGCCGTCCAGGACCGCACGCCTGGCGGCGGCGCATTGTTTTCGGGAGCGATGCGACCGGAGGGACTCGAACCCCCACGGGTTGCCCCACAGGATCCTAAGTCCTGCGCGTCTACCAGTTCCGCCACGGTCGCGTGATTGTCCTGCTTCAACTTACGTGCTCCTCACTCAGCGCGGGAGCGTCTGA
>DATNOR010000203.1:0-2194 GCA_035601235.1 Gemmatimonadales bacterium
CGTGCACTTGATCGAATGGGCGCTGCCGGGATCGACATAATCGGTGCTGCTGGCGCAACTGCCGCCCCCGTACGCGTACACGTCCAACGGCCCCGTCGTCCCATCCGTGAAATTCGTCCGGTAGTACGTCACCTGGCCCGGACCACCGCCGCTGCCACCGCCGCCCCCACCGCTCTGGGTCGAGCTGGCCGTCGCGCCCGTCGCGATGTTGGAAAGCCCGCCGAACACCGCATTCACGCCCAGCGTGCCGCGGTATGCCACGAGCTCAAAGCTGTAGGTCGTTCCCGCCGTCAGCCCGAGCACCGTGCAGCTGCGCTTGCCACCGATTGTCGTCCCGACCAACGCGGTCGCGCACGTACCCCGAGTCACGCTGGGGGTGGAGCCGCCCCAGCTGAGGGTGGAGCCCGAGACGTAGCGAACGTCGTAGGTCGCTGGCCGACCACTGCCGTCGTTCACCTCGGTGAACGATAGAGTGACCACCGTATCAGTCGCTCCCGCCACTTTAAGATCCGACACCGCTCCGGGAGCCGTCAGCGTCGGGGCAGGAACGGTGATCGCGGCGGTGCCCTGGACGGTCCCGCTTGTGGCGGTGATCGTCGCCGAACCCGGCGCGACCGCGCTTACCAACCCGCTCGCGCTGACCGTCACCACGACCGCGTTGCTCGACGTCCAGGCGACGCTCCGGCCCGTCAGCACGTTGCCGCTCGCGTCCTTCAGCGTCGCAGCGAGCTGTTGCGTGCTCCCTGTGACCACGTTCGCCGTCGCCGGGCTCAGGCTTACCGCGGCTACCGCCACCGGCGCGACCGCGGCGGTCGTGCCCGTCGCGATGTTTGACAATCCCCCGAACACGGCATTCACCTGCAGCGTGCCCCGGTACGCCACCAGCTCGAAGCTATACGTCGTGGTCGCGGCGAGACCCGCCACCGTGCAGCTGCGCTTCGACCCGATCGCCGTCCCGGTCAGCGGCGCCGCGCACGTCCCCCGGCTCACGCTCGGGACCGATCCTCCCCAAGCCAGCGTGGAGCCCGAGACGTACCGCACGTCGTAACTCGCGGGCTGCCCGGTGCCGCCCGTCACTTCTGTGAACGAGAGGGTAATCACGGTATCGGTCGCCGCGGCCACCCCGAGGTCGGTCACGGTCCCGGGCGCCGTGGGCGTCACCGGCGTGCGCGCCGTTCCGCTCGCCACATTCGAGAGCGGTCCGAACACCGCGTTGACCATGAGGGTGCCCCGGTAGGTGACCAGCTCGAAGTCGTACGCCGTCCCGGTCGTCAGGCCCAGCACCGTGCAGGTCCGCTTCGCACCGATCGCCGTCCCGGCGACCGGCGTGGCGCAGCTCCCGCGCTTGACACTCGGCACCGTCCCGCCCCACACCAGCGGGGTGGGGGCAACGCGGATGTCGTAACTCGCGGGCCCGCCCACGCCGTCGTCCACTTCGGTGAAGGTGAGGGTTGCGGAGCTATCGGTCATGGCGGCCGCCGCAAGGTCGGTGACCTGGGCGGGCGCGCCGGTGCTGGTCGCAAAGCTGGGATGGGCAGGCGAATTCAGCGACGACAAATCGCTCGTTTCGCACGCGGCGATGAGCGCCGCGGCGCCGACGAGGAGGGCGCGCGTTCGCAGCCGCGCGACTCGCTGAGACAGCTTGAATAGATAGGGCATTGTGTTGCACTCCTTCGACAGGTGAATTCCAGGCAACAAGACGGGCCGCCAGCATGGAGCAGGTGTTGCACTGGCGGCCCGGCGGACTTGGCGCTGCCTGTGTGCGCTTTAGTCCCGTGGCTCTGCGTCACCGTCTTTCGACGGCTTTGCTCTTACAGCGTGTTCAGTTGTTCGCGCCGCGCGTCTCCTCGCGGCCAGCATCGAGCTCCTCCGTTTACGGGCTGGCGGTGCCGGCCCCAATCGGGTAGTTGGTCGCCTGAGCGAGCAGATTGTACACAACCAAGGACCCCAGCCCACTCGCCAAGTAGGTGGCTCCATCCCAGAACAACAGGCCCTGCGCCGACCCGTTCGTGGTTCCCATGTAGCTCCAACACGGGCTGTCCATCACCTTTGTCCCGTTCACCCAGATCGCGATCGTGCCGCAGCCCTGGGCTGTGTAGCGATGGTAGCGATAGACCACGTCGTACACGCTCCCTTCGTGGAGGGACGGATACGTGCCGGTCCACGGGAACTCCTGGCCGTTGAGGTTCCACAT
>DATNOR010000204.1:0-14662 GCA_035601235.1 Gemmatimonadales bacterium
ATCCTGGCGCTGGCGGCGTGTTTCCCAGCAGTCACCGTGGTCCTGCAACTGCGTTTTCTCGGGTTCACGCCGCCGGTCGCCATTTTCTCGGCCGTCGCGGCGATGAATTTCGCCGCGGCGCTGACGTTCCCGACCGTCCGACGGCTTGCGCCCCCACAGACTTCGCCCGCAGCTTAAGCACGATCTCGCCGCGGAAGGCCACTTGGACCCTGTCGTGTTTCTCCTCGCACTCCTGATATTCGTGGGGATCCCTGCCGCCGCGGTGGTCAAGATCGCTCAGCTGCGTGCGGGGCGTCCCCAATCACTCTCGGCCGACGCCATCGCGCGGCTCGAGGCACTGGAGCGTGGCGTCCAGGATCTCCAAAAGGAATTGGCGGAAACACACGAGCGGCTGGATTTTACCGAGCGCTTGCTCACGAAGGCCCGGGAAGAGCGATGACCGATCGACGATACAACGACAAAGAGATTGCGGCGATCTTTCGCGCCGCGTCGGAAGGGCCGCTCAGTCCCCAGCGGGAAGTGCCGCCGGAGGAGGGCTTGACGCTCGCCGATCTGCAAGCCATCGGCCGTGAAGTCGGCATCTCGCCGGCCGCCGTTGCGCAAGCGGCGCAAGCCCTCGATATCCGGCGAGAGACCGCAGCGCGGACGCTCTTGGGACTGCCGATCGGCGTGGCGCGCACGGTGAGCCTCAATCGCCGGCTCACCGATCCCGAGTGGGAGCGGCTGGTCGTGCAGTTGCGCGACGTCTTCAACGCACGGGGCACCACGCGCTCGGACGGCTCATTGCGGCAGTGGACGAACGGGAATTTGCAGGTGCTCCTCGAACCGACTGAAACGGGCCACCGGCTGCGTTTCAGAACCCTGCACGGCGCGGCGCGCGCGTCCATGGGAGCGGGGTTGGCGGCCCTCGGCGTGACGGCGACGGTCGCTGTGGCGACCGCAATCAGCGGCCACCTGGGCGACGCCATTCCGGGAATCGTGTTCCTGCTCGCTACGGGCATGGCAATGATTGTGAACGGCGCGCTTCGCTTACCGGGGTGGGCGCGTCTGCGCGGGCGCCAGATGGACGCCCTTGCGGCGCAGATGGCAAGTCCGAATCAGTCCTCGCCAGAGCCGTAGACGCCTATGAACGTGTTCCCGATCGCGCCCGCGGAGAGCCGCTACCTGTGGCTCCTCATTCCCGTGACCGTGCTACTCCTGGGCGTTCTCATTGGAGGCGTGGGGCTGCTCGCGACCTCTGTGCGAGGCGCCCATGCGTCGCGTTTCGAAATCGCGGGCGACGGCCTCCGCCTGGTGGGCGATCTGTACGGGCGGGTCGTTCCCAAGCGGGATATCCGTTTGAATGGTGCCCGCCGGGTCGATCTCGCTCGCGAAGCGGGGCTGCAGCCGAAATGGCGGCGCATCGGAACCGCGCTCCCTGGCTACCAAGCCGGGTGGTTCCGCTTGCGAAACGGAGAGAAGGCGTTGCTGTACCTCACCGACCGCACGCGGGCGGTCTACATTCCCACCACCGCCGGGTACAGCTTGCTGCTGAGTCCGGCGGACCCCGACGCGTTCCTGGCGCGCTTACGTGCCGTGTTGGGCTCCTGAGCGTCGTGCGCCGCAAGCGTCTGCTGCTCGTCCTCGTCCTCGTGCTCGGCGTCGCGGCCGGGCTCGTCGTCGTGCTGGGACGGCGTGCGCCCACCACCCGCAATCCCGAAGCCCGTCCGGCAGCGCCTGCCGTGGAGCCGCGCAAGCCGGCCCTGCAGGCCGACGCCGAGGGCTACTATGTCCCAGGCTATGAATTCACGGTGAGCCGGTTCCGGTTCACCGGATTCAGCCTCCGCCCCGACGCCGTCGTCACCTTCGCCCAGACCGGCACTGGTGCGGAGCAGGCCATGGCCTGTCTGGACGTCCTCGTCAGAGCGGATACCGTCCACCTGCGCTGCGACGACCCGCAGGTGGGCACCGTGACGGTCGACGGCAAGTTCCGCACGCGCGTGGCGACCAATCGGCTCGATACCGCGGTGTTGACCGCGGTCGTGACAGTTCGCAGTGGGAGCGGCGAGATCCTGTACAGGGCACGAGACTCGTTCAAGTGGCACCCGCGTGATTCCGGCGAGCCCGGGACCTGAACCGCACCGGAGCCGCGTGTGGATCCGCGCGATGCTGCTCGTCGCCGTGGCGTACGTCGTCATCGGCGTCGGTTTCGCCGCCCTCGACAGGTCTGGCGCAGGTCAGGTGCACCTGTGGCGCCTCGCTGCGTGGGTGGTGAGCGCCGCCGTGGCCGCGCTGCACGTCGGCTACGAGCATAATCGTCGCAGCTCGCCCCGCGCGACGGCACTGCATGCGGCCGGGGCGGTCGCGCTGGGGGCGTTCGGCCTGGCGCTCGCGGCCAACGTGCACTGGCTGGTCGCCGGAACACCCGGCCAACGCGCGCCGCTCCTCGCGCTGCCCGTGTGGCCGGTGATCACGGCTGTGCCGGCGTTTCTCGGCGCCCTCGCCGTGGCGGCCGTGTTGGCACTCCTCGCGCGGCGACGGACATGAAGCTCCGGGTCGACAGTTTCGCTGTCTCAATCGACGGTTACGGTGCGGGGCTGAACCAGGATCTGGAGAACCCGATCGGGGTCGGCGGACTTGCCCTGATGGAGTGGCTGTTCCACACCCGAACCTGGCACCGTATGCAGGGCAAGGAGGGCGGGGAGACCGGCGTCGACGATGCGATCGCCGCCGACGGCTTGGCCGGCATCGGCGCCTGGATTCTCGGCCGCAACATGTTCGGTCCCATCCGGGGCCCCTGGCCCGATACCAGCTGGAAGGGCTGGTGGGGAGATGAGCCGCCGTACCACACCCCGGTCTTCGTGCTGACGCATCACGCCCGGCCGGCGCTCAAGATGGCGGGCGGCACGGAGTTCCGGTTCGTCACCGAGGGTATTGAAGCCGCGCTCCAACGCGCCCGGGACGCGGCGGGCGAGCGCGACATCCGCCTCGGAGGCGGCGTGTCCACGATTCGCCAGTATCTGCGCGCCGCACTCATCGACGAGGTGCACCTCGCCGTCAGGCCGGTGCTGCTGGGGCATGGGGAAGCGTTGTGGGCGGGTCTGGACCTTCCCGCCCTGGGCTACGACTGTGTGAAACAGCGTGCCGGCGAGCGCGCGACGCACGTCTACCTGCGCAAGCGGGCGTGACGACGCGCCACCATCACACGCCCGGGAGGTCGCCCGCGTGAGTAACACGGTTCAGGTGAAGGAACGCTTCGGCGGCGGGCACACCGACTTCCCGTCCGCGCCACTGCGCCATGATCTCGTGATGCTCCCGCCAGATGCCCCGGCCGTCCTGGCTCGCGTGCGCGAACAGGGCGGCCTTTTTCTGCTCGACCACCGGCGAGATGTCCACGTAGGTATTGGGCAAAAAGCCTTCCGTTTGACTGCCGCTGTTGACCTCAAAGAAGTAGAGGCGCGACGTGCGGGGATCGCCCTCCATCCACGCACGGATCGTGAGCACGCTCGCGACCTGATGATCCATATGCGTGTCCACCGGCCAATGCGTGAACACCACATCGGGATTGGCCGCGGAGAGCAGGCGCCGCATCGCGTCCACGTGCGCTCGCGTGACCTCGGTCGCGCCGTCGATCTGGCCGAAGAACAGCGGCTTGGCACCGATGATCTTGCAGGCGGCCGCGCACTCGGCGGAGCGGATCGTGGCCGCCTCGTCCAGCGACTTGCGCGAGATGCCGCGCTCGCCGCGCGTGAGATAGACGACCGTCACTGCGTGCCCCAGTGCGGCATACCGCGCCAGTGTCCCGCCGCACCCCGACTCCGGATCGTCCGGGTGCCCGCCCACGCACACGACCGTCAAGCGCGCCGCGCCCGAGTCGGCCGACGGCGGCACCAACGGCAGCGCGCTCGCCGCCACCACGCTTACAAAGCTGCGACGCGTGACGTCTCGTTCGTTCATGGAACCCACCTGGTAGAGTCTCGATTAATATGAAACTCGACGTCTATCTCAACTACGGCGGGAATTGCGAGCAAGCGTTCCGCTTCTACGAGCAGGAGCTCGGCGGCAAGATCACGATGATGATGAGGCATGGCGAGCAGCCGAATGCGGCGAACGTGCCGGCCGACTGGAAGAACGCCATCCTTCACGCCCGCATCGAGTTCGGAAAGACGGTGCTCATGGGAGCGGACATTCCGCCGGACCGGTTCCAGCCCATGCGCAGCGCCTATCTTACGCTCACCCTGGATAGCGCCGAGCAAGCGGAGCGCCTGTATGCCCTGCTTGCCGACGGCGGTCAGATCTTCATGAAGATGGAGGAGACCTTCTTTGCGTCGCGTTTTGCCATGCTCAGGGACAAGTTCGGCACGTCGTGGATGCTGCTCCACGAGCGTCCGGACGGCCTGCCATGACCGCCGTTTCCAGTGACCGCATCAGCGGTACGCACCTCGGCGCTTGGCGCGGTCTCCCCCCCACGGGCCGGCGAGTGTCGTTCCCCCTGTGCGGGCTCTTTACATTCGATGCAGGCGGCAAGCTCGCCGGGGAGCGCATCTACTACGACCGCGGAAGCGTGTTACGACAGGTGGGGCTGTACCGCGATCCGCAAACGCTGCTCGGTCGACTCGAGACCCTGCTCGCACATCCGATCACGGTTGCCGGAGCCTATGCCCGCAAGCTCGTCAGGCCCCCACCTGACACGCATCGGAAGCCGGCGACGTAGGGGAGCCATGACCTTCAAATCCGCGACGTGGTACCCCATCGCCGTCGTGTTGAGCGGCGTCAACGGAGTCGGGGCCTGGTTCTACGCCACCCAGGGCGAGCAACCGCATGCCGCGGTGCACCTAGCCCTGGCCATCGGGTTCGGGCTTTGGGCGCAACGCATACGACCTCGTCCCGGCGGAGGCGGAGGGGAGCTCCGGACCCGGTCCGACGCGCCCGAAGGGGTGCAGTCGCAGTTCGAGGCGCTGGAACTCGAAATCAGCAAGCTGCAGCGTGAGCTCACCGAGACTCAGGAGCGCCTGGACTTCGTGGAGCGGATGCTGGCGCAGGGACGCGAGACGCCCCGAGTGGGGCCGCAGCGCTAAGCCCCCGCAGCGCATCGGGTAGCGCCTCTCGTGCCGTGGCGCTGTTGGTTCTCTTCGCCATCGCGGCCGCCGTGGCCGTGACGCACATGGACAATACGCTTTCGTTCATCGTGATCGCCCCCGGCTACCTGGTCCAGGCGTGGCTGTTCGAGACCCACCGAGCGCTCGGGGGGCTCGGCTATCGGGTGACGATGGTCGGGGTGTCCGCTCTCGTGTGGACGCTGATCAGCCTCGGCCTGGCCGCGACCTATCGGCTGCTGCGACCTTGAAGCCGGCGGGGAGTGGTCGTAGTATCGTTCCCGCACCCGGCGGTGTGAGAGGACCTACCAGACGCGTGTCCGGCGATGGCTACCGAGGATTTGAAGGGATGCGCGCCGTGCATGCGGTACTGGGCTCGTAGATGGGCGCGATGAGCATTCTGATCGAGTACCCGCTGATCGCGGTGATCCCTGCGATGGCGTTCGTGGGCTAGTGATGCTCGACACCGCGCGCCTGACCTTCCATCGTGACACCCGATCCGTGATCGGCAGCGCGGGGTTCAAGGGTGCGCCGGACGCCAGCGGGATGGTCGAGATCGCCTACGGCATGGAGCGCGGCCCTACGCCATGACCTTCGTGCTCGCCGCCGTGCTGCTCGCCGCTGCCGCGCCACAGGACACCGAGCCGCGCGTGCTGCTGCGCCTCGAGGACGACTGGGCGCTCGCCTTGATCCATCGTGATGGCGCGGTGTTTCGCCGCCTCCTGGCCGATCGCTTCATTTACACCGAGGACGACCGCACCATGAGTCGGGACGATGTCTTGCACGAGGTCGTGGCCGGCACGGATACGGTGAAGGCGGCGCACAACGAGGACATGCGCGTCCACCGCTTCGGTCAGACGGCCGTCGTGACGGGCTGGCTGGTGGTCACGGGGCAGGGGCCGAATGGACCATTCGATCGCCGGTATCGGTTCACCGATACGTGGGTGAGGCGCGGCGGGCGGTGGCAGATCGTTGCGGCGCACGATTACCTTGTCCCGACACCACACCGGTAACAGCGGCGTCCTTGCGCCCGCGAGGTTTACGCCCGCAGCTTGGGCGGGGAGGATTCGGATGACCGTACTATCGCGCATCGCATTCTTGGCCTCGTTTCCCGCGGCGCTGCTCGCGGCGGCGCTCGCCGGTCAAACGGCCGTCGACACGGCGGCGACGCTTCGGACCGCCGACACGGCCGCGCATACGTGGCTCGCCCTGGTGGACAAGGGCGAGATCGCGAGGAGCTGGGAGGAGGGTGCGCTCGTCTTGCAGCTCGGCGTCACGAAGACCAAATGGGAGCAGCTCGTGCGCAGTGCGCGCGCGCCGTTCGAGCCATTCGGGACACGTCATCAGATCATGGCGCGCTACACGACGGATCCTCCCAACGCGCCACCCGGCCAGTATGTGCTGCTGCAATACCAGACCGACGTCTCCGGTGGTCGGCAGGTGGTGGAGACGGTGGTGCCGACCCTCGACGGGAAGCGGGGGTGGCGGGTGTCGGGGTACTTCGTCCGCCTGGAGCAGTGACCCAACCCGGCAGCGCCGTTCGCGTGCGGGACGGGCTGGTCGCCGAGAAGATGGCTCCATGCCGACGGTGAAGATCGGGATCATCGGCTCGCGCTTTCAAGCGGATTGCATCGCGGGGGCCGTGCGAGCCATCCCGGACGAAGCCGAGGTCGTCGCCGTGGCCTCGCCCACCCGGGGACACGCCGCGAGCTTCGCACAGCGGCACGGCGTCGCGCGCTCGTACAGCGACTACCGCGAGCTGCTGCGCGACCCCGGCGTCGAGCTGATTTCGATCACCGCCCCCAATCGGCTGCACGCCCAGATCGCGACCGACGCCGCCCGCGCCGGCAAGCACGTGGTGTGCGAGAAGCCGCTGTGTCTGACCCTCGAAGAAGCCGACGCGATGATCGACGCGTGCCGCCGGGCGGGCGTGCTGCTCTTGTACGCCGAAGAGCTGTTCTTCGCCCCCAAGTACGTGAAGGCCAAGCAGCTGGCGGACGAGGGCGCGTTCGGCCGGGTTCACTTGGTGAAGCAGGGCGAGAAGCACTCGGGTCCGCACTCGGAGTGGTTCTGGGACGTGGAGCAGTCGGGCGGCGGCGCGGTCATGGACCTGGGGTGCCACGGGATCGCGTTCTGCTGGTGGTTCCTCGGCAAGCCGCAGGTCAGGAGCGTCTACTCCCATATGGCGACGCAGGTCCACCAGGCGCGCACGCGGGGCGACGACGAAGCGGTCACCATCATCGAATTCGCGAACGGCGCCGTTGGGATGGTCGAGAGCAGCTGGAATCGCCCGGGCGGGATGGACGACTGCATCGAGGTGTTCGGCGACAAGGGCCAGACCTACGCCGACTTGCTCATGGGCAACGCGCTACCGACGTACTCGGAGGTGGGCTTCGGCTACGCGGTCGAAAAGGCCGCCACGACCAAAGGCTGGACCTATCCCGTGTTCGAGGAGCACCGGAACTACGGCTTTCCCCAGGAGATGCGCCATTTCGCGCGGTGCGTGCGCGGCAAGGAGACGCCCATCTCCGACGGCGAGACGGGACGCCTGGTGCAAGAGGTCCTGTATGCCGCGTACGCGTCCGCCGGCCTGGGTCGAAAGATCATGCTGCCGTTCCGCCCGACGGGGATCGCGAAGCCGATCGACCTCTGGAAAACGCCGGACCTCGCCAGGGCCGCCCACTGAACCCGCAGCCGCCGATGCAGCGCCGCTTCGGGCTGCTGCACGCCACGGCGCTCAACATGACGAACATGATCGGGATCGGGCCGTTCATCACGATCCCGCTCCTCATGTCGGCCCTGGGCGGGCCGCAGGCGATGCTCGGCTGGGTCGTGGCGCTGGCGATCGTCGTGTGCGACGGCATGGTGTGGAGCGAGCTGGGGGCGGCGCTGCCGGGGTCGGGCGGCTCGTTCGGATACCTGCGCCACGGCTACGGGCCGGCGACGGTCGGCCGGCTGATGGGGTTTCTCTTCGTCTGGCAGTTCGTGCTCAGCGGTCCGCTCGAGATCGCGTCGGGATACATCGGCTTCTCGCAGTACCTCGGCTACATCTGGAAGGGGATCACGCCGCGCGAGACCATGCTCGTGGTGACGATCATCGGGCTCGTGAACCTGGCGCTCCTGTATCGGCGGATCACGTCGATCGCGACCATCACCATCGCCCTGTGGATCGGGACCATCGTCACGGTGCTCGTGGTCGTGGTCACCGGCGCCCGGCATTTCGACGCCAGGGTCGCCTTCGATTTTCCGCCGGGTGCCTTCACGTTTTCGCTGGGCTTTCTCATGGGTCTCGGGGGAGCCTCCCGCATCGGCGTATACGACTACCTCGGCTATTACGATGTCTGCTACATCGGCGACGAAGTCGAGAACCCCGGCCGGGTGATCCCACGGTCGATCCTCATCAGTACCGTCCTGGTCGCGCTGATCTACCTCGCGGTCAATCTGTCGATGATCGGCGTGGTCCCGTGGCGGGAGTTCGTGCCGGCCGAGTCACACCCGCAGTCCAACTTCGTGGTCTCGATCTTCATGGAGCGGGTGTACGGGCCGGGCGTCGCGACGGTCTTCACGGCCATGATCCTGTGGACCGCGTTCGGCTCGGTGTTCGCCCTGTTGCTCGGCTATTCGCGGGTACCGTACGCGGCGGCGCAGGACGGCTACTTCTTCAAGGTGTTCGCGCGGCTGCATCCGTCCCAGGGGTTCCCCAACGTCTCGCTCGTCGTGCTGGGCGTGCTCTCGATCCTCGCCGGGTTTGCGTCGCTCGGCATGGTGATCGATGCGTTGATCACCACGCGGATTCTCGTCCAGTTCATCGGGCAGATCGGGGCGGTGACGCTGCTGCGGCGGCGGGCGCCGGACCTGCCGCGGCCGTATCGCATGTGGCTCTACCCGCTGCCGAGCCTCGTCGCGCTGCTGGGGTGGAGCTTCATCTTTGCCACCACGCCGCCCAGGGTGATCGCGTTCGGACTGGGCGCGCTGGTGCTGGGCATCGTGTGTTTCGCCGCCTGGTCGTGGAAAGGACGCACCTGGCCGTTCGCGGTACAGCCCGTCCCCTGACCCGAAGGAGTCACCGATGAAGGCCTATCTGGCGGTCACCGGCATTCTGTTCGCCGTCGTGTTTGTCCTGCATATCTGGGAAGTCGTCGACCGGCAACGCGTGTTCGCGAGTGATATCCTCGTGCTCGCCGTGAGTGCCGGGCTCAGCGTGTGGGCCGGGCGCCTGGTACGGAAGCCCGCCGGCTGATATGATCTGCGGGCGTGCAGCCGTGTCTTCATCACGAAAGGACGTCCCATGATCGGCGGCCTGACGACGTTCACGCTGCTTCACGTGGTTGTGAGTCTGGTCGGCATCTTCGCGGGCTGCGTCGTCGCCGGAGGACTCGTTGCGGGCAGGCGGCTCGACGGCTGGACGGGGGTCTTTCTGGTGACGACGATCGCGACCAGCGTCACTGGATTCGGCTTTCCCTTCGTGACGTTCCTGCCATCGCACGCCGTCGGGATCATCTCACTGGTCGTGCTGGCCACCGTGATCGTGGCGCGTTACGTCAAGCATCTCAACGGCGCCTGGCGTAACGTCTACGTCGTGGGAACGGTGCTCGCGCTGTACCTCAACGTGTTCGTGTTGCTGGTACAGCTGTTCCGCCGACTGCCGGCCTTGATCGTCGCCGCGCCGAAGCAGCAGGAGCCGCCATTCCTGGTGACCCAGCTGCTGGTGCTCGCGTTGTTCGTCTGGCTGTGGCGGGCTGCCGCCAAGGGGTTCCGCACCGAGCCGGGCGGCGTGGTGTAGTTCACATCGCCACGCCGATGATCCCGGTCCTTTGCTATCACCGCGTCGGTGGGCCGCTCGAGCTGGGCGTGACGCGCGTGGCGCGTTCGGTGTTCGCGCGTCAGATGCACGCGCTGGCGCGATCGGGCTGGCGCACGGTCTCACTGCGCGAGCTCCTGGCGCACGTACAGCGTCGCGTTCCGGCGTCGCCCAAGGAGTTCTTCCTCAGCTTCGACGACGGCTACGCGAGCCTCGCCGACCACGCCTTTCCCGTGCTGACCGACGTCGGCTTCACCGCCACGACCTTTCTCGTCACCGACTTCGTCGGCCGGACCAACACCTGGGACGTGCGTTATACCTGGCGCCGGCTGCCGCACCTCGACTGGAACGCGATCGAGCGCTGGCGCGGGCGGGGACTCGAGTTCGCATCGCACACCGCCTCGCACGCCCGGCTCACCTGGCTCTCGGACGAGCGGATCGGCGACGAGCTCGGTCGCTCGCGCCAGACGTTGCTCGGCCGGCTGGGACCGGAGGCGGGCCGCGCCGTGGCGTACCCGTTCGGCGCGCGCGATGCGCGGATCGAGCGCCTGGCGCGCGCCGCCGGCTACGAGCTCGGGTTTGGGGGCGTGCGGGCCAGCGGATCGGCGCTCTCTCTGGCCCGCGTCCCCGTGTACCTGTGGGATGTGGGGAAGACGCCCTTGGGATTGCGGCGCGATGTGACCGGCACACTGGGGCGGCTGGTCGCGAGCGTCGCCAACCGATGCGCCGTCGGAACGAGCTGGATGCTGAGACTCCGATGGGGAGGCGAAGTCGGGTGATCCTCCGGATCCTGTTACCGCTCGCGACGGCCACCGCGGCCCTCGCCCAGCAACCATCGCTGGGCGCCTTCGACAGCCACGGCGATATCGGCCGGACGCGCAACCCGGGCTCGGTGGCCTACGATGCGGTGCGCGAGGTGTACACCATCGCCGGCTCCGGCGCGAACATGTGGGCCGACCATGACGACTTCCACTTCGTATGGAAGCGCCTCCAGGGGAACTTTATCGTCACCGCACGGGCGCAATTCACGGGAGCCGGCGTCGAGCCGCATCGCAAGCTCGGCTGGACGGTGCGCTCGACACTCGCGACCGGTGCACCGCACGTGACGGCGGCGGTCCACGGGGACGGCCTCGTGGCGCTGCAATTCCGCCGCACCGGCGGCGGTCTCACCGAGGAGGTGCGGTCGTCCGTGACCGCGCCGGACGTCATCCAGCTCGAGCGCGCGGGGAACCGCTACACCCTCTCGGTCGCCCGCTTCGGCGACACGCTCGCACCGGTGAGCGTGGCGGACCTGGCACTGGGCGACCAGGTCTATGTCGGACTGTTCGTGTGCGCGCACAACGACAGCGTGGTCGAGCAGGCCACGTTCCGTGACGTCCGGCTCACCGTCCCCGCCCGGGCCGATTTCGTGCCGTACCGGGACTACCTCGGCAGCAATCTCGAGATCCTCGACGTCGCGACGGGGGACCGGAGCATGGTGTACCGCTCTCCCGCGTCGCTCCAGGCACCGAACTGGACCAAGGACGGCACGGCGCTGATCTACAACAGCGGGGGCCTGCTGTACCGCTTCGACCTCGCCGATCGGCGACCGGCGGCCATGAATACCGGATTCGCCACCAGCAACAACAACGATCACGTGCTGTCGTTCGACGGGCGGACGCTCGGCATCAGCCACCACAGCGCGGACGATCACAACGCGTCGATCGTGTACACCGTACCGGTCGGCGGCGGGACGCCGCGGCGCGTCACGGCGCTCGGCCCCTCGTACCTGCACGGCTGGTCCCCGGACGGCAAGTTCCTGGTGTACACCGGAGAGCGGGGCGGGGAGTTCGACGTCTACCGGATCGCGGTCGACGGCGGGGAGGAGACTCGGCTCACGACCGCTCCGGGGCTGGACGACGGCCCGGAGTACTCACCCGACGGGGCGTACATCTACTTCAACTCCGTCCGCAGCGGGACCATGCAGCTCTGGCGGATGCGACCGGACGGCAGCGCACAGGAGCAGCTCACGAGCGACCGCTACAACAACTGGTTCCCCCACGTGTCGCCGGACGGCCGCTGGATCATGTTTCTCTCGTTCATGCCGGACGTGGCACCGAACGACCATCCATTTTACAAGCCGGTCTACCTGCGCCTCATGCCCACCGCGGGCGGGAGCCCGCGCGTGATCGCCTACTTGTACGGCGGCCAGGGCACGATCAACGTGCCCTCGTGGTCGCCCGACAGCCGCCGCGTAGCGTTCGTCAGCAACACCGACCAGCGCTAGAGCAAGTTGCCGGTCGCGACGGCCGCGCCCATCGCGTGGTATCCCTTGTCCACGTAGATGGTGGCGCCGGTGATCCCGCTGCCCAGGGGGCTCGCCAGGAAGGCCGCCGTGGTCGCGACCTCGCGTGCCGTGAGCGGCTCCGGGAGCGGGGCGTTGGCAGCGTAGTAGTCGACCATCTTCTCGATCTTCCCGATGGCGCTCGCGGCGCGGGAGGCGAGCGGGCCCGCCGAGATCGTGTTCACGCGCACGCCGTACTTGCGCCCCGCTTCGAAGGCGAGAGTACGGGTGTCGCTCTCGAGCGCCGCCTTGGCCGAGGACATCCCGCCGCCGTACCCCGGGACCACGCGCTCGCTCGCCATGTAGGTGAGCGACAGAAACGATCCGCCCGGCCGCATCAGCGGCGCCAGCCGGGCGACCAGCGATACCAGCGAATAGGCGCTCACGCTCACGGCCGCCAGGTACCCCGGTCGGCTGGTCTCGAGCAGCGGCTTCTTGACCTCGGGGCCGTTGGCGAGCGAATGGACGACGATGTCGAGCGGTCGCTCGCCCAGGTCCTGCGCCAGGCGCTGCGCCAGTCCCGTCACCGAGAAGTCGCCCACATCCTTGTAGCGCTTGTTGCCGCGGATCTCTTCCGGCGCGTCGGTCAGGGTGTCGAAAGCCGCGTCGAGCGGATAGATCTTCTCGAACTGGAGCAGCGAGCCGTCGGGCATGCGGCGGGAGTCGTCGATCTTGCCGCGCTCGAGCAGGTTGAGGAAGATGTTCAGGGCCGGCGGCCACGTGCCGGTGCACACCGTGGCGCCCGCCTCGGCCAGCGCCTTGGCGATGGCGAAGCCATACCCCCCGTCATCGGCGACGCCGGCCACCAGCGCTCGCTTGCCTTTCAGGTCAATGCTCAGCATCCACCCCTCCCCAAACGCGGAACGCGGAAGGCGGAACGCGGAACAGTGGCGTGCGCTTCGTTCCGCGTTCCGCGTTCCGCGTTCCGCGTTAGATGAAGAATCTCGCCGCCACCGGAATCAGCTGTGGATGTCGTATCAGCGCGTGCGCAAAGATGCGGCCCAACGTCCGTTTCTCGACCGGGATGCCGTTCACGGTGCGGGCGAGCGAATTGAAAAACGCGTCGTCCACCTCTTCCAGGGCGCGCTTGATGCGGTAGTACTTGAGGTGGTCGTCGCCCAGCAGCTCCATCCACGCGGTGTGATACGCGCTCAGCCGACTGGCGCCTGTGTCGCCCGCACAGATGGCCGCCGCGGCCGTTTGACCGGCGAGGCGCCCAGCCTTCATGGCGTTCACGATCCCGCCTCCGGAGAGCGGGTTGATCATGTGCGCGGCGTCGCCCGCCAACAAGACGCCGTCCGTGTAGGTGGCCTTGATCGTCGTGTGCACGATCACGCCGCCCACCGTGTACGCCGTCTTGGCGCCGCCCGGGTAACGCCGCGTGATCCACTCGTCGAGGTATTGCCGGGCATTGCGGCCGTCGGCCTTGAGCGCGACCAGCCCGAGCCCCACATTCGCGACCCCCGGTCCCTTGGGGAACAGCCATGCGTATCCGCCCGGCGCGATCTGCTCACCGAACTGCAGGTAGATCGCGTCCGGGTCGAAGTCGATGCCCTGCAGCACGTATTGGGCGCACGACTCCATGTCGCGCGCCGGCACGCGGGTATCGAGCCCCGCCCAGCGGCCCACCATGGCTTCCACGCCGTCGGCGCCGATCACGATGCGCGCGCGCCACGACTCTGCGCCGCCGGCGCCGCGCAGCTGGACGCGCCAGCGACCGGCCGCGTCGCGGCTCATCCCGGCCGCCTCGGTGCCGACCCGCACGGTCACGCCGGCCTCCGCGGCCCGCGCGGCGAGGAACGCGTCGAAGCGGGTGCGATCGAGAATCCAGCCGACGTCGCGCTCGGCGACCTTGACCTCGGTGTCGTCGGGAGCGAGGAAAACCACCCGCGTGATCTTGCGCGCCACCCAAGCCGCTCCCTCGGGATCGGCGAACTCGCGCAGCCCGGCGTCCCCCACCCCCTCGGCGCAGCGCACGGGCGTCCCGACGGCAGGGTCGCGCTCGAGCAACACTACGTCCAGCTCGGGGGCGTGACGCTTGGCCTCCCACGCGGCCATGCTGCCGGCCGGGCCCGCACCAATGACCAGGACATCGGTGTCGCGCATCACGCTGCGACCATCGTCAGCGCGCCGACGGGGCAGGGGGCGATGCATTTGCGACAGCCCGTACAGGCAGCGCGATCTACTACCAAGTCGGCCAACTGCAGGTGAATCGCTTCGGGAGGGCAGAGCGGCAGGCACAGCCCACAGCGGTCGCACACCTGGAGATCCACCACCGCAATCTCGGAGCGGGCGGGCGCTGGTCGCATGCGCGAACGCTAGCGGTCGCCGTCAGAGGCGTCAAGCATCAGCCTTGCTTGGAGTTACGCTTTTCATTAGCTTGATGCGCTCGCACGCGCCCCCCTAACGACTTTCACTCGACGACCTCGTGCCCCTACGCTGGCCGAAATGGACGCTCGGTGC
>DATNOR010000205.1:0-3320 GCA_035601235.1 Gemmatimonadales bacterium
TCGAGCAGCTGGTGGCCGAGAGCACGGGGAAGGGTGGACGCGGCGTGATCCCCGTGGTCGACGATCCCGTCGCGGCACCGTATCCCGATGGCGAGATCGTCACCGACTTCTCGGCCGACCCGCTCACTCTGGGCGCGGCGTTCGTCGCCTGGGAATACGCGACCTGGGAGCTGTGCGTCCGCCTGGGGGTGAACGCGTTCGACCAGCCCGACGTGGAGGAGGCGAAGGCGCTGGCGCGCGCCGAGCTGGCGCACGGAGACGCTGGGCCCGTAGGGGCGCAGCATGCTGCGCCCCTACCTACCCTGACTCCTGAGGTTCTGCGCCGGAGCGCCCGCCCCGGCGACTATCTCGCGATCCTGGCGTATCTGCCGCCCACGCCCGACGTGACCGCCAGGCTTCAAACGGTGCGTGCCGCGTGGGGGCGGGCTCTCGGTTGCGTCACCACGCTCGGCTTCGGCCCGCGCTACCTCCACTCCACCGGCCAGCTCCACAAAGGCGGTCCCAACACGGGCTTGTTCCTGGTAATCACGACCGACGACGCCGAAGATGCCGAGATTCCCGACAGCGGGTTCACGTTCGGCCGACTCAAGCGCGCACAGGCGCGGGGGGACATTCGGGCGCTGCTCGCCCGGGGACGGCGCGTGGCGCACGTGCATCTGCGGCGCGCGGAGGAAGTCACGCAACTCGCAGCCCTTCGTCCAGCATGATCTCGGCCCACGTCGGCACCGGCGGGATGCGCTTCACCAGGTCGCGCCGCGCGCGGTGCAGGCATTCGAGCATCCGATAGAACGTCAGGTGCCGTGCGGCCCCGGGAGCACTCGAGTGCTTGTAAGCGTCGAGGAACCGCTGCACCACGTCGTCCAGGGCCCTGAGCGAGCCCAGCTGCGTCAGGGCCAAGCGTTGAACGGACACGACGAACCAGGCGACATCCCGACTCGGGTCCGCCACGTCGCACTCATCCAGGTCGATCGTCACGGTGCGCCGGTCGCTCAAGATCACGTGCTCGGGGATGTAGCTGCCATGCCCCGCGCGCGTGTCCACGCTGCCGCGCGGCGTGGCGGCTTGCAGCCGCTGGAACAGGAGCTCGCCCTTGTCGGCGAAGGGCTGGCCGAAGGCGGCGACCTGGTCCCGCCACGACGCAAACCGCGCGAATTCCCGCTCGGTGGCCGCCGGCTGGCCGAGCCGCGGAGCGTCGGCATGGAATCGCGCGAGCCACTGCCCGCAGCGCTCGGCCGTCGCCCCGCGTTCCGGTGCACGACCGTGGAGGATCGTCTCCCTGGCCGAGGGTCCCGGCACTTGCTCTTCCAGCAGGACACGCCACGCGGGGAAGTACGCGAGCGGTCGCGGAATCGAGAACTCCGCGTCCGCGCCGAAGCCAGCGTGGCATATGGCCTCCATGGCCGGCAGGACGTGCGAGCGGTCGTCGTCGAATACCTTCGCGATGGCGCCGTACCGTCCGTTGGTCGTCTGCATGGCCAGCTCGAACGTACAGCGCTCGCGATGCCACTTCAGGGCCCGCAGATGCATTTCGCGCGGCGTGCCCCACCCCCACTCCGTGCAGGCGAGGCGCTCGACCTCGCCGCGGACCTCTGGGTGCTCGAACACGGCGACGAAACGGGACGGCGCGGTCTGAACGTTCTCTGCAGCGGGGCCGAGCGTCATGCGACCTCTACCGTCCGGCTCACGCCCGCCGCGAAGTCGTCCTCGAGCAGCGTCGCGAGCTCGCGCAGGAAGTTGCCGAAGTGTCGCGACAGGGCGCGGTGCGGCCCCCACCAGGTGAGCCACTCGAGCGCCTGATACAGGGCCACGCAGGCGAGCTCTTCCCGAAACGCCGCTTGCTCGATGCGCCGGCCGGTCTCCGCCTCATACTGCTCGCTGTACGCGCGCCGCATGGCGTCGCGCTCGTCGCTGGTCCACTTGCCCGCGGTGAGGCTCACGAGGTCGAACGTGCCGGGGCCGAGGGCCGCCGTCTCCCAATCGATGACGGCCACCTTGGGACCCTGCTTGCCGCGGCGCAGCAGGATGTTCTTGCCGAAGTACTGTCCGTGGAGCACGCACTGCGGCAAGGCGCTGAGCCACTCGATGCGCTCCGCGAAGCACTCGAGGCCGCGCGCCACGAGGTCGTGCTCCGGCCCCTCGAGGTGGGGCAGGAGCTGTTCGACGCGCTCGGCGCATCGCCGGTAATGCGCCTCGTCGTAGCGGGGCAGAAAGCGTGTCTGTGTGTCGGGCAGGCCGCGCGTCGCCGCATGGAAGCGCGCGGCCCAGCGGGCGGCGGCCGTCCAGCGGGGCATGTCGAGGTAGTTGTGCAACACCGTCCGCCCGCCGTCCTCGAAGAACGCCCAGAAGCGGCCGCGCTCGGGCTCCCAGCGGTATCCGTACAGATGCAGCGTCCCGAACCGCTCCGGCGAGAGGATGGTTTCGTACATCTGCAACTCCCGCCGACCGGGCTCGAGGTCGAGGGCCCGCACGGCCCGCGCCTTCTCCATCTGATGGTTCGGATTGAGATCCTTGAAGAACACGAGCAACGGTCGTTTCTCGCTCTTGAGAGAGACGCGCAGGCGTTCCGTGGGGAAACTGGAGCTTCCCATCGAGAACTGGCGACGGAGATTTTGAATCCGCACGGGGCGCCCGCGGAGCCGTGACAGCCCCGCCTCGAGTGTCTGGCGCATCGCCGGAGTGAGCCGTTCGTCGACCGGCCGCGGCTCGCCCGCGCGCCGTCGCTTCTTGCTCGCGCCGGCGGGCGTCAACCGCGCGGCACTCATGTTCCGCTGCCCGCCCATTGTTTCAAATCGCTCATCGCGCCTCCCTCCAGGCGAATGAGTTGTGCGCCGAGTGTCGGCCGGGAAACCACGGGGGCGCCGGGCAATCGGCGTGCCGTACGCGTCACGAACGCGCCGCACGGCGCGTGATGGGCCAGTCACGGAAGTGCCTGCCGCGGAAGGCGAAGACGGGGTCGGGATTTTGGGCGCCGCTGCGCGGCGCCGCCGCAGCGTTACATGCTGAAAGGCGTGTAGGCCGGTCGCCGCAGCGCGGGGGCGGCAGCTCGCGTAATCTTCATCACGCGGCGGGGCGAGGGGAGGCGAGCGCCTTAAAGACTCAGCCAGTAGTTGAATTTCACGAGCAGCACATTCTTGGGCCGATCGAGGAACAGCTCGCGCCCGAAGTCCCGCGCCACGTCGAAGCTCGCGTCGTAGGGGAAGTACTTCGAGCGACTGTGCGTCCAGGCCAAGAAGACGGTCGACCCGGGGCGATACTCCCAGCGCCACACCGCCTTGACACTGAGCGAGCGCGTCCGGAAGTCGGGATCGCCCACCGTGAAC
>DATNOR010000206.1:0-10609 GCA_035601235.1 Gemmatimonadales bacterium
GAGTAGGTAGACGGGAGGCAGATTCCAGACGGCGAGTGGTTCCTAGAGGACAGGTGGGACCAACTCTACCCGTCTACCCGTCTCGCCGTCTCCCCGTCTAGTATTTGCGCCAGTAGCTCAGCTGGATAGAGCGTCGGCCTCCGGAGCCGAAGGTCCCGCGTTCGAATCGCGGCTGGCGCATGCCGCTCTGATAAAACCCCGCGCGGCCCGAGGGACCGGTACGTCGGGGATCTCGCAGTGCTCCGTCGCCAGCAGGTCGTAGAGCAGCCGGTCGTGGGGGCGGCCGTCGATCCAATGGCGCCGGCGCAGCCACCCGACGTATCTGAACTTCAGCTGCTTCAGCAGGCGACGCGCCGCCAGGTTGCTCTCCACCGTCCAGGCGCTCACCGCTTCCAGCCCGAGCTCGCCAAAGCCGAACGTCAGCAGCTTCGACACGGCACGGGCCACATAGCCGGCGTAGCGCTTCCGGCCCAGCACCATCCAGAGCGAGCCCGCCGTCTTCGATTGGCGACGGATGTCGGACAGCGCCACGATCCCGATGGGCAGATCGCTATCATCCGGGGTGAACAGGCGCAGCACGTGGAGATCCCGCTGAGTCATGATCTTGAGGGAGATCACGCTCAGTGGGTGGGCGCCCTCCCCGAAGTCCAGCCACTTGTAGTTCTCCTCACGACGGAGCCAATTGGCCGCGAGCTCGAGCAGGGCAGGATCGTCCAGCGGCAGGAGCTTCATGGCGCCCCGAAGGCAAGGAGTGCGACGCAGCAACAGGTCGGCCGGCGGCAGGATGCATCACCGCAACAGATGGACCACCGCAACACGAGGGCAGTCGCAGACAGCTCGTGACGTGTGAGATCGCGTGAGATCACGTGACCACTGCAGAATGGAGGCCACACCCGCTGCGGCGATCCATCACATCGGCCACGTACGTACCTGCCTGGACTCAGGCGATGCCGACGCAGGGCGAGTGAGCCCTCAGTTGCTCACCGTCACCGCGACTCTATTCGACGTCGTCGTATTCCCGTTCGTATCCGTCGCCGTCGCTGTGAGCGTATGTATCCCATTCGTCGCGGCGCGCGAGTCCCAGGACAGGGTGTACTTGGTGGGGGGCGAGTCGAGCGTCAGGACAGCACCGATCGGCAGACCGTCCAGCTGAAACTGAACCGCCGCGACACCGTGGTCGTCCCCCGCCGTCGCGGTGAGGGTCACCACCCCCGTCAGCGTGGTGCTCCCGACGACGCCCGGCGAGAAGAGCGACACGACCGGCGGCGCGATGTCCCGGAGCGCTGTCGGGTGGGTTGCCTTCCACTGCGCCACCGCCCGGTTCCAGTAGTCCACGCCCGCCTGACCGGTGAGCAGCGTGAAGCACGACTTGCCGTTGAACGTGGCGGGCAGCGGCTCGGGGAACGGCCCCGCGCCGAGCCAGATCATGACGTTGTTGGCGCAGTCGACCAGCTTGCCGGGCGGGGGCGCCAGATAGCGCTCGTTGGAGTTCTGGTCGGCCCGGAACACGTTGTTGTAGAGCGCGATCCGGGGACTGCTGCTCGCCCACTCGAAGATCCCGGTCGTGCCCGGCACGGGTCCTGAGTACACGCCGTCCATCGGCTCCGCGTGGATGAGCGAATTCTTCACCGTGAACAGGTTGGCGCTGCCGTCCACGGCGTAGCCCCCCGAGCTCGCGAACGGGTCGTAGCAGTCCATCAGCACGTCGTCGACCGTACCGTTGTTCTGGAAATCGTTCTCCACGCAGCCGTCGCGCCCGTACGCGAAGTACGAGCTGCGCACGGTCCAGTTGGGCGCGTTCTGCTGGAACGACACGCCGTTGCCGTAGTTGTAGATCCACACGTTCTCGACGGTGACGTTGGCGCCGCTGTCCACCAGGATGCCGTAGGTCGTGTACATGAAGCGCCACGGCGTCGCCGGTTCCCACGCCCCGAGCACCTGGCCACCGTGGACGCACAGGTTTGACCCACTCACACGGAACGGATACAGCGTCCCCGTCTCGAACTGCGCCTGGGAGGCGTCGATCTTGGTGTTGGGCAAGAGCGCTTGATTGAGGTACTCGGCGCGCTGCACGCCACTGAGCATGATCGTGGGACCGAGCTGGTTGAGACACGAGCCCGTTGCGCCGGGAAGCGTCCGTCCCTGGATCGTCGCCACGGTCGTCGCCACCGCGCTCTTCGCGCCCTTCGCATCGGTGACGGTGAGCGCGACGGTGTAGCTCCCGGCGGACCCATACCCGTGCAGCGGCGTGGCGCCGCTCCCCGAGCCCCCGTCGCCGAACAGCCAGGCGAAGGTGAGTGGCAGGTTCGAGTCGGGATCGAACGAGCCACTACCGTCGAACCGGACCGTGTCGACGCCGGCATAGGGCCCCCCCGGCAAGGCGACCGGCGCCACATTGGCCGCGGGCGGCGGTGGAGGAGGTGGCGGGGGCGCCACCGCGTGATGGCACGCCGTTGTACCTGAGTCCGTGACGGTCGCTCCCGCGGCCGGCACGAATTGCCACGTGTACGACGCCGCGGACAGCGTGAGCCGCAGCACGCCGTACTCACCGCTGATCTGCACTTCGCTGTTCGGGATGATCAACGTGTTCTGCTGGTCGAGCCCGCTCCCGCCTGTCCCCACGATGATCTCGCGGATCCCGGCCGAGTCGGGCGTGCCATCGGGACGCTGCGGCGCGAACCGCTCGTAGTCGCGCATGTGCGCGTTCACAATCAGGTCCGCGCCGGCGGCGTACAGGTCATCCCAGAACGGCTCGGACGCCGTGCTCGGATAGAACGCGCTGGCGGTGGTCGAATAGAACCGCGGATGGTGCCACATCGCCAGGGTGCACTGGCCGGTGTGGGCCGCGAGGTCGGCCTGGAGCCACTGCTCCTGAGGCGATCCCACCGCTGTGGCGACCCGGTGGTAGTTGCTGTTCAGCACGATGACGTGCCACGCGCCGACGTCGTAGCTGTAGTAGCCTCCGGTGGCGGCGTCGCCGGCGGCGGCGCCGAAATAGCCGAAATACCCCGCGGCGCTGGCGCTCGAGTCGTAGTCGCGGTTGCCGGGCGCGGGGAACGTGCGCGCCTTCTGTCGCCCCCAGGTGGGATCGTAGCAGCTCTGGTATTGCGCCGGCGTGCCGTCGGGGTACGCGGCGTCGCCCAGGGCGAAGACCGTCCCCGGAACCGAGTCGAGCAGGAGAGCGGTGGCGTCGGCGCCGGGCGCGCCGCAGCGGGAGACGTTGCCGGCGCCGACGAGCGTGACGGGTGCGGGGAGTGGCGGGTTCAGGGCGGCGCGCGGCCCGGCGGGCACGACGCCGCGCTCATCATCTGCACAGGCAACGCAGAGGACGACCGCCACGGTCTGGATGGTCGTACCACGCCGGAGGCGCATGGGCCGTTTCAAAGCGCGCAAGCTGCACGCCACGTCGCGCGACCCCGGGCGACGACCCAGCCATTGCAGGGTGCAGGCCACACCCGGTGCGCCGATCCATCACGTCGGGTACCTCACGCACCACATGGACTCACGGGATGCCGACGAGCTTGTGCGTCTGGAGACTGAGGCGCCAACGGGGATGCGCCAGGCAGTAGCGCACCGCGAGCTCGGTGTTGCGGGCCCGGTCGGGCCCGTCCATCGGCTGCAGGAACCAGTGCCGGAAGTTGAGGTCTTCCAGGCTCTCGGGAGGGAGGCCCTCCTGGGGGAACACCAGCTTCAGCTCGTCGCCCCATCGCAGCGCGAGCTCGACTCCGGCCTTGGGGCTGACGCACACCCAATCGATCCCGGGGGGCGGCAGCAGTGTGCCGTTCGTCTCGATCGCGATCTCGAACCCGCTCGCATGCAGGGCGGCGGTGAGGGACTCGTCGAGCTGTAGCAAGGGCTCGCCGCCCGTGCACACGACGAAGCGCCGGGCGCCCGGAGCCCCCCGTCCGGCAGGCCAGGCCGCCGCCACGGCTCGTGCCAGGGCCTCGCTCGAGTCGAACCGCGCGCCACCGGGGCCGTCCGTGCCGACGAAGTCGGTATCGCAGAAGCCGCACTGCGCCGTCGCGCGATCTTGCTCTCGTCCGGACCACAGATTACAACCCGCGAATCGCAGCAGTACCGCGGGCCGCCCGGTGTTGGCCCCCTCGCCCTGGAGCGTGTAATAGATCTCCTTCACGGCGTAGGCGTAGCTCACGGCGACACTCGCTCGGCGGCCCGGTAGCGGATCGGGTCGGGCACGCCCGCCTCGGCGAAGCCCTTCAGGCGCAGGAGGCAGGCGTCGCAGCGCCCGCAGGCCTCCCCACCGGGCGCGGGGTCATAGCAGCTCGAGGTGAGGGCGTAGTCGAGGCCCAGGGTCAGGCCGGTGCGAATGATGTCGCGCTTGGAGAGGGCGATCAGCGGGGTGTGGATCTGGAGGCGCTGTCGGCCCTCGACGCCCGCCCGCGTGGCCAGATCCGCCATGGTCTGGAACGCCGCGACGTACTCCGGCCGGCAGTCGGGGTAGCCGCTGTAGTCCAGCGCCGTCACGCCGATGAAGATATCGGCCGCGCCCACCACCTCGGCCCAGGCCAGCGCGAAGGACAGGAAGATCGTATTGCGCGCCGGCACATACGTGACCGGGATGCCGGTCGCGAGCTCCGACGGGGTCCGATCTTTCGGCACCGCGATCTCGTCCGTGAGCGCGGACCCCCCGAACCGTCGCAGGTCGAACTCGACGATCTCGTGCCGGCTCACGCGGAGGGCGTGGGCGACCCGGCGGGCGGCCGCGATCTCGATCTCGTGACGCTGGCCGTAGCGGAACGTGAGCGCGTACACGTCGAACCCCTCGCGCTGGGCGAGGGCCAGCGCCGTGCTCGAGTCGATCCCGCCGCTCAACAGTGCGATGGCTTTCGGCTTGGGATTGGTCATCTTTCCGAAAGTTACGCGCCCGGGTCCATCGGTACAGTGACGGGGGAGGGAGTCGTGCAATGAGCTCACAACCACCGCGGCTGCCCCGCACGGGACCGCTCCCCCGGCCGTCGAACCCGACGGAAGCCCGGGAGTACTTGAAGGCCGAGGCGTTCCCCGCCCCGGACGTACGGACGGTCACCCTGACGGCCACGGAGTTCACGTCCATCTGTCCCCGCACGGGCCAGCCGGACTTCGGCAGCGTGACGATCGAGTACACACCCGGGGAGCGCTGCCTCGAGTCGAAGGCCGTGAAATTCTATCTCTGGTCGTATCGCGATGAAGGCGCGTTCTGCGAGAGCCTGGCGGCCCGGATCGCGGACGACATCGTATACGCGATTCGTCCGCGGACGGTGAGAGTGCAGGTCAATCAAAACGTACGGGGCGGCATCGCGCTGGTCGCCGTCGCGGTGCGGGAAGGGACCTGATCCATGGATGCACGGGAGCTTCGGGCCATTCAGACGCCGCTCAAGGAGCGCTACCGCGCCGACCCCGCGGCCGCGCTCGTCACGCTGCATGCGCGGGGCAGGCTCGGTGAGGAGAACGTCGCGTGCCGGGTGGAAACCGGGAAAGCTCTCGTGGAGGCCGGCCTGCACCCGGCCACAGGTGGTGATGGTCGCGCGGCGTGCTCGGGCGACCTGCTGCTCGAAGCGCTGGTGGCGTGCGCCGGCGTCACCCTCAAGGCCGTCGCCACGGCGCTGGCGCTCCCGCCCGTGAGCGGGACGGTCTCGGCCGAAGGCGACGTGGACTTTCGCGGCACGCTGGGCGTCACGAAAGACGTGCCCGTGGGCTTTCAGGCGATCCGCCTGCGGTTCGACCTGGACAGCGACGCGACCGCGGAGCAGCTCGACACCCTGCTCAGGCTCACCGAGCGCTTCTGCGTCGTGTATCAGACGCTCAAGCAGCCGGCGAACATCACGCTGTCGGTGGTGGGGCGCTGAACCCGACGGCCATCCACGGCCGCTGTCACGAGCGTATATAGGTTTTGGGACAACCCATGGCCACGCGTTCCGCGCCGTCGGACCGGCGTCCGGTGTGCGCGCCCGCGGCGTACGTGCCGAGCTCCGTCCCGAGGCCGGCTCGTGTTGCGTGATCATCCGAGCAGGTCCTCGCCGCCGCACCTCGCGCTAGCCGTCCCTATCCACATCCACATCCACATCGCCCACAGGCTCTAGAACGCCAGGACCAGCCCCACCCGCGCCACGGTCTCCTGGATCGGCGCGTCGATCTCCCCCGTGCCGCCGGGATTGGTCTTGCGATTCATGCGGCTGAAGGCGTAGGTCGCGGTGCCGTGCAGCCGGCCCGCCAGTCGGACGTCGAGGCCCAGACCCAGGCCGAGCGAAACGGCCGCGCGGCCTCCGCCCGAGAATTTCGGGGCCGCGAGGTAGTCGGCGCGGAACACGACCGTGGCGCCGGGCCCGATCTCGTAGAACGACCGCCCCCCGATACGCACCGCTCCGACCGACTGGGCGTCGAACTCGGGGTCGACGCTGCGGTGGAGCACCCCGACCTCGACGCTCGCGTAGGCGGCGACGTCATACACGACCCAGGCGTCCACCTGGGTGGCGGTGAAGCCCGCCGTCGCGGCGCTGCCGTCCGCGGGATCGAGGCCCACGCGCACCACGGCGGCCTCCACCGAAAGCCGGTCGCGCCGCGCCCACAGCGCGCCGCCGACGCCGCTGCCGCGATAGCGCAGCCCCGAGGCGACTTCGCGATAGTCGGCCAACACGAACTGGGGCCCGACGGTGACCAGCTGGCCCGCTGCCGGCCGCAGCGGGAGGGCGAGCAGCAGCGCAGCGAGTGCCGGGCGCTTCACTTGGACACCGGGGCCACCGTGACCTGCACCTGCTGGCGCCGGGCCACGTTCTCCTTCGCAAGATCCTGGTTGCGCCGCGCGATCTGGTCGCGCAACAGCCGGTTATAAAGGATGTTGGCCTCGGCGGGGCGCGGCGCCGGCTTGCGGAGCATCATCACGAACCCCGCCACCAGCGCCGCTCCTCCCACCAGCCCCAGCTCGCGCTTCGAGCTCGAGCCCAGGCTCGAGCCCTCGAGTCCCAGCGTGCCGACCAGCGCGCCGCCCGTATAAAGGAAGGCGAGCTCCACCGGACGCCAGCTCTGCGGCGGAATCTCGGTTTCGGGGAGGAACTGGTAACCGGGCAGGCTCGTGATCGACGGCAGCGTGTCCACGCGGCCGTGACTGACGCGGATCGGCTGCGAGGCGGAAAACGTGTTTTGACCAAGACGCGCGTCGACCACGACCGTGTAGGCGCCGGCCGGGACGGGATCGCCGCCCGGGAGCCGGGCGGGCCAGCGCAGGTTCACCTGCCCGTTCCACGCGCCCGAGTCGATCAGGACGGTGACGCCGCTGCCGATCGCGCGCGCGACCACGCGGGCCGGCTGCGTGACGGTGAACCGCACCGGCACGGCCCCCTGCCCGCCGACGAAACTGACGCTGTCGACCCGCAGCTGACGCACCAGCAGCACCTGACGCAGCGCCACGTCGAAGGCACTGTACGCCTTGGGCGACACGCGGTTGGGATCGAGCTGGCGCTCGGGGTCAAGGAGCACGACCTGTTTGAAGGCATCTACCGCCTTGAGAATCGAGTCCATGGCGCCGTAGGTGAACCCGAGCAGCTCGTACGCGCGGGCGCGCTCAGCGCCCGTGAGCCGCTCGCGCAGCGCGGCCCGCGCCAGCGTCAGCACCTGGCGATACTCGAGGTTGTCGTACGCCTGCTGCGCGCGCCGCAGAGTGGCGTTCTGCGCGGCCTGGCCGGCTCCCACCGCCGGAGCGGCGAGACCCGCCAGGCACACGACCGCGCGCAGGTAGCGGAGGGAGGCCATGGGATTCACTCCGGCAACAGAGTGTAGCGCTTGCGGACCGTGTTGCTCGCGTCGACCTGCACGGTCTCACTGACCATCTTGAACCCGGGATGTTCGATGCGGACCGTGTGGCGGCCGGGCTTGACCACGTATTCGACCAGCGGTGTTTGGCCGGCATCCACGCCGTCGATGTACACCTCGCCGAACGGGTCCGCGGCAATCGTGAGGAGGCCCTGCGGCTCCGACGCGGGCGGGGCTGGCCGGGGCTTGGGGGGCTTGGCGCGCGCCGGGGTCGGAGGCGGGTTCGTTTGCACCGGCACGCGCACCGTGTCCTGAATGCGCACGGTGTCGACGGAGGGTACCGCTCCCCGCTCCTCGCTCCCTTGGCGCCCCAGAACCAGATAGCCTCCGACCCCGGCGGCCGCGACGACCGCCAGCCCGATGACCACGCCGGCGCGCGACCGCTTCGGGCGCGCGCCGGAGAGCCGCTTCGTCGGTGCCCCGGTGATCTGGGTCGGCGCGTCGGCCGTGGCCGCGGGACGGGGGCGCGCGGGACCGCGCCCCTTCCCCTTCGCCGGCGACGCGACGGGCTGCTCCGGCCAGACGGCGGTGGCGAAGTCCTCCATGGTGGGAAACCGCAGGTCCGGATCCTTGGAGAGCGCGCGCGAGATCGCGGCCGTGAGGCCGCCCGGGATGCCCGGACGCTTGGCGCTGGCGAGCGGCGGTTCCTCGTAGATGTGCTTGTAGATGATGGTATGAACGGAGTCGCCCCCGAACGGCAGCTCGGCCGTGATCATGCGGTAGCCGACCACGCCAAGCGAATACTGATCGGCGCGCCCGTCCACGGGCGCTCCCTTGCCCTGCTCGGGCGCCATGTAGTGCGGCGTGCCGATGATCATGCCGGTGGCCGTGAACCCGGTGGCCGCCTGGAGCGCCTTGGAGATGCCGAAGTCGGTGAGCATGACGCGGCCGTCGTGGTCGAACATGATGTTGGCGGGCTTCACGTCGCGATGCACGACGCCGCGCTGGTGGGCGTGCCCCAGGGCGCAGGCGGCCTCCCACAGGATCCGCTGGATGTCGGGGACGGGGAGCGGATCCTTCTTGTCGAGCAGGTCCTCCAGCGAGGTCCCCGCGATGTACTTCATCACGAAGTAGTTGAGGCCGCCCTCGCTCTCGACCCGGTAGATAGGAATGATGTTGGGGTGGTCGAGCTTGGCGGCGGTCTTCGCCTCCTGTTGAAAGCGGCGCACCACCTGGTCGTCCTGCGCGACATCGGGCGGTAGCACTTTTATCGCCACCTCGCGCTCGAGCGCGAGGTCGTGCGCCAGGAACACCGCGCCCATCCCGCCCTTCCCCAACAAGCGCTCGATCCGGTACTTGCCCTCGACCAGGCGCCCCAACCGCTCGGCCATGACGTCGGTGCTGCTGGTGCTCGCCCCCGTGCCCGCGCCGGAGATGTCGGCGCCGCACGACGAGCAGAACCGGCTGTTCTCGGGGATCGGCGTGTGGCAGCGGAAGCACGCGAGCACGCCGTTGGTCACGGGCGGAGCCTCGAGACGAGCGGTAGCGCGCGCGGGGTGCGGCGGAGGCGGGAGTGCGCGACGGGCGCCGCGGCGGGCGGCGACGGAAAGCCGTTGTTGCAGAAGGGCGTGGTCAAGAGGGGGACCGTGCCGACGCAAACCTCGTATTGCGTCGTAGTGCCCGCGAAGTCCAGCACCACGAGATAGTAGTCCCCCGTAGCGAGCGACGGTCTCAGGTCCACGTCGGAGCCGGCTGCCGTATCGGCCGCCACGATCTGCACGACCGTGTCCCCGGCCTGCGGGATCTTCGTCACGTAGAGGTCCAGATCCTTGAGCGAATCCGGGTGCACCCCCGGGAACGCGTGCAACCGGAACTGTGCGGTCGTTCCCACCCCAGCTGACGTGTAGTGAAATCGGATCCAGTCGATGTCGTGCGGGTTCTCGATCGTCAGGGTATCCCGGAACGGGGCCACGAGCGTGCCCTGCAAGTCCGCCGCGTTGCAGGAATTGTCGTCCTCGTGCGCATCCGGCGGCAGTTCGCTCACGTACGCGTCCAACACGGTCAGTCCATAGCGGGCGGACTGGCCGTAGATGGCGATGGCATCGAGCCCCGGCGGCTGGACGCCCTTGAACGCGACGATAGTCGAGTCGCCGTTCGCTTCGGACGGAGCGAAGCCGCGGCCGTGGCACGCGTGCGAGCTCGGCCCGTCGGTCCACGAGTCCGACCCGATCACGTACTGCTTCGTCGTTCCGTCCCAGGCGAGCGAGTCGGCGATGAACGTCTCGAACGTCCCCGGGACCGAGGGCGCCGTGAGGATGATGGTCAAGGGGCGCGCCATCGATTGGCTCAGCCGGTACCAGTCCGCCCCGAACGTCTCTCCGCGCTTGAGGGGCTCGAAGAACAGACCCGGGTTGAACACCAGCAGCGTGGCCGCCTGGGTCGGGAACGGCCCGGGCAAGTCCAGGTCGAAATCGTGGGGCGTCGTGTCGTTCGGCTCGAAGACGTCCCGTTTGACGATGTGCGTCGTGTCGTGGCTGTACGTGAGGACGCCGTTGCCGATGAACAGGATCGAGTCCGACTCCGCCGGGGGCGGCACCCAGAACTCGCTCCGCCCGTATCCCACGCTGTCTCGGAAGGTCGAGAAGGGGTAGGGGAACAGAAACTGCACGCCCTTCATGCTCGCCACGAGGACGTCGTCCGCGCCGGGGCCGTAGGCCGTGATGAGCCCACCATAGCGCACGCTGGCCGGCACGACGCTGTCGATCTCGAGCGGCGCCGTCACCCGCAGCGTGTCCACCCCGGGCAACGCGCCCCTGTCGAAGTTCGCCGCGGCGGCACGGATCGTGACGACCCCCGACTTGAC
>DATNOR010000207.1:0-9227 GCA_035601235.1 Gemmatimonadales bacterium
CTGGCCGGCGCTCTTCGCTGCGGAAGGGCAACGAATACGCCAGGCGTGTGGGACGCTCGCGTTGCACCTGGAACACGCCGGCGGTACCTCCATTCCTGGTATGTGCGCGAAGCCGGTTCTCGACATCGTGGCAGGCCGCCCCGCACACGCGGCGGGTCCGGACTACGTTGCCGCGCTCGAGCGAGCGGGGTACGCTCACCGTGGCGAGCAGGGTGTGCCGGGTCGAGAGTTCTTTCGCCGCGGGCAACCTCGGGCCTACCACGTGCACCTGGTGGAAGCGGGCGGGTCTTTGTGGTGCGACTACCTTGCGTTTCGTGACTACCTACGCGTCCACAGCGAGGCCGCACGCGCCTTTGCCGACGTGAAGCGGGCCCTGGCCGCGCGCTTCCCTCGGGACCGCGAGGCCTACATCGACGCCAAGTCGGCGGCCGTTCGGGAGATCCTGCTCCTTGCCGGCCGCGCAGCGTAACGTGGAGGCACCATGATATCACGCCCCAGCATCGCCCTTGCCGTCGCCGCCTGCATGACAATCGCCATCTCCCGGTGGGGAAGCGCGCAGGGCCGCGACACGGCCCACAGTCGCATCGCGCGCCCCGTGATTGCCGTCATCCGGGCACCAACGGTCATCGCCGTCGGCGACACCAGCATGCTGGCACCGACGTTTGGCACGATCCGCGCAACAGTCGACAGCCTGGGCTTCGCTCTTCAGGCGTTCGGGCGACCAATACAACAGGTCGTGGACCAGGCACACCATGCGGTCCATTTCGTTTCACGCGACCTCGCCCTCGGCTATGTGATCATCGCGCCCGGACGGCGCCCGGTCGCTGTGTACGGTCCGGTGAGCCAGGACTTCCTCCGCGCACGCATTGTGGGATACCTCCGGATACAGCGGGCACTGGAGACTGGGGGACGATAGGGCAGCGATGGACAGACTGTACGTGAAGGAGCGGCGTCATTAAGGCGCTTTCGCGACACGCTCTCCCACGTCGGCGCCGACTCTCGTAAGTTCAAGCATTGTATGGTCGGGAGGGCTAGACCTAACTGGTAAGGCGGCGGTCTTGAAAACCGCTGGGCGCAAGCCCGTAGAGGTTCGAATCCTCTGCCCTCCGTGTTGTCCCGCAACGAGTTCCCCGCGCGCGTGCGACGCGCGATTCCCGCCGAACAGGCCAGGTGTCCCCCAAGTGTCCCCCTGAGTGCCAGGGTGCTCCCCGAGGAGCGTCACGATGAGGCACGTCCTGGGGCGCCCTGGAGCGCGCCGGACGGCCGTGAGCGACCGCTCGCGGGCCGCTCAGGCGCCGCTCACCGACCGCTCGTGGTGCCGCTCGATTCGGGGGGACACTCGGGGGACAGCGGCGCGAGACCCGTTGCGGCGCCTGCACTTTCCCGCCCCCAGTGGTTCCGGCAACCATTTGGGAGCCGCGCGCGCGCGCGTGCGTGCGCGGCGGTGACACGCGCCCCGGAAGCCCCCCCACCGCGCCCCCGGCCCGGGGTATGCAGATCTACTCTCCACCTACGGCTCGATGCGAGCAGTTCGTCCCCCTCCAAACCTGGGAGGTGCAGCATGTCGAGGCTGATAGCGTCACTCGTCTCGGTTCTCTGTTTGGCGCCGATAGCGAGCGCGACCGCACAAGGCATTCGGCCCCACTTTGGAGTCGGCGGTGGCGTGACCCTTCCCACCGGCAGTTATCACAATAGAGACTCGCTTGGCGTGGGCTTCAACAACGGCTGGCAAGCCATGGCACTTGTAGACTTCGCCTTGCCCCGGTCGCCCATCGGCATTCGAGTGGACGTCACCTACGGCGTGAACAACACCACCAACAGCAACACCGTCCCGAACCGCGCGCAGACAAGGCTGCTGGGCGGCAGCCTGGACCTGACATACGTGCTCCAAGCGTCCACTCCTGTGAAACCGTACGTCCTGACGGGGGCTGGCCTGTACCACGTCAGGGCCTTCACCCCCGGTGGCGGCTCCGGCCCCGACACCTCCGCGACCAAGCTTTCGTGGAACGCGGGGGGTGGCGTACTCTACGGCGTGCGCGGCGCGAGCCTCTTCCTTGAGGCGCGCTATAGCAGCATGGCGCGCTCGTTGAATGCGTACAGCACAGAGGGTTTCTACCAGCCCGGTGTCCGAGTGAGGCAGGTCGGGGTCACAGCTGGTGTCCGGTTGGGCGGCGAATAAGAGTACGGTCCACATCATCCCCGGGAGCTGCCGCCGTCGCGGGGCAAATCGCGGGTCCGGCGCGGGGGGCTTGGCTATCCTGGTAGGTGTCGCCGCTGTCCCCCTGGTGTCCCCCCTACGAGGAGATGCGGGGAGGAACGGGGGGCGACTCGAGTCAGGCGGAAGTGTAGGAGTGGCGCGAAGTAATAGCTGCTCGTTGCTGCTGGGGCCTGTTCGTGGCGGCGCGTTCTCGACCTTGAAAACCGCTGGGCGCAAGCCCGTACAGGTTCGAATCCTGTGCCCTCCGTTTTCTCGTCCGAACAAGCGCTTACCCCGTGTCCTAACGCACCCCGCGAGCCCAAAAATCGGGCTCGTTGGGCATTGCATTGGGCATATCGCGGCCCCAGCAGCCAGAACGCCGGCCACAGCCCCTGCCCGCGTGGAATCTGCATGCGTGCCTCGATCCGGCCGTACTTCCACGCGCCCAACCCGTCACGGATGGAGCTTCGCCGCCTTCTATTCCGGTGTAAAGGCGCCGCGTGACCGCAAGCCGCCCTCAGGCGTCTTCACGAATAACCCACGGACTGTATCTCCATGAGCGCAGGGGCGCAGGCGCGTCATCCGGCCGGCAGCGACGATGTCTTCATCACCTACCTCGATCAGAGCGACAGCTTCGCGCTCGGCGTAGAATTCGGCGAGTTTCTCTGCGCGCTCGGACAGGGCTACGAAGCCGTCGGCGGCCACTTTTCCGCGCGCCTCGAGGCGCAACTGCTGGTGGCCGCCTCGCGGCTGGGCTATGTGCGCGAGGAGTGGGCCGAGCGCGGTGATGGGTCCTGTTTAGGGCGGTTCAGGCGGTCTTGAAGACCGGCCTGGCCGAGGTGCTTCAAGCCCATCGTGGGGACAGGGCGCGGCAGGCCTCCGCGATCACGTCGCTTATCATGCCCCGCCACCCGGGCGCCTGGCTGCGGAACAGGCCGCTCGCCACCTCCAGCAAGGCCGCGGCGCACTGCAGCGCAAATCTCTCGCGCCACTCGCCTGGTACGTGGGCGAAGTACCCGTCGACGAACGCGGCGGCCACCGCCTGCGCCCGCTCTGCTGGCACGCTGTCGAGCCCGACGCGACCCGTCAAATAAGCGTAGAGACGGGCGGGGTCGCTGACGGGATCGCCCACGGCGACGCGATCGAAATCGATGATAGTGACCCGATCGCCCGCAATGAAGAGGTGATCGGCCTTCAAGTCGCCGTGGATCGGCGTCGGCGGCGCTTCCGTCAGGTCGGCGACGACCGTGGCAGCAACGGCCCGAATGTCGTCGCCCACCTCCGGGCACGCCCATTCGAGCAGCGAGGTCGCCCGCTCGACGTCGTGGATCTGCTCCGCCAGGGGCTCGCGCGGCCCGATGGCTCGCCCGCTCAGATGGAACGCGGCGAGGGCGCGCGCGGCGGCGCGCACCGCCGGCATCGGATCGTCGCGTCCTCGCAGGAGATCGAGCAGCGACGTGCCGGGCGCCTCGTCGACGACGAGCGTGTCGAGCTCGTCGAGATAGGCGAGGGGCCGCACGATGTCGTACGCCGATCGGGCCCCCGCGTGCCCCGCGCAGAGCGCCTCCATCAGCTGGAAGGTGGCGGCGCCACGCCCGGGACGGCACACCTTCACGTAGCAGCGACGCGTCTGGGTGCGTCCCGACTCCATGTCCCGAAGCTCCAGCGTGTAGCGCAGCGCAGCCCCGATTTCGGGACGATAGCGCAGCAGCTCAAGGCGCCCCGCGCCGGCGCGCCAGTCACCCGCACCTCCCTGCGCCCGCAGCAGCGGCGCGAGCTCCCGGCCGTCGGTTGCGAGCACCCGGCCGAGGCCGCGGAGCTGGCGATCATACGGAAAGACTTGCACCAGCATCTCGAGCTCGGGGACGTAGGCAAGCGGCTCGAAGGTGAGCCACCGATCGGGAATCGAGCGCTTCGGATCCGTGGCCCCGAGTTCCCGCCACAGGCGCTCAGCGTCACCCGCCCGCGCGTACAGTATGCCGGTGACCCACTGGTCGAACGCGCCTCCCGTCACACGATCGATCACGCGCAGCGAATACTGGAGGACACAACGCGAGGTGGACTGGCGGCACCGAAACCGGACCGGCACGCAGGCGTCGATGTGGTAGGCCTTCCCCGCGATGTGCTCCAGGTGTGCGCGGAACACCTCGAGCATCCGCGCGGGATCGCTCGCGACCTCGAGCTGCGGAAAGTCCGGGTCGACGGGAAACCCTGCCTTGCCACGTGCGGCGGCGAGCGCGTCTTGGCGCATGGCGGGTGACGCGATCATCCCGAGTTCGACTCGACCGCCGCGGCAACCTCCTCCAGCAAGCGCACGGCCTCAGTCCGCCGCCGTGCGAGCGCCGCGGGCTCCGGATGGCGGGTGGTGTCCAACAGCAAAGAGTGGATCTTGCGCAACAGCGTGGCCCGCTCGTACCAGCCGACCCGGTCCGCGAGCCCTGGCTCGCCGCCCGCGTGACGCGCGTAGGCATCGATCAGGGTCGCGCGCAACGTGGCGAAATCTCCGAGCCGGCCGGGCTTGCGCAACGTGCTGCGCCGGAACTGGGTCAGGACGTTCCCGAGGTCGAGCGCCGGATCGCCGAGCGTCGCGCGGTCGAAGTCGAAGATCACGACCCGGTCACCACGCCACAGCAGTTGCGCGGGACCGAAATCGCCGTGCAGGAACGCCGGAGCTCGAGGGTCGACGGGGAGTTCTCGCTCCAGCCGGGCGAAGGCGCGCCGCAGCACGCTCCCTGCCTCCGGGACCCGCTCGCACATCGCGGCGACTCGGGCCCGTACCAGCTCGAGGACCACGGCGGGCGTCGTGACGCAGGGAAGCGCGGCCGGCGGACTGACCACGTGCAGCGCCGCCAACGCGCGTCCGATGGCCTCCAGCACGACGGCGCCCGAGCGCGCGAGCGCCGGAGTCACCTCCTCGCCTGTCTCGTACGACATGAGGACGAGGTAGCGCGGGGCGTAGTAGCCGAGCAGGGTGGGCACGACGAACGCGCCCTGCCGGCTGCCGTCGCAGCGGGCGAGACGCTCGAGCAGGCCGGCGACCCGCCGCGCTTCCACATCCCCGTCGTAGAACTTCCCCACCCAATCGAGGCGCTGCGAGTCGGACCGGCTGGGGAGGCAGGCGTCGAGCTCGAAGTGCACCACGCGGCGCCGTCCATGCCGCGTGACCGGCGTCGCGGTCCATGCGTCGAGCCGCGCTGCGGGACCACTCACGTCGCCGAGCGTCGCGCGCAACGCGACCTCCAGCTCCGGAGACGGGAGCGTGACGGGCGCGCTCATCGGGCGCTCACGGCGGCGGGCGCCATCTCCTCGAGGGCCGCCCGGGCGCGCCGGGCCAGTGCGACGGCGAGCCGGGGCCACCCGGCCGGGTCAGTCCGGCACACCGTGTGGATCTTACGGGTGAGCGTGAGGGCGCGGTAGAACGCGACGTTGCGGGCCGATACCGCGGGCATCGACGTGCGGTAGGCATCGAGAAACGTGGCCCGCAACCGATCGGCGCGCGCCGCCCGCGCGGGATCCGCGAGCCCCTCCCGCTCGAGCTGCGCCAGGAAATGACCCACGTCGTAGGCGGCATCGGTATAGCCGAAAGCGTCCAGGTCGAGCAGCACGAGCCGCTCGCCCGTCCACAGAAACTGTCCCGCCCACAGGTCCCCGTGCACCGGTGCGGGCTCCGCCGGCTCGAGCGAGCTCACGGCGTCCGTGAGGGCCGACACCAGGGGTTCCATCACGGGCGCCGCCCCGGGGCAGCGCCGCCGCAGCCACTCGCACCGCGCGCTCGCCTGCGCGATGAGCTGTTCCGGCGTGGTTGGCGGCTCCGGGGCCAGCGGGAGGCGATGCAGCCTCGCGGTGAGACACGCCGCCTGCCGAAACAGCTCCGGGGCTCGGTCATCCTCGATGTCGGTGAGGCAGCGACCGTTCACCCACGGAAAGACCAGCAGGCGCTCGTGCACGACGTAGCGAATCGGCAGACACACGCCGCCCGGCGCCATCTCGCGGCACGCGGCCAGGGCCCGTGCGTGCGCCCACACCCGAGCGCCGAAGTCGTCGGCGTACGTCTTCAGCGCGTACGAGCGCCACTCGCCGAGTGGCGTGCGCACGCAGGCCCGGAGCACGAAGCGATCGGGGTGAACGCTCTCGACGCTACACGCTACGCCGTCGACGGCGACGTCGGTCCCGAGCTCGGAGCGCAGGACGGTCAGGACCTCGGTGGGCTGTTCCAGGCGCGCCCGTTGTGCGCGCAGCGAGGCGCGCCGCTCGGGGCTCGGAGTGAACTCGAGGCGCATCGCGTCAGTCTCCTCCGAGCCAGCGCGCGAGGTAGGCCGTGAGGCGCGCCGCGCCGTCGAACGACGGGATGACCTCGCGCACCCGGCGCGCGTAGGCCGCGCGATCACAGCCGAGCGCCCACTCGATGGCCTCGGCGAGTCGGTCCGGCGCGAGGTCGCGCGGGTGGACGCACGAGACGAGGCCACGCGCCGCCAGCAGCTCGGCGCGAATCGCCTGCTCCACCTTGTCAGTGGCCCGCGGCACGATGACCATCGGCCGGGCGGCGGCCAGCGCCTCGCAGACGCTGTTGTAGCCGCCCATGCTCACCACCGCGTCGGCGGCCGCGAACAGGCGGAGCGTGTCGGCCTCGCGGACGACGCGGCACGACGCGGTGGCCCGGCGCTCGAGCTCGGCCCGCTGGTCCGCCGGCATGAAGGGCCCCGTGACGACGATCGCGCGGAGCTCGGGGCGCTTCGCCGCCAACCGCTCGACGGCCGCGACCGCCGCATCGAGCACCGGGAACCCATCGCTGCCGCTCCCGACCGTCGCGAGCACCAGGGCCGCGCCCACGGGCAGGCCGAGCTCGCGCCGCACCACCGCGGGATCGACCCGCGGGGGGGGCTCGCGCACGATGTAGCCGCAGTAGTGCAGCTTGGGGCGGATGCCCGGCGGAATGCCGTAGGCCTCGGCCACGTCGTGGAGCGCGGGCGAGCCGTACACGGCGATGCCGTCGTACAGATGGTCGAGCGCGTCGTACACGCCGAGCTCGCGCCACTGCCCGCGAATTCGCTCCGGGTCGTCCATGATGTCGCGCAACCCGAACACGAACCGCGTGTCGGGACGCGCGGCCTTCAGCGCGCGGAGGCCGGCGGCGAACTCACCCTTGGCGCCGAGCGGCTCGTGGTCCACCAGCACCAAGTCCGGGGCCAGCCCGAGCGCTGCGTCCCTGAGGATCGTGCCACGCAGCTCGCGCAAGTGCCGTTTCGCGTCCTCTTCCTCGAGCGCCGTCCGCTGCCAGCCGCCCGGGGTGAGTAGGGAGGGCAGTTTGATGTAGTCGCACCGCTCTGGCAACGTGACATGGCCCGCGAGCGCGGACTTGGTCACGAGGTACACGACTGCGTTCGGATAGCGCGCCAGCAGATGGCGGGCGATGGTGAGACTACGGGTGATGTGGCCGAGGCCCTGCCGGTCCTGTGCGTACAGGAGCAGCGTGCGGATGCCGGGCGACCGAACCGGCGTCATGGAGGAACCAACAACCCGATTGGCACCGCCGCCTCCCTAAAACCGCGCACAGCCGCGGGTCGGGGGCAGGGCTCGCAAGTCGTGTACCACTTGGAAACGTCGCCGTCACGTCACGCGCGACCAGTTACCGGGGTATTCTCCCACTCGCTCCGTCGCACGCGCCCTACAGCCGGTGGCGGAGGCGCCGCGACGCACTGGCGCCACGCCTGGGAGCAGCCTCACCCGGATTCGCCGGTGAACAAGCGCAGGATCCTACCTCTGATACACCCGCACGTAATCCACCCGCATCGTCTGCGGAAACACCGTCGTCGTATCCGGGTTGCCGGGCCAGTAGCCGCCCACCGCGACGTTGAGCAGGATGAAGAAGGGATGGTCGAACACCCAGCGCCCCGGCAGCGAGCGCGGGTCGATGGTCTTGTACAGCGTGCTGTCGACGAACCACCTGATCGTGTCCGGCTGCCACTCGACCGCGAACACGTGGAACGTGTCCGCGAACGCGCCGCTCGCCAGATCGTAGGCGCTGCTGATGCCGTTGGCGCCGGAGTAGTTGGGGCCGTGCACCGTGCCGTGCACCCGGCCGGGCTCCTTGCCGATGTTCTCCATGATGTCGATCTCGCCACACCCGGGCCAGCCGACCTGCCCGATGTCGACGCCCAGCATCCAGAAGGCGGGCCACATCCCCTGCCCGCGCGGGATCCGCATGCGCGCCTCGATCCGGCCGTACTTCCACGCGCCCAGACCCTGGGTCTTCAAGCGCGCCGAGGTATACGCCTGGTTGCCGAACGGCTCGTGGCGGGCCTCGATCACGAGGAAGCCGTTTTCGAGCCGCGCGTTCTCGACCCGATCGGTATAGAACTCGAGCTCGCCGTTCCCCCAGCCGTTGCCCCCTGTCTCGCGCACCCACTTCGTGGTGTCGAGCGCGGCGCCGTCGAACTCGTCGTGCCACACGAGCCGCCACGCCGGCGAGGTCTGCGAGGCACTGGCTTGCTGGTCGGCACGGCACGCGAGCGTGAGGCACACCGCCGACAGGGCGAGGGAAAGGATCGCTACGCGAGTGGTCGTCACGCGTCTAGCTTAGCCCCTTGCAGCACCTGCGATGAGCCTCACGCCCACACCACCGGCACGCGATACGGCTCGAACGCCCGATCCGAGGTGAGGATCGTGAGTCCGTCGTCCAGCGCCTGCACGATCAGCAAGCGGTCGAACGGGTCGGGGTGATGCCACGGTAGGTCTCGCAGCAAGTCACCGTGACGTATGGTCACCGAAAGCGCGACGAAGCCGTTCTGCGCCACGATGTCCTCCACGGTGTCCCTGAGCTCCAACTTGCCCACGGCCCGCTTGATGGCGATCTCCCACGCGGTAATCGCGCTGACCGCAACGAGATCGGCCCGCCGCACGGTACGAACCGCGGCGGGCCGAAGCTTGTCTAGATGCCACCGAACCAACGCGTTGGTGTCGAGCAGCAGCCTCACTCGGATTCGCCGGTAAACAACCGCAGGACCTCGGGCGGCAGGGGCGCGTCGAAGTC
>DATNOR010000208.1:0-25972 GCA_035601235.1 Gemmatimonadales bacterium
CGTGCTGTACGACAAATGGGTGCAGGAATGGCGGTGAGAGAGAGAGCGGAATGTGGAATGAACACCTGGGGGGATCCGTGATCAGACACGCTTCGTTGGCTTTGCTCGTCGCTGCAGCCGTACCGCTGTCTGCGCAATCGCTCCTGTACCGACCGCCCAACTTGGGTGGCACGTGGGTGCCCGACGCCGGCGTGGTGCAGTTCAACTTCCTGCATCGCTTCTACTACACGCCGGCGCCTTCCAAGTCTGTCATCAACTTTCCAACCTTTACCTTGGCTGTGGGCCTCCCGGCCCACACAACGCTCGGCCTGCACTATGCGACGCGTTCCGAGACAGCGACGACGGGTGCGAACGAGGTGGAGCTCTACGGACGCTGGCAACGCTCGGCAGGCCCGGTCAGCGTGGCGCTCACGCCCGCATTCAACACGGCGGCGAAGAGCGTCGACGGCGAAGTCGGCGTGGACTGGACGAGAGGACCAGTCACACTGCTCGGAGCCGTGCGCGCGATGAGCCACGCCTACCGTTTGGACACCGCCCGCGTGGCTCTGGCAGGCGGGGCGGTCTTGCGAATCAACCAATACGTAGGCGTGAGCGGAGACGTCGCGTCGCTCCTGTCCACGAGGCCAGGAGAAAGCGTGGCATGGAGCGCGGGGCTGGTATTCGCCATTCCCAACTCGCCCCACACGTTCTCTCTGCACGCCAGCAACGTAGACGTCAACAGCATCGAAGGCAGCTCACGCCGAAGTCCTCTCGTCGCCGGCATCACCAACAAGCCGCTGTACGGCTTCGAGTTCACCATCCCGCTGCACCTCAAGCGCTTCGCGCCCTGGTTCCACGGGAAGCCCCGGCCCAGCGCGGTCGGCGACGTGGCGGCGCCGGTCGCGGCGACAGTGCGGCTGGCGGCGTACAAGTTCGCCACCGACACCGTCACGATCTCCGTGGGACAAGCGGTGCGCTGGGTCAACAATGATCCCGTGGAGCATACGATCACCTTCGACGGCGCGGAGCCGGGCTCGCCCCTGATCCCGTCCAACGGCAGCTTCATCCACCGCTTCGACAAGCCAGGCCGGTACACCTATCACTGCACGCCGCACCCGTTCATGAAGGGGGTCGTGATCGTGAAATAACGGGAAACGGGAAACGGGAAAGGGGAAACGGAAAGCGTGGCGGACGATCTGGATCGGTTGTTCGAGCGGTTGGTGAGCGTGCTGGCGGACGACGCGCCCGGTCGGCTGGCCGTGCCGTTCCCCGCCGCGGAAGTGTACGAGCGGCTGGTGCCGTACCGCTCGAACCGCTCGACGCTGAAAGTCGCCACGCACCAGGATTACGAAATGGCGGTGCTGCGCCTGCTCGCCGGTGAGCGGGGCTATGCCTCGCTCGAGCCGACGGAGGTGCGCGAGGCGCTGGAGCGCGAGGCCGCCGAGAAGAACCCCGACACGGGGCTGTTTCGCCAGTTCCCCGACGCGCTGTTGAGCCTCAACCGACTCGCCGCCGAGCGCTTTCTGCGGCGCGATCGCGCGTACGCTCCCCCCTCCTCCCCCTCCCCCCCGCCCGTCAGCCCGGAGTCCCCCGAGGCCGCAGCGGATGACGGAGCTGACGGGGGTGACGAAGACGTCGGGAAGGAGCGAGCGCCGCTCGCCGGCGCGGCGTTCGAGCTGGCCGAGCAGAGCGAGTCGCCGCGCCAGTGCCCCTACTGCGGCGAGACGCTCCCCGGGAGCCGCAAGGTGAACTTCTGCCCGCAGTGCGGGCAGCCTCCCTCGGGCGAGCTGCGCTGTCCCGCCTGCGGCGGCGAGGTCGACGTGGGCTGGCGCTACTGCGTCAGCTGCGGGCGCGCCACCGGCTTCGAATGACGCACGACCACAAGATCGCGGTCATCGCGGGAGACGGGATCGGACCGGAGGTGATCGACGCGGCGATCCCGGTGCTCGAGCGGGCGGCCGCCAAGCACGGCTTCACGCTCGGCTTCGAGCGCCTACCGTACGGCGCCGACCATTACCTCAAGACCAAGGAGACGCTCCCCGACCCCGCCTTCCGATACCTGCGCGACGACGTCGACGCCATCTTGTTGGGAGCGATCGGCGACCCCCGAGTCCCGGGCAACGAGCACGCGCGCGACATCCTGCTGGGACTGCGCTTCAAGCTGGACTTGTACGTCAACTTCCGCCCGGTGCGGCTGCTGCATCCCGATCTCACGCCATTGCGCGGCAACGGGCGCCGCATCGACTTCGTCATTTTCCGCGAGAACACCGAAGGCGTCTATCTCGGGCGCGGTCGCATCGCCGGCACCGACTACGTAGCCGAGGAGGTCAACACGGCGGCGGGGGTGGAGCGCATCATTCGCGCGGCGTTCGAGTGGGCCAAGGCGCACGGAAAAACTCGCGTCACCATGAGCGACAAGGCCAACGCCGTGCCGGCGCACCGCGTCTGGCAGGAGACGTTTCGCCGCGTCGCCGCCGAGTTCTCGAGGGTCGAGGCGGAGCACCGCTACGTGGACGCCTTGGCGATGGAGCTGGTGCGCGAGCCCGAGCGCTTCCAGGTGATCGTCACGAACAACCTGTTCGGCGACATCCTCTCGGACCTGGGTGCCGGGCTCGTGGGCGGGCTGGGCCTCGCCGCCAGCGCCAATCTCCACCCCGGGCGGGCGGGCCTGTTCGAGCCGGTGCACGGGTCCGCTCCGCCGCTCGCCGGCAAAGGGATCGCGAACCCGATGGCCGCGGTGCTCACGGGCGCACTGATGTTCGAGCAGCTGGGGCATCCCGAGGCGGCACGCGACCTCGAGGACGCGGTGAAGCACACGCTCGCCGCGGGCGTGCGGACTCCGGATATCGGAGGGAAGGCGCGGACGGGCGACGTTGCGAAAGCCGTGGCCGAGCGAATTTGAGCGCGCCTCCCCCGCGGGATCTGGCCCGCGTCCTCACCCTCCGCGATCTCGTGCTGATCGTGGTCGGCACGACGATCGGCTCGGGCATCTTTACCGTGCCCGGATCCGTGCTGCGGCAATCGGGCGGTGACCTGGGCGTCGCGCTCGTCGTATGGGTCGTGGGCAGCGTGCTCGCGTTGCTGGGCGCGCTCACGTTCGGAGAGCTCGGGGCAATGCTGCCACATGCGGGGGGCAGTTACGTCTATGTGCGCGAGGCGTTCGGCCCCCTCCCCGCCTTTCTGCTCGGCTGGACCCTGTTCCTCACGATCAACACCGGGTCGACGGCAACGCTGGCCGTCGCGTTCGCGAACTATGTGGGCGAGCTGGTGCCGCTGACGCCGCTGGCGCACAAGGTCGCCGGCGTCGCGATGATCGCGGCGGTCACGGCCGTGAACGTGCGCGGCGTGCGGCACGCGGCCTCGGTGCAGAACTGGAGCACGGCCCTCAAGGTGGGGGCGATCCTCGCGCTCGCGCTCGCAGGCTTCGCGCTGGGCGACGGGTTCCATCGCCCGGATACGAGGGTTTTTACCACGCGCCTGTCGCTCACGACGCTGTCCGCGGCGGGCGTCGCCTTGCTCGGAGTGCTGTGGGCCTACGAAGGATGGCAGAACGTGACCAACTCGGCGGGCGAGGCGGCCGATCCACAACGCACCTTCGCGCGTGGCATTGGCCTGGGCACCGCGGCGCTCGTCGTGATCTACCTGACGGCCAACGCCGGCTACGTGGCGGCCGTGGGCGCGTCCGGTGTGGCAGCCACCGACCGTATCGCGGCCGACGTGGTGCACACGCTGTTCGGCCCCGCCGCCGCGAAGCTCGTCACGCTCGTCATCCTCATATCGATCTTCAGCGCCGCCAACGGGCTCGCCCTCACGGGCCCGCGCATGTACTTCGCCATGGCGCGGGACGGCGTGTTCTTCCGGGCGCTCGCGGAGGTGCACCCGCGGTTCGGCACGCCGGCCTTGGCGGTCGCGGTCAGCGCGGGATGGGCCGCGCTGCTCGCCCTGTCCGGGACGTTCGAGCAGCTGTTCACCTACGTGGTGTTCGCGAGCTGGATGTTCGCGGCGCTCGCGGCGGCGAGCGTGTTCGTGCTGCGCCGGCGCCGTCCCGACGCAGCGCGGCCGTTTCGCGTGCCCGGCTACCCGATCACGCCGGCGCTGTTCATCGCCGCGGCGGTAGCGATCGTCCTGAACACCGTCGTGGCCCGGCCGGTGCAGGCGTTGATCGGTCTCGGGATCGTGGCGACGGGGGCGCCGGCGTACTTTGCGTGGAAGTGGTGGCGGAAGACCGGCGCGTAGCGATATTCCCGGCATGACCGCTCGCTCGATCGCGCTCGCTGCCGCGCTTGCCTGCTTCGCCGCCGTCGCCTCCGCCCAGGAGCCCCGCCCCACCACCGTGGCCCATCGCTCCACGGTGTACGCGCCGCACGGCATGATCGCCACCAGCCAGCCGCTCGCCACCGCCGCCGGCCTGGCGGTGCTGGAGCACGGCGGCAACGCCATCGACGCTGCCGTGACGGCGGCCGCCGTGCTGAACGTCACCGAGCCGATGATGACGGGGATCGGCGGCGACGTGTTCGCGATCGTGTGGTCCCCGAAAGACCACAAGCTCTACGGACTGAATTCGAGCGGCCGCGCCGGCCGCCTGATGACCCGGGACGCCGTGCTGGCGCGGGGACATCGCACCATGCCGACCGAGAGCGTCGAGGACGTGACGGTGCCCGGGGCCCTCGCCGGCTGGGACGCGTTGCTGCACCGCTTCGGAACGATCACACTGGCGCAGGCGCTTGCCCCCGCCATCGGCTATGCGGAGAACGGCTACCCGGTCACGCCGGTCATCGCGCGCGACTGGGCAGCCGAAGCGGCATGGCTTGCGCGCGACGACGGCGCGCGAGCGACGTTTCTGGTGGACGGCACGCGCGCCCCGCACGAGGGGGAGTGGTTCACGAATCCCGATCTCGCCCGGAGCCTGCGGTTGATCGCTGCGCAGGGACCCGCCGCGCTGTACGGCGGCGAGCTGGGCCAGCGGATCGTCACCCGCGTGGCGCAGCTCGGCGGCTACCTCACGCTCGACGATCTGCGCGAGCATCGGCCCGAATGGGTCGAGCCGATTTCCGTATCCTTCAAGGGATATAGCGTGTGGGAGCTGCCGCCCAACAATCAGGGCGTGGCGGCGCTCGAGATGTTGCGCCTGGTCGAGCCGTACGACCTGCGTGCCATGGGGCACAATTCCGCTCCATACCTGCACCTCTTGATCGAGGCGAAGAAGCTCGCGTTCGCCGACGCGGCGCGCTACGTCGGCGAGCCGACCGCGATGCGGACGCCGGCGACCGCGCTGCTCGACGACCGCTTTGTCGCGGCGCGCCGCGCCTTGATCGACCCGCACCACGCCGCCGATCGTCCCGAGCCGGGAGCGGCGCTCACGGCGAGCGAGACCATCTATCTCACCGTCGCCGACAGCGCCGGCAACATGGTGTCGTTCATCAACTCGTTGTTCGATGCGTTCGGGTCGGGTGTCGTCGTGCCGGGGACCGGGTTTGCGCTGCAGGACCGCGGCGCGGGCTTCACGCTCGAGCAGGGTCTCCCGAACACCGTAGCGCCGGGGAAGCGCCCGTTCCACACGCTCATCCCAGCGTTCGTGACGAAGCGCGACGCACAGGGTGTCGAGCAGCCCTGGATGAGCTTCGGAGTGATGGGCGGCTCGATGCAGCCCCAGGGGCACCTGCAGCTGCTGCTCAATCTGCTGGTCTTCGGGATGGACCTGCAGGATGCCGTCGACGCTCCACGGTTCCGCCACCTGGACGGGCGGCGCGTCGCCCTGGAGGCGCCGGTTGGCGAGCCCGTGCGGAGCACGCTGACGGCGCTGGGGCACGTGATCGTGGACGAGCGCGCCGTCGCGTTCGGCGGCGCGCAGGCGATCATGCGGCTGCCGCGCGGCTACGCAGCGGGATCGGATCCGCGCAAAGACGGCATGGCGGCGGGGTACTGACGTCAGTATCGACTGCCCGTGATGCTCCGCTCCTTCCACAAGACCATCGTGCTCGCCGCGCCCGCCGTTCTCTTCCCCTCGCCCGCTATCGCGCAGTCCCCGCGCCAGGCCAACCCCGAGCGCCCCACATTCGCCACGCACGCCTACGCAGTGGCTCCCGGCTACGTCGAGCTCGAGCAGGGACTCGCCGCCCGCGGCGTGGGCTCACTGCGTGAGGAGACGAGCTGGGACGTGAACCTGAAGCTCGGGGTGTCACGGCACGTGCAGGCGGCGCTGTTCGGGCCGCTGTATACACGCGGTGCCGGCGGCGGCGGCGTGGGGGATCTCGGCCTGGCCCTCAAGCTGCGAACCGACGTGTCGTCCCGTGCGGCGCTCGCCATCGTCTCGAGCGTGACGGCACCGACGGGCAGCGCGACCCGCGACCTGGGTGCGGGCCGGGCACTCGGGGCATTGGTCGGCGTGGTGAGCGCCGACGCGCCAGGCGGGCTGCACTTCGACGTGAACGCGGGACCGCAGGCGATCGGGGCCGGTGCGCCGCAGTGGTTCCTGTCGCTCAGCGGGGCCAAGGGGCTCGGGTCGGCGGGAATCACGCTGGAAGTGTTCCAGCTCAGCGCCGGCGGCGCAGGCCCGCGCCTCGCCGGGCTGCTCGGGGCGGTGACCGTGCGGCTCGCCGAGTGGGTGGTCGCCGACGCCGGCGGCGTGGCACGCACCGCGAGCGGCACGCCGGATCAGCTCTTTGTGGGGATCACCACGAACTTGGGCCGCGCGTTCTAGCCTGAGAAATCGGGCTGTCCCGGCCCACCGCCTACCGCCCTCCCCCGATCGGGCCGATATTCTCCTCGTCTCACGCGGAGCATTCCCCCATGAAGAGCCAGGGGTTGCTTCGGCGGCGTCGGCGTACGCTCAAGGACCTGTCGGCCCTCCCGGTGGAGATCGTTTGGTACGCGCCCTGAGAGGGCACGCTCGGCCGGGGGTGCGCCCTTACAGGGCGCACGTTGCGCCGAGCCCGGGCTCTCAGCCCGGGGGACACGACACCGACACGCGTGTGAGGTCTCTTCTCCGCGCGCCCTGAGACGGGGTGCTCGGCCGGGGGTGCGCCCTTACAGGGCGCATATCGCGCCGAGCCCGGGCTCTCAGCCCGGGGACTCCTCCAACGCAAGCTCCGGGTGTCGTTGCGATTGTGTCCGCACGTATCGAATTGCGCCCTGCAAGTGTCGCACACTCAACGACCGCAGGTCGTAGCCGTTCGCCCACCGCAACGGGGCGCGGGGCATCACTCCGTCACGGTTCGCTATCCGCGCGCTCGCACCCTTCAGCCCTTGAACGAGCCGTGGAATGTCGACCTGGGACGGGAGCTCCAGAACCAAGTGCACGTGGTTGCGCACGATGCCGAGCGCGATCAGTCGCGTGCCGTGGCGCCGGGCGATCTCGGGAAGCACGCGACGTAGGAACGCACCCGCTCCGGCGTGGATCAGGGGTAGCCGGCGTAGCGTGGTCCAGGTCAGGAGGGCGTAGAGACGAACGGGCATCGATCGAGCCTATGATCGATGGTACCGTCCAGTGGCATCATTCTCATTCGACGAGGATCGTTTGTCCGCGCCCTCAGAGGGCGCGCTCGGCCGGGGTGCGCCCTTACAGGGCGCACACAACGCCGAGCCCGGGCTCTCAGCCCGGGATAACACCAGCGACCTGTGGGATCCTATTCTCCGAGCCCGGGCTCTCAGCCCGGGGACACGACAACGGCACGCGTGTGAGTTCTCTTCTCCGCGCCCTGAGAGGGCGCGCTCGGCCCGAGGTGCGCCCTTACAGGGCGCACACAACGCCGAGCCCGGGCTCTCAGCCTGGGAGACATCGAAGGGCTGACCCAAGCCGTAGCCCCAGAACACGCTAGCCCGTAGCGCCCTACCGCCCTCCCCCGATCGGGCCGATATTCCCCTCGTCTCACGCGGAGCATTCCCCCATGAAGACCCAGGGTTCCAATACAGACGTGGTGTTCCTGTCCGGCGTGCGCACCGGCTTCGGCGGCTTCGGCGGCACGCTCAAGGACCTGTCGGCGACCGAGCTCGGCGCCGTGGCTGCGAAGCACGCCCTGGAGCGCTCGGGTGTGCCCGCCGGCGACATCGGCCATACCGTGTTCGGCAACGCCCTGCAGACGTCGGCCGACGCGATCTACTGCGCCCGGCACGTGGGGCTCAAGGCGGGTCTGCCGATCGAGGTCCCGGCGGTCACCGTGAATCGGCTGTGCGGGTCCGGGTTCGAGGCGATCACCCAGGGCGCCCAGCTCATCATGATCGGCGAGGCGCAGGCCGTCCTGGCCGGCGGCACGGAGTCGATGAGCCAAGCGCCGCACGTGGTGCGCGGCGCGCGCTGGGGTCTGCGGCTCGGCCCGGCACCGTTGGAAGACCTGCTGTGGGAAGCGCTCAAGGATCCCCAGTGCGGCCTCTCCATGGCCGAGACCGCGGAGGGGCTCGCCGAGCAGTACAAGCTCAACCGCAAGGACGTGGACGAGGTTGCGCTCGCGTCGCAGCAGCGCGCCAAGCGCGCCTGGGACGAGTGCGTCTTCCAGGATGAGGTGGTACCGGTGCCCGTGAAGGGCAAGAAGGGAGAGCCGACCGAGTATCGCGCCGACGAGCACATGCGGCCCAACACGACGCTCGAGGTGCTGCTCTCCCTCAAGCCGTACTTCAAGAAGGATGGGCTCGTCACCGCAGGCAACGCGTCGGGGATCGTGGACGGCGCGGCCGCGACGGTGATCGCGAGCGACGCGTACGCCAAGGCGCACGGCCTGAAGCCGCTGGGCCGCATCGTGGCCTGGGCCGTGGCGGGGGTGGAGCCCAAGTTTATGGGCATCGGCCCGGCGCCCGCGGCGCGCAAGGCGCTCCAGAAGGCCGGGATGACGCTCGAGCAGATGGACTTGGTGGAGGTGAACGAGGCCTTCGCTCCGCAATATCTCGCCGTGGAGCGGGAGCTGGGGCTCGACCGGGCGAAGACGAACGTGCACGGCGGCGCCATCGCCATCGGCCACCCGCTGGCGGCCACCGGCACGCGCATCACGATCCACCTGCTCCACGCGCTGCGACGCGCCAAGCGGCGCTTCGGCCTCGGCTCCGCCTGCATCGGCGGCGGCCAGGGCGCCGCGGTGATCGTGGAAGCCTTTCCAGCCTGAGGGAGAATCCCCGTGGACATGGTGATCACCGCAGTCCTCGCCGTCCTGGCCCTGTATCTCTTCGGCGGCCTCAAGGTGCTGCGGGAGTACGAGCGGGCCGTGTACTTTTTCCTGGGCCGCTCCTGGGGCGCCAAGGGCCCGGGCTTGATCTACGTCCCGCCGCTGTTCGCGAAGACGCAACAGGTGTCGCTCAGGGTCGTGGCGCTGGATATCCCCCCGCAAGACGTCATCACCCGCGACAACATCTCGATCAAGGTCAACGCGGTCCTCTACATGCGCGTCAAGGACCCCGTGCGCGCGGTGATCCGCGTCGAGAACTACTTGTACGCCACCAGCCAGCTGGCGCAGACCACCTTGCGCTCGGTCCTGGGTGAGACGGAGATGGACGAGCTGCTCATGAACCGTGAGAAAATCAACGCGATTCTGAAGACCATCATCGACAAACGAACCGAGGAATGGGGAGTCGAGGTGTCGGCGGTCGAGGTCAAGGACGTGGACCTGCCGCCCGAAATGAAGCGCGCGATGGCGCGGCAGGCGGAGGCCGAGCGGGAGCGCCGCGCCAAGATCATCAATGCGGAGGGCGAGCTCCAGGCGTCCGAGAAGCTGGCCCAGGCCGCGCACATCATCGGCAGTGAGCCCGCAGCCATCCAGCTGCGCTACCTGCAGACGGTCACCGAGATCGCGTCGGAAAACAACTCCACGACGATCTTCCCGCTGCCGCTCGACCTGTTCCGCGGGTTTCTCGACAGCGTGTCCAAGCGGGTGGCGGCGCTGCCGGAGAAGACAGCGGGCGAGCCCCTGCCCGCGCCGCCGCGCAAGACCGAAGCCGGCGCCTAGCGATGGCGGGCGAGCTCATCAGCCGCGAGGCCCTCGAGCGCATTATACAGCGCGCGGCCGAGCTGCAGGCGGGGGAGCACGACATCGGGGACGGCCTCACCGAGACCGAGCTGCTCTCCCTCGGGCAGGACGTCGGCATTCCGGCGCGTCACCTGCGCCAGGCGCTGCTCGAGGAGCGCACCCGCACCCTCGTGCCCGCAGGGCGCGGGCCGATCGCGTGGATCGCGGGGCCGGCACGACTCTCGGCCCAGCGCGTCGTGCCCGGCGACGCCGGCGGGGTCGAGCGCTCCCTGGGCCTGTGGATGGAGCAGTACGAGCTGCTGCAGATGAAGCGGCGCTACCCAGATCGGATTTCGTGGGATCCCAAGGTCGGCGCCTTTGCGTCGATCCAGCGCGCGCTCGGCGCCGGAGGGCGTCGCTTCGCGCTCGCGCGTGCCGCGGAGGTCACCGCCCAGGTGACGCCGCTCGAGACCGGCTTCTGCCACGTGCACCTGTTGGCGGACGTCTCCAATCTGCGGCGGCAGCGGCTCGGCATCGCCGCCACGCTGTTCGGCCTGGGCGCCGCCGCGACCGGCACCTTCCTGGCGATGGCCGTGCTCACCCCCTTCGCCTGGGCGCCGGCGGCGGCCATGGGAGCGGCGGCGGTGGCAGCGCTCCGCGCCCATCGGGGTCAATACGAGCAGGTACAGATCGGGCTGGAGCAGGTGCTCGACCGCCTGGAGCGCGGCGAGATCCGCCCGGAGCACGCCCTCCCCGGGTCGCGCGTGAATGCGTTCGCGCGCCTGGCCGATGAGATCCGCTCCTTCATGAGCCCCGGGGCACCGCCCCGAGGCTAGCCGGCAACCTCAAGTCCGGAGCGTCATGACCGACATCAAACGGGTGGGGGTATTGGGGTGCGGCCTCATGGGGAGCGGCATCGCGCAGGTCGCCGCGACCGCCGGCTACGACACCATCGTGCGCGATGTGTCGCAGCAAGTCTGGGACAAAGCCCGCGCGGGGATCGAGAAATCGCTCGGCAAGTTCGTGGAGAAGGGCAAGCTTCCCGCGCCCGACCGGGATGCGGCCTTGAAGCGCCTGCGGTTCACAACGGTGACCGCCGAATTGAAGGGCTGCGACATCGTCCTCGAGGCGGTCACCGAGGACCTGGACCTGAAGAATGCCCTGTGGAAGGAGCTCGACGGCCTGTGCCCCGCGACGACGATCTTCGCGTCTAATACCTCGAGCCTGACGATCGCGGCGATGGCGGCGGCCACCCGGCGGGCCGACCGCTTCGTCGGCCTGCACTTCTTCAATCCCGTGCCCCTGATGGCGCTCGTCGAGGTCGTGCGCACCGTCACGACGTCGGAAGAGACCTTCCGGCGCAGCTTTGCGTTCGCCAAGTCGCTCGCGAAGGAGCCCGTGGCGGCGAAGGACAACTCGGGGTTCATCGTCAACCTGCTGCTCGTCCCCTACCTGCTCGACGCCATTCGGGCGGTGGAGCGCGGGGTGGGGAGCGTGCCGGACATCGACAAGGCGATGCAGCTCGGCTGCGGCTACCCGATGGGCCCGCTCACCCTGCTCGATTTCGTGGGGCTCGACACGACGTACAAGATCGCCGAGATCATGTTCACGGAGTACCGCGAGCAGCGCTACGCGCCGCCGCCGCTGCTGAAGCGCATGGTGCTGGCCGGAATGAACGGCCGCAAGACCGGCAAGGGGTTCTACGACTACTCGGTCGATCCCCCGAAGGTCGTCGACCTGGGCGTCTGACCCGTCTTTCGTCCCCCGTCCCCTTACGCCAAAGGACCTGCATGTTCGGCTACGACTGGCCCCGCTTCCACGCGGCGGTAAACGACTTGCCGGCTGCACTACTGCTCGTGACCGTGCTGTTCGACATCGGCGCCTGGCTCTCGAAGCGCGAATCCCTCAAGGCCGCGGCGCTGTGGACGTTGTGGGCCGGCGTGATCGGCGGGTGGATCGCGGTAATCGCCGGTCTCCAAGCCGAAGACGCGATCGAGCATGGCGAGGCGATCCACGAGCTGATGGAGACGCACGAGACACTCGCGCTCACCACCATGGGCATCTTCACCGTCGTCCTGGGGTGGAAGCTGTTTCGCCGCGCCCGCCTCACCCCTCCCGAGGAGGCCGGGCTACGGGTGCTCAGCGTGGCGGGGCTCGTGACCGTGGTGTGGACGGGCGTGATCGGCGGCAAGATGGTGTTCGAGCACGCAGCGGGCGTCCCCACGCGAATGATGAAGGCCGAGATCGAGAACCGCGCGGCGGGGCACCATCACGAGCCGGGGGAGGCGGAGGAGCACGAGCATGAAGACTCGGGGAAGGCGCACAAACACTAAATGCGGAACGCGGAACGCGGAACGCGGAACAGTAGGGGAAGGTCGCGCGCAAAGACTCCGACCGTTCTGTTCCGCGTTCCGCCTTCCGCGTTCCGCGTTTGCCTTCTTCTCGCCGCCTGCACCCCCGTCACCACGCGACCCGACTTCAAACCCGACCCGCGCGCGTTGGTCGTGATGCTCAATGCCCGCCCGGAGCGCGTCACCGTGGCGCTCGACAGTCTCCTGCCCGCCGACAGCCTCGAGGTAGCGCGGTTCAACGTGCGCGACGGGTACGTCGAGTCCAGCTGGTACGACCCCGCGCGGCGCCGCTCCTACCGCCACGAGCGCGACATCGCCGATCTGCCGGCGACCGTCAAGATCCGCTGCTGGGCCGACCCCTGGGTCCCCGGGCAGACGCGGCTCACCGTCGAGCCCGTCTACCGGCCGCGCGTCGATCCGTCGCGCACCGAGCGGGATCTCGAAGTGATCACGCCACCCGAGCACGGCGGCTACAAGGTGGCGCAGCAGCTGATCGAGAAGTTGAAGCAGAAGTTCGGCACGCCGCAGTCGGCGCGGTAACTGTCGCTACGACGCGACCCAGCTCTTCACCCATCGCTCCATCAAGTCCAGGTCGAGCATGGCGTCCCGGCAGGGGCCATTGGGGAGACGCATCGTCAGGGCGAGCACGGGGAGCTTGCCCGCCACGTCCCGCAGCCCCGTGGTCATGTCGCGCTCGCACGCCACGGCCACGACCGCGCGTGGCCGCCGCTCCCGGATCACCCGCCGCGCCAGCTGCCCCCGGGTGGCGACGAACACCGGCACCTCGTAGCGGCCCGCGATCGTCAACACGCCGTCCAGCGCCTCCTTGGACAAGCAGCGGGGGATGAGCACCAGCAGCTCACCCTTTCGCACCGTCCGGTGGCGCCGTTCGGCCAGGGCGTTGTACACGTCGATGCCCGCGTGCTCGACCCAGTCCCGTTTCCCGAAGACCCTGGAGCCGTAGGACGTGACGCTCATCAGGCGGAGGTACGGGCCCCGCTCGAGCCAGGCCTCGGGGAGGAGCCGCGTCCGTCCATAAAAGGATTGCAGCAGCACGGCGAACCACAGCCAGCCGAGCCCGGTCGCCGCGCCGAGCGCGAGCCACAGCGCGCGCGGCAAACCTGCCCACAAATCGGCGAGGCGGGGCGCGAGGAGGAACAGCAGGGCCGCGGCCGCCGCCGTCAGGGCCGCGATGGTCAGAGCCGCGAACCGGAAGAAAAGACCGGGTGGCGCCGAGAAATCGCCGCGTCCGGGAAGCGGCTTGCCATCCCACTCGTCCCACTCGTGCCCGAGTCGGCGGTCGGTCTCGATGCGGATCAGCTGGGCGCGCGCCGGCGCCGCGTCGACAGTCATGCGGGTCAAGCATCACCCAGTGCCATGGTCGTGTCAAGACGATTGTAGCTTTCGCTCACCATCGTGACATCGACCCCTACCCTGCTAAAGGATGAGCGCACCCGCGCCGCTTACTCCGAAGGCGCGGGGATCTATCGCATCGTGCCCGCGGCCGTCGCCGTCCCGCACGGCGTCGAAGAGCTGCAACGGCTGGTGCGCTGGGCAGCCGACAGCGGCACGCACCTCGTGCCGCGAGGAGCAGGCAGCGGGATGGCGGGCGGGAGCGTGGGTCGCGACGTCGTCGTGGATATGAGTCAGGGATTCCGGTGGACCGCGCCCGACTGGTCGCGACGCACGCTCTGGGCCGGCGCTTCCGTCACCTGGGCGGACGTGACGGATGCGGCGCGTCCCTTCGGCCTGCGGCTCCCGCCCGATCCCTCCTCCGGAGCCTTCGCCACGTCGGGCGGGATGGTGGCCACCAACGCCGCCGGCCCACGCTCGGTGCGGTGCGGCAGCGTGCGACATTGGGTCGAGGCAATCGAGGTCATCGGAACCGATGGGGAGGCCAGGCGGGTCACTCGGGGAGCAGGGAGCGGGGAGCGGTTCCATTTGTCATCCGACCAGGGTCGGCTCGTGGAGGCTCGGTTTCCCAAGACCCGCAAGAACTCGGCCGGATATGCCTTGAATCACTTCGCCGACTCGGGAGACGAGCTCGATCTGCTGATCGGGTCGGAGGGAACGCTGGCGTTCGTGACCGCGGTCGAGTGGCGGCTCGAGCCGATCCCGCCAGACGTGGCCGGCGTGGCGCTCGGGTTCCGGACACTGGAGCAGCTGACGGAGGCGGTGCCGTTCCTCGTGGCGCTCAACCCCTCGGCGGTCGAGCTGCTCGATCGGACGCTGCTCGATTTCGTGCGTCCGGCGGGTGTCGACCTGCCGGAGGGCCTAGAGATAGAAAGCCTGCTCCTGGTCGAATTCGAGCGCGAGACCCAGGCGGCGGCGCGTGGCGTGGTGGGCGACGCGGTCCGGGGCCTCGCGGCCAGCACGGCGCATGTAGCCACCGCCGTGGACCGGGCCGGCCTCGAGCGCTTGTGGGCGGTGCGCCGGCTCGCGAGTCCCGCCCTGGCCCGGCTCCCCGAAACGCGGCGCTCGCTCCAGGTCGTCGAGGATGGTTGCGTGCCGCTCGAGCGGCTGAGCGACTACGTCGCCGGGATCCGGGCGGCCGCCACGCGGCACGACATCCCGATCGCGGTCTTCGGCCACGCGGGCGATGGCCACGTCCACGTCAACACCCTCCCCGACGTGACTCGCCCCGGCTGGAGCGATGGGCTGGCGGCGCTGTACCGCGACGCCGTTGAGCTGTTGCTCGGTCTGGGCGGCACGCCGAGCGGCGAGCACGGTGTGGGCCGGTTGCGGGCCGGATTGTTGGAGCGCTTCTACGGGCCCGAGGTGGCGACGCTGTTTCGCGAGGTCAAGCGAGCCTACGATGCGGGCTCGACCCTCAATCCCGGTGTTATTATCCCCTCGGCCGACTGGGCGCCGCTCGCCGACCTCAAAGTGGGACCGGCGGCGGCGCCGATTCCCGACGACGTCGCCGCACGCTTGCGCGAGATCGAACGGACCGCCGGTTGGGCGATCCCGAAGCTCGAACTGGCCATCCCGAGCCCCTGACCCCTAGCCCCTAGCCCCTTATGGAAGTCTTCCGAGCCCCCCGCGTCACCCTCATCGCCCGCCCGGAGTTCCTCGAGCCCGCGCACCTGCGGGTGCAGTGGCAGGGGGACGCCTCGTCCGGGGAGCGGCTCGCCGAGTTCGCGGGGCGCATCTGCTACATGAGCCAGCACAACCCGGCGCACCGATCGACGGCCGAGTACCTCGAGAACATCAAGAAGCAGGGACATGGCTCCGTGCTGGAGCACGCCGTCTACGTGCTCCTGATCGAGGGGATTTCCCGCTCCTGTTCGCACGAGCTCGTCCGACACCGGGCGGGCTTCGGCTACTCCCAGTTGTCGCAGCGTTACGTGGACGAATCGCACGCGGCATTCGTCATGCCGCCGGCGCTCCTCGGCGACGCGCAGCTCGAGGCCGAGTGGCAGGCGGAGGTCGCGGACGCGCAGGCCGCGTACGTGCGCGCGGTCGAGGCGCTGATGCAACGCTACGAGTGGGTCACGGACAAGGTGCACCGTCGGAAGATGGCACGCGAGGCGGCACGGAGCGTGCTGCCGAACGCGACCGAGGTCAAGATCGTGGTGTCGGGGAACGCGCGCGCGTGGCGCACCATGCTCGAGCTGCGATGTGGCGAGGGCGCGGAGCTCGAGATCCGGCGCATGGCGCTCGCGTGTCTGCGCGAGCTGCAGCGCGAAGCGCCCGCGCTCTTCTCCGACTTCGAGATCTACGTCGCCGAAGATCGACAGGAGGCGGCGCGGGTCGCGTACCACAAGGTGTGACGCGCGTCATTCGAAAAAAAATTCCGAATTGCCTATTGCGCATCGCTCCGGCTTTTCTTATTCTCTATCCGAGCACACGTTTGACGAATCACAGACCGCACCCGCGGCCTTTTTTGTAGGAGGTTACCCGAGACCACATGCGAATCGGTCTCGCATACAACGAAAAACCGGAGCCCGCGTCCACCGAGGATCCCGACAGTAGCGACGACGCGTACGCCGAGTGGGACGACCCCGCCACCATCGCCGCGGTGGAGCAGGCTCTCGGTCTCTTCGGCAGCGTCATCCGCCTCGAAGCCGATCAGTTCCTCCCACAGAAGCTCGCGCTCTCCCGCCCTGATCTGGTGTTCAACATGGCCGAAGGGTTCCGCGGCCAGAGTCGCGAGGCGCTCGTCCCGGCGATCTGTGAGTACCTGAGCATCCCCTACACCGGCTCCGATCCGCTCACCCTCGCGCTCTCGCTGCACAAGGGGCGCACCAAGGAGACGCTCGCCTTCCGTGGCGTCCCCACCGCCCCATTCGTGTGCCTCGAGACACCGGACGACGTGGACCGGATGGCGCTGCCGTTTCCGGTGTTCGTCAAGCCCGTGGCCGAGGGATCCGGCAAGGGCGTGTTCAGCAGCAACTTGTGCGACGGGGCGGCGGCGCTGCGGGAGCGCGTCCGGTTCCTGGTCGAGCGCTACGCGGAGCCGGTGCTGGTCGAGACGTACCTCCCGGGTCCGGAATTCACGGTCGCGATTCTCGGTAACGGCCCCGAGGCGTACTGCCTGCCGGTGATCGGGTTCGACTTCTCCACGCTGCCTCGGGGCGCGCCCCCCGTGTACGGCTACGAAGCCAAGTGGGTGTGGGACCGGCCCGAGGCACCGCTCGCGATCTTCCAGTGCCCGGCGCGCGTGCCGGGCGGACTGTATCGGGAGATCGAGCGCACGGCGCTCGACGCCTACCACGCGCTCGGCTGCCGCGACTGGTGCCGGGTCGACGTCCGGATCGACCGGTTCGGCGTCCCCAACATCCTCGAGCTCAACCCGCTCCCGGGCATCATCCCCGACCCTGCCATGAATTCCTGCTTCCCCAAGGCGGCGCGCGCCGCGGGGTTCGGCTACGACGAGCTGATCCAGGAAGTGGTACGGATCGCCTGGCGGCGGCTCACGGGGCGAGACCTGCCGGCGCGCGCCGTGGTCGGGACGCCGCATGCGGCGCCCCGGCACGCGGCGGCAGCGTCCGCGTGAAGCTCGTCATCCTCTACGACCCCGGCGCCGAGGACTGGACGCCGGAGGACATCCGCGGCGTGATGAAGGCCGTGGACGAGATCGGCGCGAGCTTCGGCGCCATGGGCGCCGGCCACGAGATGCGCAAGGTCCCCGTGCGACACGACATGCGCTGGTTCCAGGTGGCGCGCCGCGCCGACCTGGTCTTCAACCTGTGCGAAGGCGTGCACGGCCGGAGCGAATGGGAAGAGCACGTCGTGGGCACGCTCGAGTTCGCCGGGATCCCGCTCACGGGGGCGAGCCTGTGGACCATCGCGGCCTGTCGTCGCAAGCCGATCGTCAACGCGCTGCTCGCGCAGGCGGGACTCCCGATCCCGCGCTGGACCGTCGCGCAAGGCAAGATCGAGGACGACTTTCCCCTTCCCGCCATCGTCAAGCCGGCCGCGGAAGACGCGAGCGCAGGGCTGGACCGGGGCTCGGTGGTGAGCGACCGCAAGGCCCTGCGCGCCCGCGTGGCCGCGATGACCGAGCGGTTCGACGAGGTCCTGGTCCAGGAATATGTCGCCGGGCGCGAGTTTAACGTCGGGTTCGTCGGCACCCGCGCGCTCCCCATCTCCGAGATCGACTTCAGCCGCATGCCCGAGGGCGCGTGGCCGATCCTCACCTACGCCGGGAAGTGGGAAGCCGGGTCGCCCGACGATCTGGGGAGCGTGCCCGTCTGCCCGGCGAACATCCCGCAGAAGCTCGGTGACCGACTGGTCCGGGTCGCGGAGGCGGCGTGGCGCGTGATGCAGGGGAAGGGGTACGGTCGCGTGGACCTGCGGCTCGACGATCAGGGCCGCGTCTGGATCCTCGAGGTCAACCCCAACCCCGACTTGAACGACGACGCCGGCCTGTCGCGCATGGCCAAGGCCGCCGGGTGGGACTACGCCGAGCTGGTGCGGCGCATCGCCGAGGTGGCGCTGCGCGACGCGCAGGGGGCCAAGGCGGCGCGTGAGCTGCTCGCTCCGTCCCGTCGGCCGCGCCCAACGCGCACGACTTGAGCGGCTCACCGCGGCTACCGGCCTGTTTCGGCCGGACGAGGTCGCCATCGCGGTGGAGCTGCTCGACGATGCCCTCGACGGCGACGACGACTATCGTTTTCTCGGCGCGTTCGCCGGCGAAGAGCTCGTGGGCTATGCCTGCTGGGGCCCCACGCCGGGAACGACGGGGACCTACGACCTCTACTGGATCGTCGTCGACCCCGCGTGGCAGGGCAAACGCGTCGGCACGCAGCTGTTGGCGTCCGTCGAAGACCGGCTCACGACGGACCACGGACGCCTGATCATCGTCGAGACGTCATCCCGCGCCGACTACGGGCCCACGCGCGCCTTCTACGAGCGACGCGGCTACGCCCGCGCGGCGCTGATCCCCGGCTACTACGCAGCCGGTGACGATCTGGTGATCTATCTCAAGGACCTGACGCATGGAGTCGTGGCAAGAGCTACTGCGTAAGAAGAGCCTCGCCTCGCTCGACGCGCTCGTGGCGAAATTCGGACCGGAGCACTTCCCGGACCTCGAGCGGCTGCGGCAGGCCGCGCTCAACTTCGAGTTCCGGATCTCGCCGGCGATGGTGGACCTGATTCAATCGCCCGGCGACCCGATCTGGCGGCAGTACGTGCCGGACCTGCAGGAGCTCGACGTGCGCGACGGCCTGGTCGATTCGCTCGCCGAAGACGCGCATTCGCCGGTGCCGAACATTACCCACCGCTATCCCGATCGGGCCCTGTTCCTCGTGTCCCCGGTGTGCGCGTCGTATTGTCGCTTCTGCACCCGGCGCCGCAAGGTGGGCGATCCCGAGAAGATCTCGATGCGCGAGCTCGAGTCGGCCTTCCGCTATCTCGCGGCGCATACGGAGATCCGCGACGTGATCATGTCGGGCGGCGACCCGCTGCTCCTCTCCGACCGCCGCATCGACGAGCTGTGCCGGCGCCTGCGGGCGATCCCCCATCTCGAGATCCTCCGCATCGGGAGCCGCGTGCCGTGCCACCTCCCGGAGCGCATCACGCCGGAGCTGTGCGACATCCTGCGGCGCTACCATCCCCTCTACATCAACACCCACTTCAACCACCCGGACGAGCTCACGTCGGCGGCCGTGCAGGCGCTCGCCATGCTCGCCGACGCCGGCATTCCGCTCGGCTGTCAGACCGTCCTCCTGAAGGGCGTGAACGACGACCCCGCGGTCATGAAGCGCCTGATGCAGCGACTCCTCGCCGCCCGGGTGCGGCCCTACTACATCTACATGTGCGACCAGGTCGCCGGCGCCGAGCACTTTCGCACCAGCGTCGAAAAGGGGCTCGAGATCATCCGCGCGCTGCGCGGGTGGACCTCGGGCCTCGCCGTGCCCCACTTCGTGATTGACGCTCCCGGCGGCGGCGGCAAGATCCCGCTCTTGCCAGAATACGTCGAGTCGCTCACCGACGACGCCGTCGTGCTGCGAAACTACGCCGGCCAGCGCTACGTGTACCGGCAGCCCGCCCGCGAGGAGCCGATCCTCGTCGGTTGATCGCTGTCTGTGGCGGTGACGCGACACTCGGGCGCTAGCTGTGAGGGTGGCGACGGCGCCACATTTCTTGCGGCGACCAGCGTCGGAGCCCCGCGTGACGCCCTTCCCGTTTCGTCTCGCTGTTTTCGCGCTGTTGTGCGCCTGCGGCCCGATCGCGCTGGCGGCACAGCGACTGGACACGCCGGTGCCACCGCCATCCGCTCCGGGCGGCGGCGCCACGGCCGAGCGCTACGAGCCGGTGTTCGAGGCGCTGCGCAAACTCGCGCCCCGGGGTGACAGCGTCGCCACGGTCCACAACTTCACGCTTCAGCGCGATGCCATCCAGTTTCACTTCGCCGAGGGCCGGCTCTACCTCCTGACCCCGGTCGCGGGGCGCACTGTGGGTGCGGTGTTCGCCGGTCGGGGCGCCGTCTCGTTCATGCCGCCGCTGGGGGTCGAGCGCGCGCAGCTCAATCACGTGCTCGGCGACTCCATCCTGAAGACGGACATCTCCGCCGCCGTCCTCGTTTTCACCGATTCCACGCTGTGGGAGCTCACCCGCCAGCTCAGCTTCGGCCCGGCGGCCGTCGGCGGCGACGCGACGGGACCCGTGGGCGACGCGCTCGGTCGCCTGCTCGAGCGACGGTCGCACGAGGCGGAGAGCTCCACGTTGATGAGCGGGCTCCTGAACGGAGATGCGAACGGATTCTTCTACGCTCATGTCAAGCGGTCGCAAGGTGAGGACCTCATGTTCCAAGTCGACCCCGAGCAGCCGGAGCAGATCGAGCTGCTGCGGGGCGGCAAGCTGGACGGACAGAAGGTCCAGATCGTGTCGCAGTTCCCGCGCGTCGAGGATCTCCAGGACAGCGTGCTCGTTGGCGTCGAGCGACCCGATCCGCTGAAGCTCGAGCGCTACCAGATCGAGGCCACACTCGGAAAGGACCTCGACTTCTCGGCCCAGGCCTCGATCCGGGTCACCGCCCGCCGCGAGGGCGTACGCTGGGCTCCGTTCCTCTTATACGAGGAGCTGAAGGTCGACTCGGTGCTCGACGAGACGGGGTCGGTGGACAGCTTCTTCCGGGTCAAGCACAGCCCCGAGCTGTGGGTGCGTTTCGCGACCCCACTCGCTGCGGGCGACACGCGCTCGCTTCGCGTTGTGTACCATGGCAGCTTGATCAGGTACGGCTCGCTGATCGAGGGGATGGAGCGTCATCTGCCCGATTCGATCCGCCGTCGGCTCCCGCCGGCGCTCGATCAGTGGTTCTTCCTCAAGTCGGCCGACCTGTGGTTCCCCCGGTACGGCATCCCGACATACGGCTCGGGTCAGGCAGCGGACATGGACCTGACGTTCCACGCGCCGGCGAAGTACCCGCTGGCGAGCAGCGGCCGGCTGGTCGACTCACGGGTCGAAGGCGACGTTCGCACCACGCACTGGGTCACGGAGCGTCCGGCGTTCGTCGCATCGTTCAATGTGGGCCCGTTCACGGAGTACCAGATCACCGATCCACGCATCCCGCCGGTGACCGTCCATGTCAACCGGGAAGCCCACATCCATCTGGGCGCCCTGCTGCTGGGACAGCGCGATCCCGACCAGATCGTGGGCGCCGACGTGGCGAACAGTCTGGCGTTCTTCACCCGCGTGTTCGGCCCGCCCCTGTTCAAGCACTACTACGCGACCGAGATCCCCTACGGACACGGGCAGGCGTTCCCGGGATTGATCCACCTCTCGTGGTGGACGTTCCGGTCGTTCGAGGAAAACGGCATCCACGAGATGTTTCGGGCCCACGAGATGGCGCACCAGTGGTGGGGCATTGGGGTCGAACCTGCCACGTATCGGGATGCGTGGCTCTCGGAGGGATTCGCGGACTTCGCCGGACTCTGGTACATGCAGCTCGTGCTCAACGACAACGAGAAGTTCTTCAAGCACCTGAAGGATTGGCGTCGCGACATCCGGGCCAGGCGGGGCGACGCGCTGCCGACCGGGCTGGGCGTGCGCGTGGCCGAGATCCAGCCCCGCGACTACCAGGTGATGGTCTACGAGAAAGGGGCGTGGGTGCTGCAGATGCTGCGGAACCTGATGCTCGACTTCCGCACCATGAAGGAGGACGCCTTCTCGGACGTGATGCGGGACTTCTACGGGCAGTACCGCGGCCGCCGGGCCACGACGCGCGATTTCCAGCGCGTGGTCGAGCGGCATATCGACGTCCCCATGGACTGGTTCTTCGACGAGTGGCTGAATGGGACGGCGATTCCGACCTACATCCTCGCCTGGCGCGCCGAACCGACGCCCGAGCATCGCTACGCGTTGCACATCCGCATCCGGCAGGAGGACGTGCCGAGGGACTTCGTCATGCCGGTGCCGATCGCCATCGAGCTCGCCGGCGGGGAACACGCCTACGTGCGGGTGAACGTGCGCGGGCCGGTGACCGAGGCAACGCTGCAGCTGCCGGCGGAGCCGACGGCGCTCGAGCTCAACCCGCTGGAGTCGGTGCTCGCGGACGTGAAGACGGAAGGGTGGGACTAACGACGCATGGCCTCTTTCACCATTCCCCGCGCGATCGCCCTACTGCCGCTGCTCGCGGCTCCGGCCGCCGCCCAGCAGCCGGACCGCTATGAGCCCGTGTTCGACGCGCTCAGACAGATGACCGCTCGTGCCGACTCGGTCGCGTCGGTGCACAACGTCTCGCTGCAGCGCGACGCCATCCATTTCCAGCTCGACAACGGGACCCTGTATCTGGCGACCCCCGTCGCCGGGCGGGCGATCGCGGCGATCTTCATCGGCGAGGGATCGGTGACGTTCGCACCACCGCTGCAGGTCGAGCGCCGGGAGGCGCGGCGTGTGCTCGGGGACTCGGTGGTGAATTCACGCATATCCGCTGCCGCCTTCGTGTTCACGGACTCCACGCTGACCGAGCTCGAGCGCCAGATCACCTTCGATGCCCGCGGCGACCTCGGCCGGGCGTCCGGCGTGCTCCACGACGCGCTCGATCGTCTTGTGGATGGCCGGGACGTGCTGCAGCCGACGCTCATCATCGACCTCATGAACGGGGAGGCGAATGGATTCTTCTACGCCCACGTCAAGCGGGAGCACGGCGAGGACTTGATGTTCTCGCTCGACCCGGACGACGCAGAGCCGGTGGCGCTGCTACGCGGCGGCCGCGAGGGAGGCAAGTTCCAAATCGTCTCCGAGTTTCGGCGGGCGCAGGACCTGAACGACACCACCGCCAGGGCGGCGGAGGGGCGCGACGCGCTGCGGCCCGACTCGTACCGCATCGAAGCGACGATCCCGAAAGGCCTGGGCTTTTCGGCCAACAGCACGCTGCGCCTCACGGCGCGACGCGACGGCGTGCGCTGGGTGCCCCTCACCCTGCTCTCGGAGCTGCAAGTCGACACGGTCAGCGACGACACGGGAGCCCCGCTGACGTTCTTCCGGACCAAGAAGAGCCCGGCGCTCTGGGTCCGCTTCGCGACGCCGGCTCGCGCCGGCGAGGCGCGGTCCGTGCACGTAGCCTACCATGGCGACCTCATCGGCTACATGTCCATCGTCGACGAGATGACGCGCTGGTGGCCGATTGAGGTCAGCTCGCAACTCCACACGTCGCTCGACCGGTGGTATTTCGTCAAGAGCTCGTACGACTGGTTCCCGCGGTACGGGGAGCAACCCACCGACGTGGACCTGACGTTCCATACGTCGCAGCGCTACCGCCTGGCAAGTATCGGTCGGCTGGTGGATTTCCACACGACGGGGGACATGGTCACGACGCATTGGACCACCGAGCGTCCGGCCGACCAGGTGTGCTTCAGCGTGGGCGAACTCAGCGAATTCAAGATCGCCGACCCCCGGATCCCGCCGGTGACGGTCCACTCGAACGACGAGGCGCATCACCGGCTCGACCGGTTCTTCCTCACGTTGGAGAACAAGGTGGGCGCGAGCCTGTGGGTAGCCAGGCTGCTGTCGCGGCAATCGCCGGAGCAGGACGTGGGCGGCGACGTTGCGAACAGCCTGGCGTTCTTCACACGGGTGTACGGCAAGCCGCTGTTCGACCACTATTACGCCGCGGAAATCCCCTTCGATTACGGGCAGGCGTTCCCGGGCCTCATTTATCTTCCGGTGTGGACCTTCCAGGCCGTGGGGGACAGCGGGTACGACGAGATCCTTCGTGCCCACGAAGTGGCGCATCAATGGTGGGGGATCGGCGTCGAGCCGGCGACCTACCGAGACCACTGGCTGTCAGAAGGGTTCGCGGAGTTCTCCGGCTGGTGGTACATGCAGCTCGTGCTCCGGGATAACCCGAAGTTCTTCAAGCATCTCGAGCATTGGCGCAAGGAGATCCGCGGGCGACGCAACGAGGCCTCGCCGATCGGCATCGGGGCGCGGGCCGCGTTCCGAAACCCGCGGGACGCGTACCTCATGACCTACTACAAGGGCGCCTGGGTGCTCCAGATGCTCCGCAACATGATGCTCGACTTCCGCACCATGAAAGAGGACGCGTTCGAGGACATGATGCAGGACTTCTACCAGGAGTACAAGGGAAAGCGGGCGACCACTCGGGACTTTGCACGCGTCGTCGAGCGGCATATCGGCCTGCCGATGGATTGGTTCTTCGACCAATGGGTGAACGGCACCGCCGTGCCGAGGTACATCCTCTCCTGGCACGCGGACACCACGCCCGACCATCGCTACGCGTTACGACTGCGAATCCGACAGGAAGACGTACCGGCGGATTTCCTGATGCCGGTACCGCTCCGGATCGAGCTCGCCGGCGGCGGGCGCGCCTACGCGCGGGTGAACGTGCACGGGCCGCTGACCGAAGCGACCCTGCAGCTGCCCGCGGAGCCGACGGAGGTGGAGCTCAACCCCCTGGAGTCGGTGCTCGCGGAGGTGAAGACGGAAGGGTGGGAGTGACGGGTCCGATGGGCTCGGATTCGACCAGCAGCCCGGTGCGCAAGGCGAACCGCACCAGCTCCGGCCGGCGCGTGAGCCCAAGGCGATCCTTCAAGCGCGCACGGTACTCGTCCACCGTTTTCGGGCTGAGCGACAGCTTCTGGCCGATTTCCTTCGAGCTGTGCCCGAGGGCGAGCAGGGCAAGGACTTCGCGCTCCCGCCGGCTCAGCCGCTCCGCCGCCGCCTTTTCGTCCTCGACCTGCCCCGTCTTGCGATAGCGCTGCAGCACGACCAGACGGGCGGCGTCCTCGTCGAGGAACAGCCGGTCGCCCGCCACGGTGCGGATCGCGCGCGCCAGCTGCTCCACTGACGCGTCCTTCCGTAAGAAGCCGCTGGCGCCCGCTTCGAGCGCGTCGCACAGCTGCTGCTCCTGGGGCAGCGCGGTGATCACCAGGACCTTGGTCCCCAGTCCGAGCATGGTGATGCGCCGCGTGGCGTCGATGCCGCCTTCCCCGGGCATGGCAAGATCCATGAGGACCACGTGGGGACGGGCCGACGCCGTCAGCGCGACCGCCTCGCCGCCGGTCTGGGCCTCGCCGACGACGAGAATGCCCGGCTGCCTTTCCAACAGTGCGCGGAGGCCGGCGCGCACCACGGCGTGATCGTCCGCGAGGACGATTCGGATCTCTTGCCGGGTGCTGCCGCCAACGTCGAACACGGAGTAGCTCACCTCAAGTAGCAGCTTCGCACTGATAGCAAGATTTACACCCTGCGGGAAGGGGCGGCGTGCAGGACAACGTTTCCGCGTGTGTTGCGTCGGCGCTACGGCAGCTGCCAGATCTCCACGCGATTCCCCGGCAGCGAGGGGATCAACAAGCGGTTCCGTTTTGCATCGTAGCCGATATCAGCGGGGCCGGCGATCCCGCTGATGAGCTTCACCTCCTGGCCCGTCTCGTAGCTCGCCACGCTCGAATCGGCCCAGCTCGACACGAGAATCCTGCCACCCACGACGACGACGCCGTCGAATCCGCCGGGGCCCTTCGCGACCACGCTCGGCGCCTTGTCGCCGGGCTTCCAGCCGAGCACGTAGCGTCCGCCGAACTCGACGATGATGAAGCGCTTGCCAACCGGATCGACGGCGATTCCGTTGGGGCGACCGAGCGTGTCGCCGCGGATGGCCTGGGTGACCGCCCGGTCCGGTCCCACGCGGAATACCCGATCCGGACCCGGATGCAGCACGTTACCGACGTCGTCGAACCGGATGCCCGTGTCGGTGATGTAGAGCGCGCCGCTCAAGCCGACCACGATGTCGTTCAAGAACACCGC